>SCTZ01000245.1 GCA_004297765.1 Chloroflexota bacterium | reverse complement strand
AAGCCGGCTGAGCACGGCACCCAGCCCCCTTCGAGGGGGCTTCGTTGGATTAGCCCGGCGGCTTCAGCCCCGGGTGGGCTGGCCGTGATACGAGGCGCGCGGAGAACGCATAAGCCCTGGGGGCGGGGACAGGGGGAGGACGCATGATTTGTCTCAACCGAGCCGTATTGGGGCTAGCGGCGCCCCACGGGGCGCCGCTAGCCCGTCGAATCCGCGGAACGACGCAGTAATCAATCAGAGCATCCGCTGCAACCGTGGCGAGTCGGTTGCGCTCGCCGCTGAACAGGAGATTTACTACGGAACAGGTACGTATCGTCACCGATTCTACCGCCGACATCCCGGAAGAGCTGGCGCGGGAGCTGGGTATCGTCGTCGTGCCCCTGCGCATCAACTTCGGCAACCAAACCTATCGGGATGGCATCGAGATTAGCAAAGCTGAGTTCTACCGTCGGCTGAAGAACGGAGAGCAGCCCACCACGACGGCCGTGACGGCCGCCGAGTTCGAGGCAATCTATCGCGGGCTGGCCCCGGCGCCCATCGTCTCGGTGCACGTCTCCAGCACCATGAGTGCCACCTACGGAGCCGCCGTCCTGGCCTCCCGGAGCGTCACAGAGACCCGCGTGATCCCCTTCGACTCGCACTCCGTGACCTTCTGCACCGGCTGGCTGGCCGTGGTGGCCGCGCGGGCCGCGCAATCCGGCGCGACAGTGGACGAAGTAGCGCGCCTCGTGGAGGAGCGCATCCCGCGATTGCGCCTGGTGGCCGTCCTATCCACGCTGGAGTACGCTCGGCGGGGAGGACGCATTGGCGGCGCCTCGGCTTTTCTGGGCAGTCTGCTGAACATCAAGCCGCTGATCACCGTGCGGGACGGACAGGTTCTGGCCCTGGAGAAAGTGCGCACCTTCGGGCGAGCGGTCCAACGGCTCGCGGAGATCGCCGAGGAGATGGCGCCGTTCGAGTATCTGGCCGTCGCCCATGCTCAGAACGAAGAGGCGGCACTCGGCTTGACCAATCTACTGTCTACCCGTTATCCTCGGGAGCAGATCCTGACCGTGGATCTCGGCCCCACCATGGGGACACATACCGGCCCGGGCGTCATCGCCTTCTGCGGCGTGGCCGGGGCGGGGGGCTAGGGGTTGGTGTGGGGGCTGGGAGCGCGGGCGTCGTCGCTCGAGACGGCCTTGTCGAGCCAAGAGGGGTGCGCGTCGATTCTCTCTCCCTTCGCAAAGGGAGAGGGCTAGGGTTCAGCCCTTGGCGCCATTGTATGGCCGATCGGAACCACTGTTGACAGACGGATAAGAGACCAATCAGAAATCTGTGGTAAAAGCAGTGGCCGAGGAACCCTCACCCTAACCCTCTCCCTTGCCGAAGGGAGAGGGGATAGTGCGTCAGTTATCCTGGTGGAATTGAGAGCAGAACCCGCTCACTCTTTGGCGACTGCTCCTGGGGTCGCGCGGAATAGTACAAGAAATTCGCGGAGAAGTGGATGCCCGATTGGCGGGAGAGCGTCGAGAACCTCGTCAAGGTGCTGCGTTTGGAGCAGCGCAAGGGGTATAACGATTCGGCCGTCATCGGCGGGCTCGATCGTCGCGTCCGCAACTGGCAGACCGAGATCAAGCGGCTTGGAGCGCCCGCCATGCTGGATGGAGAGCTGCTCGGCTCTGCGTATCGCGATCTGAGTCCGGATCAGCGCCGCCAATGGGTAGAGCGTATGCTAGAGCGCCTGGAGGAATGGGGCACAAAGCCGGCCGCAGGGGTGCAGGCACCATCCGGTGTGGCGCAGCGGACGACGAGTGGTGTGGTGCGCCCCGGGGGGGCGGCTTCACGCGGAGCCCCAGCGCCGCCGCGGCCCCTCGCGCGCGAGGTTGTCGCGGCTCCTGCTACGCCGGTCAAACCGCCGCGGACCCCGTCGGCCGCGCGGTCCAAGCCCGTGGCGGGCGTCGGTCCGGATCTAACCGCGCCGGTGTGGCACGTGCCGGGCATCAGCAAAGGGTTAGCCGAGAAGTTCGGTCGGCTTGGCGTGCAGACCGTGCGCGATGTGCTCTACTTCTTTCCGCATCGCTACAACGATTTTCGGTCCATGAAGACCGTCGCGGACCTGTGCGTCGATGCGTTCGAGACGGTGGTGGTGACGGTCTGGGAGATCGGTCTGCGTCCCAGCCAGCGCGGTGTGCGGGTGGTGGAGGCCGTGGTCGGCGATCACACCGGCAACATGCGTGTCGTCTGGTTCAACCAGCCGTATCTGGTGAAGAGCTTGCGCTCGGGCACGCAACTGGTGCTGAGCGGCAAGGTGGGCGTCTACCGGGCCCAACTGACTCTGCAATCGCCGGAGTACGAGGTGCTGGAGTCGGAGGATCTGATACATACCGGACGACTGGTGCCGGTCTATCCTCTGACCCAGGGGCTCGCTGGGCGAACCGTACGGCGGCTAGCCAAGTGGGTGGTCGACCAATGCGCGGGAAAACTGGTGGAGTTTCTGCCGCGCACCGTCAGGACTCGTGAGGGCCTGATGGAGCTGCCGGATGCGATCCGGCAGATGCACTTCCCGGACAGCGTGGAGGCGCTCGAAGAGGCTCGACGGCGACTGGCCTTCGACGAGCTCTTCATCATGCAGTTGGGCGTCGCGCGGGTGCGCCAGCAGTGGCGGTGCCGCGATGGCCTCGCGATGCCGGCGCCGCCCGGATTGGTCGATTCGTTTACCGCCGGGCTGCCGTTTGCGCTGACTGGCGCCCAGCGGCGGGTTGTCGACGAGATTGTCGGGGACATGAGTACTTCCCAGCCCATGAGCCGCTTGCTCCAGGGCGAGGTGGGTAGCGGCAAGACCGTGGTGGCCACGGTGGCCCTGATGGCGGCCGTCGCCAACGGCTATCAAGCCGTGCTGCTGGCGCCGACCGAGATCCTGGCGGAGCAGCATTATCGCACTATCGCGCGGCTGCTGGATTGGGACCAAAACGCGGTACTGTCCCGTTTTCTGCCGCGGCCGCCTATCGTTCGGCTGCTGACGGGAAGCAAGAAGCGCGGTGAGAAGGCCGAGATTCGCCGTCAGTCCTCGAGCGGTGAGATCGACGTGCTCATCGGCACGCACGCGGTCATTCAGGAAGACGTGGCGCTGCGGCAGCTCGGGCTGGCTGTGATCGACGAGCAGCACCGCTTCGGCGTGATGCAGCGCACGGCGCTGCGCGAGAAGGGGAACAACCCCCACATTCTGGTGATGACGGCCACGCCCATACCGCGCACGCTGGCCCTGACCATGTTTGGAGACCTGGATCTCTCGGTGATCGACGAGATGCCGCCCGGAAGACAGGAGATCAAGACTCGCTGGCTGCAGGCCGAGCGGCGCCAACAGGCTTATAACTTCATTCGTAAGCAGGTACAGGAAGGGCGCCAAGCCTTCGTAATTTGCCCGTTGATCGAAGAGTCGGATAAGATCGAGGCGCGCGCTGCGCTGGCCGAGTACGAGCGGCTGGGGGAACAGGTCTTTCCTGATCTCAGCCTCGGGCTGCTGCATGGGAAGATGCGTCCGCAGGAGAAGGACGAGGTCATGCAGCGCTTCGCCCGCCGCGAGATCGACGTGTTGGTCTCCACCTCGGTGGTGGAGGTGGGCATCGACGTTCCCAACGCCTCGGTGATGCTGATCGAGGGGGCCGATCGCTTCGGGTTATCTCAGTTGCATCAGTTCCGTGGGCGTGTGGGACGGGGCGAGCATCAGAGCTACTGTTTGCTTCTGGCCGATACGCTTTCGGAGGAGGGGATCCGGCGCCTCAGCATCATCGAGCGCACGCAGAACGGCTTCTTGCTGGCTGAAGAAGACCTGAAGCTGCGTGGTCCGGGCGAGTTCTTCGGAACGCGCCAGAGCGGATTGCCCGCCCTGCGCGTGGCGCGCATGAGCGATGTGGCCATATTGGAGTCCGCTCGGCAGGAGGCCCTGCAACTGGCACAGGAGGATGCGGAGCTGCGGCATCCTGAGCACCGGGAGCTGGCCGGACAGGTCGAGCTATTCTGGAATCAAAACCAGGCGGGGATCAGTTAGCGCTGTCTCCGGCCGGGAATCCTATCGTCTTCGTAGGGGCGGCATTCATGACGCCCAGGCCGGGCGCGGTTGTAACGGGCCGCTTCGGAGATGGCACGGTCGGAAGGGCGCAATGAATTGTGCCCCTACGCTCGGCCAAACTCGTAGGGGCGGCATTCATGACGCCCAGGCCGACGTGACGACGACGGTGCCCAATCGGCGGACGAAAGGCCGTTGGGCGCGATGAATCGCGCCCCTACGAAGCATATGGCAAACCAGAAGTCGTGCCAACGGGCACGGCAATCTGACAAGGGGGAATAAGGAGTTGGGTAAGAAAGATAAGGCGGACCATCTAAGAAGATGGTCGAAGGCCATCGCGCTGGTGTGCTGTCTGTCGCTCGTAGTCGGCCTCTTGGGCTGCACTAGCGGAGCGGGCAATCCCGCTGCCGCGGGGGCGCCGATACCGACGCAGGAGCCCACCAAGGTGCCCACCAAGGTTCCGAACACCGCGCTCATCCCGCCGCTGACCGCCATGGCCAGCCCCGAGGAGGGCATCCAGGAATTCTTGTGGGGAAGCTCGAACGTCAACCGTGACCTGAAGCTGGCCAAAGACGCCGGGTTCAAGTGGGTCAAGCAGATGTTCCAGTGGAACCATATCGAGGAGAAGGGCAAGGGCCAGTTCGCGTGGAATGAGCCGGACCGCCTGGTGGGGGCTGCCGA
>SCTZ01000244.1 GCA_004297765.1 Chloroflexota bacterium | reverse complement strand
AAGCTCCGTCCCGTCATAGAAGCCGGCGGAGGGGGCAGAGGCGACGTCATGGTGATCGGCACGGTCGAGGGGGACGAGCACTGTGTCGGCAAGCGTGTGGTGGCCTCGGTCTTCACCGGGGCTGGCTACTACGTCATCGACATCGGCGAGAACCAGCCGGCGAGCGCGTTTGTGAAGGCGGCCAAGGAAAACAATGCCAAGCTCGTGGGAGCCTCGGCCATCCTGGGTCCGCAGAAGCCGTACTGCAAGGTGATCCACGACGCTCTGGTCGAAGCCGGGATACGCGACAAGCTGCTCTTCATCATCGGCGGCTGGGGCATGACCCAGGAGTGGTGCGATCGAGTGCACGCCGATGCCTACGGAGACACAGCCAACGAAGCTTTGGCCAAAGTCAAGGAGATCCTGAAGGCCAAGGTATAACACGTCCGACACGACGTGTGAGCTCGTCCCAGGGAAGAAAACAAGTAAACTAGGAGGTCGCTACGTCATGTGGAAAGGTAGGAAGCCACTTATTGGCGCGCCCTACTGGTACAACACGCCTCTCGACCAGCTCGATTTCGAGTGGACCTTTGAAGAGAAGCTGGAAATCGAACGCTATGCCGAGAAGATCCGGAAGAACATCGAGGAAGAGGGGGGCATGACCCCGCTCGAGCGGTTCAATGCTTGGTTGTGGGGCAAGGACAAAGACCGCCAGGTTATGATAGTGCCGCTTAACAGCGTCTATATCGCCAAAACGCTGGATTCCGCTGCCGATGCCATAAAGCCGATCGACGTGTACCGTTACCCCAAGCTGTGGGTAAAAGCTCATCTGGCAACCATCGCCCGATTCGGGCTGGACTATCCCACCATCCACAACATCAACTATGGCGAGGACATGTGGGGTGGCCAGTCCAGGATGATCGAGTACGGTAACCCGGTTATTGAAGGCAAGCCTCCGATCACGTGCCTGGAAGATCTGGAGGGCATGCCGATACCTAATCCCTACAAGGATGGGTTGTATCCGGGATACCTCTGGGCCAATCGGGAGCTCAAACGGATTTTCAACGAATATTATTTACCCCTCCCGATACAGGCGTCCATTTGCCCTGGGCCTACACTGCTGGTCATGATGGGTATGATGGGCTGGACAGAGTTCAGTATGGGCCTGAAAAAGAACCCCGAGTTGGTCCGCAAATGCCTGGATATATCCCTGGAATTCCTCATCGGGTTCGGTAAGGCTATGATCGATGAGGTGAGTCCCGAAACAATATATATGTGAAGCCAGGACGGAGCTTATCCGTTGGATAAGCACATTTGGACCGCTCATCATTTCAGCCACCTCGGCAAAACTCTGAGCCAATACGCAGTCGAAAAATTGGGCAGAAAGATCAGTCTACGCTACGGCTACGCCTTCATGGGCAAGTCGCTCGAATGGTTCGGCCAGATGTACGAGGTAGGTGGGCTGGGACCGGCCGGCGAGACCTTTAATGGAGGAAACGGCGGACGCGGTCAGGTGGATCTGGAGAAAGCGGCGGAATGGCACCATGAACATGAATGTGTTCTGAGCTACACGATCGAGGACCGAATCATGGAGTTTGGCTCACCAACTGAAATAGAGGAAGCGGTAAAGCAGCATTGTCTGAGCCACAAGCACATGCCCCGGTTTGGTCCGGGATACAAGCCGCCCTACTGGACACCTATGCAGAATCTCGATATCGCGATTGCAGCGCATAAGAAGTACGGCAGATACGACTAGTGTTCGACCACAGAGAAGACGCTACCTGTCATTCTGAGCGCCGCAGCGCGAAGAATCCGTATCCCCAGGGCGCGGATTCTTCGGCGTGCGCGCCTCAGAATGACAAAACCAGTGT
>SCTZ01000243.1 GCA_004297765.1 Chloroflexota bacterium | reverse complement strand
TCAAATGAAGGATGAATGAGATGATGGTGTTCTTGTCGGTGCCCGACCAACTCGCCGATGTGCCTGAGACGGTCAACTCGCGGTCGACGAAGGTGATAAGCTGGGTGAGATCGTTGCGATAGGCGGCCTGTGTGTTGGGGGAGAACCCTTTCTCCACTGCCAGGTAGTTCAGGAAATCTCTCACAGCACGATCCATGGCTGCCTCCTTGAAATTCGGAATGCGAAATGCGGAATTCGGAATTCGGGCTGCGGCTTTCCAAGCGCGGCTGCTATCTGCGGGTCGACGATGTCGTTGGGTGGATGCGGGCGGCTTCCCCCGCGTCCCCAAATCCGCATTCCACAGTCCGCAATCCGCAATCGAGAATTCCGCATTCGGCAGTGCGACAGGTGGCGCTGCCGGTCGCTGACCAGAGATCAGTATATGACACTTGACGAATTATTGCAAGCGAGGTCCATGCCAGACATCGCGCAAACTAGCCCCGTCCACGTACCTAACTCGACCGCCAGAACCCACGGCCGGGCGAAAAGAGGCGAAAAGGGGAAGAGGCGAAAGGGATTGTTTTCGCCTCTTCCCCTACCCGCGCAGGCGCCGACAATCAGGACAATCGGCGTATATGTCGACATCCTCCGGGCGAAGCGTGAGACGGAGCGTGCAGCCCAGAGCGGTCAGGGCTCGCGCGACGGCGCAGAGGGGCAGCCCCACCACGTTGGTGTAGCAGCCCATGATTCGCTCCACCAGCCGCGCGATGCTGCTCTGGATCGCGTAGGCTCCGGCCTTATCCATCGGCTCGCCGCTGGCCACGTAGGCGGCGAGCTCGGTATCCGAATACGGCCGCATCCAGACCCGCGTGGTGACACTCTCTGTGTGGTATCGCCCGCTGCGCGCGTCTACGAGGGTCAGGCCCGTGATCACGCGATGCTGACGGCCACGCAGGGCGCGCAGCATGGTCGCGGCCTCGGCCGCGTCGCGTGGCTTGCCCAGGACGTGGTCGTCCAGGGACACCACCGTGTCGGCGCCCAGCACCAGTCCCGCGCTAATCTTCCGAGCGGTGGCGCGAGCCTTCTCCAGAGCCAACCGCACCGCCAGCTCCTCCGGCTTCTCCCATGGGCGCGCCTCCTCATCGATGGGCACGACGACCACTCGGAACGGCAGTCCGGCCCGCGCCAACAACTCGGCGCGCCGCGGCGAGCTCGAGGCAAGAACAATCTCCTGGCACTCACTCTGCAACATATCATGCGGAGGATACGCAAAGGCGCGACAAAAAGCAAGCGCCGCAAGCAACCTCCGATTCGCAATCCGCGCTCAAAGACGTCTGATGCACACTGTGGACGAGGGATGAACATCCTGGGAGCGCGGGCGACGTCCGCGCTCCCAGCACAGACGCGCACGCGCCACTGCGCGGCAATGTGCATCACGCGTCAAAGGGGGAGGGATGGACAGCGGCGGTCAACTGGCCGGATTGCCAGTGGTGTTTCTGGGCGGCGGACCGCGCGAGATAGGCGAACGCCATGGGCGCCTGCTGCGCGAGGAGATCGGAGCCCTGCGCGAGGAGCTCCACACACACGTCTTTGGAGTGCGCGGTCGCCTCTTCGGCGCGGTTTTCCGCCGCGCGTCCCTCTTCCTGGCCAGGCGTATGCAATGCCATCTGCCCCTATCCACCCGGGTCGAGATGGAGGCGCTTGCACTGGCCGCCCGTGTGCCTCTTGACGATATCCTGCTGCTGAATTGCTTCGACGACCTGGTGAACCTGCTGCGGATCTTCGCGCCGGGGCTTGGTGGAGTGCTTTGCTCCAGCTTCGTGTTGCTATCGTCGCGCACGGCCGACGGGCACCTCTTGCACGGACGCAATCTCGACTACTATTTCCCGCCCGGTCTGCTGAGCGACGGTGGCCACATCACAAAGGTGCTGCGCCGCAGCCAGGTGCTGTTCGCCTACGAGCCGCGCAATGGCTACGCTTTCGTCAGCATCGGCTGGCCAGGCTACATCGGGGCGCTTACGGCCGTCAACGAGCGGCACCTCACCCTCTCCAGCCTGACCTCTTACCTTCCGGGAGGAGCGGCGCGAGGCGAGCCGACCGGGATCCTGTATCGGCGCATTATGCAAGAGGCATCCGACCTGAGAGAGGCCGAGCAACTGCTGCGGCAGGCTCGACGGACCATCGGCAACAACCTGCTGGTTGCCTCCGGCGAGGAGGAGGACGCGCGCCTGTTCCAGTTAGCGCCTGGTAAGATTATCGTTGCGACCCCTGTCGACGGCCGTTTGGTCTGCACCAACCACTTTCTGGACCCCGAGCTGCGCCGCAGGCAGTCCCACGTTATCCAGCCGCACTCGCTCACGCGGGCCGCGAGATTGTCCGAGCTCTGCCGGCGCGCGGCCGTCGATCCGGCCACCGCCCAGTCCTTTCTAGCCGACATAGCCCGCCCAAGCCAGGCCGCGGACGAGTACGCGGCCGTGGCCAACCCGGGGACACTGCAGAGCGTGGTATTCTCCCCGGCCGAGGAGCGCCTGTGGATCGCCATCGGGCAAACTCCTCCTGTCTCCCTGGCCGGCTTCGAGCGGGTAGAGCTATCCGAACTGCTGCACCCCGGACGGGCCGAGGCGGGATGAGGGACAATGGGTATTGACGACTCGCGCGCCAGGGAGTACCATTCCAAAGAGGCGAGCTTTCGATCGGGTCAGGGCGAGTACCGGGGCGGAGACGGCCGTGAACGAGTACCTGCTGAGCTATCTGTGGCGCAGCCAAAGCTTCGATCGTGGTGTACTGCCCCGATCCGGCGGGGGAACGGTGCAGCTTGTCTTCCGCGGGCGGCCCAACCCACACGACGGACCGGACTTCGTGGACGCCATCGTGGCCCTGGAGAACGGAGAGCTCCTGAGCGGAGACGTGGAGCTGCACGTGCGCTCCGGGGATTGGCGCGCCCACGGCCATCAGCGCGACCCGCGTTACAACTCCGTGATCCTCCACGTGGTCTGGCAGGATGACGGCAGCCCGATCTTGCGGCAAGATGGTGAGCCTCTGCCCACCGCGGTTCTGGGAGGTTTGCCGCAATCCGAGCGATGGGCGGCCGGCGCGGTCTCGTTCATGTCGCCGCCACGCCTCGATCCCTGCCGCAAACGATACGCCGCCCTCGGTCCCGACGCCCTCGGTCAGACCCTTGATCGAGCGGGCGAGGAGAGGTTTTTATCCAAGGCCGCGGCGCTGGAAGGTGAGCTGAATTGCCGTGCGCCCCAGGAAGTGCTCTACAGCGGACTGATGGAGGCCCTCGGCTACAGCCGTAACCGCGCCCCATTCCGCCAGTTGTCCCTGAACCTGCCGCTTGCGGTGCTGTGCGGCTACGCGGCCGGCAAGCAGGAGCCGCGAATGATTATGACGGCGCTGCTGTTAGGATCCGCGGGGCTGCTCCCTCAGGCAAAGGACAAACCACCTACCGCCGATGCGGGAAATATGCCTGCCACGCGCGATGCCGCAGTAGGTCAGGACTACGAGGATACTGTGCAACAAATCTGGAGATGGAGCGGATTGGAGCCGCTGCTCTCTCCATCGGACTGGCAGCGGGCCCGCGTGCGTCCGGAGAATCTCCCAGTCCGACGCCTAGCCGGCATGGCCGGGCTGCTGGCGCGTACCATGGAGACGGGTCTCATGGAGGGGATGCTGAGCATCCTGCGCGGAGCACCCACGTGTGACGCACAAAGTGGAAAGAGGAATGCCTTTGGCGCATGTTCGCCACTCCAAGACGATGTGCATAAGACGTCATCGGCTCGCAAATCATCGCTGTTGCGTGCGTTCTGCCAGATGCCCGGGGAGGGCTACTGGTCCTCCCACCTGGAGCCGGGACACCCGCTGACCCACCCGGCCCCGGCGCTGATCGGCGCGGGTCGGGCCGCCGAGATGGTGGTGAACGTGATGCTGCCGTTCGCCTGGGCTCTCGGACAGCAGAACGGCGACGACCTGCTCTGCCAGCGCGCCATGGACATCTACCGGCGCCACGCGGCCACCCAGAGCAACTACGTCACACGCCAGATGAGCGAGCAGTTCTGGGGCGATCAGCGTATGGGACTTGCGCGCTCGGCCCAGCGTCACCAGGGACTGCTGCATCTGTTTCACAGCTACTGCCGCCAGCGCAGGTGCCAGGACTGTCCGGCAGCACGTGAGACTGTCGCGTCGGCCGGTTGACACTGGCAGGGGGCGGCAATATAATTTGATTGCTGACATTACGTAAACGACGCAGGCGTCGGGAGGAATTGATTCCATGAATACCTTCAAGACCGTTTTCTTGTTGACGGCGCTCACGATCCTGCTGATCCTGATCGGACGCCTGCTCCTGGGACCAGGAGGCATGGTCTTTGCGTTCATTATGGCCCTGGTCATGAACATGGGGGCCTACTGGTTCTCGGACAAGATCGCCCTGCGCATGGCAGGAGCCCACGAGGTCTCGCCGGTCGAGGCGCCCCAGCTACACCAATTGGTGGAGGAGCTAGCCAGTTACGCCCGGCTGCCCAAGCCCAAGGTCTATATCATCGACAACCCGTCGCCCAACGCGTTCGCCACGGGCCGAGACCCCAAGCACGCCGTGGTGGCGGTGACCAGCGGCATTACGCGGCTTCTGAATCGAGACGAGCTGGCCGGGGTGCTCTCCCATGAACTGGCTCACGTCCGCAACCGCGACATCCTCATCGGATCGATCGTGGCCGTCGTGGCCGGCGCCATCACCATGATAGCCAACATGGCCCAGTGGGCCATGCTCTTCGGTGGCTTCAGCCGCGACGACGAGGATGGCGGCGGTGCAGGTGAACTGCTGGGGGGGCTGCTGATGATCATCGTGGCGCCCATCGCGGCCACCCTGATCCAGTTGGCCATCTCGCGGTCGCGGGAGTACGAGGCCGACGCCACTGGCGCCCGCATCCTGGGACATCCATTGGCCCTGGCCAACGCGCTGCAGAAGCTGGAGCACGCCGCGGCCGTGGTGCCCATGGACGCGAGTCCGGCCACGGCCCATATGTACATCGTGAACCCCCTGAAGGGGCGCACTCTAGCCGGGCTCTTCAGCACGCACCCGCCTATCGAGGAGCGAGTCGCGCGGCTGCACCGCATGGCCCAGCACGCCGGGTCGTATGGTATGAGCATGTAGCCATCATTACGGCAAGTGAACCGTCCAGAGCCCGTCCAATGTGGACGGGCTTTTCGCTTTCAGTAAAGATCAGCGCGGGAAAAAGCGCGGCTCGCCGGTCTGTATCCTGATGCTGCCCTTCTTGGTCGACAGGGTCAGCGGGGCCATGCCGTCGTTGATGCTGGCCTGGAGATGTTTGTCGCCGCTGCTGCCGCCCTTCAAGGTGATCATCGGGTCCACGCTCACGCCGTCGCTGGAGCTGGCGTCCAGCTTGAGGGAGCTTTCTTTGGCCACGTAGACGGCGATGTCGCCGGAACTGGTCGCGATGGAGTGCTGCCCCAGCGGCGAGAACAGGCCCGAGAAATAGACGGCATCGGTGGCGCTGACGCGCAGGGATCTCGGCGTAGCACGCCACAGGCTCACGCCACCGTTGTTGGTGGACAGATCCATCGCGCCCTGGGTCTCGGACAGGTCGATGGGCCCGGAACTGGTGGTGGCCTCGAGCGTCTCGGCGTTGGTGCGGGTGAGGGAGATGCCCCCTTCCTTGGTCGTCGCCGTCAGCGCCCCATCGGCGGTGGTCTCCTCAATGTCTATACTTCCCTTCGTGACGTCCGCGGTGACGCTCTTGCCGTGTATGCGGAGGATCTTGATGTCCCCACTCTGACTGCTGACCTTCACATCGCCGACGATCTCGCCGTCCAGCAGGCTGATGTTCTCGTTGCCGATGACCGTGAGCGCCTTGCCGCCCACTTTGCCCGCGCTGATGCTGCCCTGGCGCGTGGACAGCTCCAGCCCGCCTCCCCCGCCGTCGACGCGGATCTGGCCCAGGTCTACCCGCACCTTGATCCCGCCGTTCACGTTGGTCAGGGAGACGTCCACCTTGGGTCCCGTGACGGTCACGCCCTCCTTGAGCCCGTTGATCTTCACGCTGCCCACCCCGTTGGTCACGATCACGCCGCTGCCCTCCTGCACGACGAGCTGATAGTCCACGTGCTTGCCCGCCGCAGAGCGGGTGAAAGGCCAACGTCCCGTGTCGATCTTGGTGGCCAACACAAGCCTGCCGGGGCTGGGCGTAATCTCGCTGGTGACGAGCTCCAGCTCGCGCCGGGCCGATTCGTCGTCAGCTCCGCTGGCCCGTCTGATGGCTGTCACCACCACTGTGCCGGGCTCGCCGGTCTTGATGGTCACGCTGCCCCGCAGGTTGGGGAACTCCAGTTGCACCGGGCCGCTCGTATCCAGGGTCCGCTTCTCGGCCTCACTGGCTTCGACGCTCCCCTCGGGCACCTGGTCGTCGATGGTCGCCGGCTCCCGACGAAACAAGTCGGCCCCGAACAGAACCAGAATCGCGCCGAGGATTACGAGTCCGACGATCAGGTACTTGCGCATGCTCTCACTTCCAAGCCAGCCCGGCCATGTGAACGAAACGACCATTGCCCGCTACTGGGGGGAGCAACATCCGTGCCGGGGATGGCCGCTCCATGCCCGGGCCGTGACACGTCATGCAAAATATGCTATATACTGCAATAGGACGGTACCGTGGTTTAGGTGGTGAAACCGCCAAGTCCATGCGCGCTTCGTAGGGGCGCAAATCATTGCGCCCGGCGGGGTAGGGAGCGCTGGGCGTGATGAATCACGCCCAGCTACGAAGGCGGGAACGACTTACCGGATGCACCACTAATACCGATTGTGTTTGCCTTTGTCCTGATTTGCTGATGCAACGCCGAAGAACGCCCAGGGCTGAAGCCGCTGGGCTGAGTCAACGAAGCCGTCTAAAGCCGGCTGATTACCGCGCCCAGCCCCTCGGAAGGGGCTTCGTTGTCTCAGCCCGCTCGCTTCAGCGGCGGGCGGACGGTGGACAACAGGATGCAACCAAGGACAATTGGTATAAGATTCATCGTTCTGGGAGGGGCGGAAAGTGGCTCAGCAGCTTGACGACGACTACTGCACAATTGCCGAGGCCGCACGGTCCCTTCGCGTTTCGGTTTCGACGGTCTGGCGTTGGATCGCATCAGGACGACTAACGGCTTACAGGGTCGGGCAGAGAAGGATACGGATCAGGAAAGAAGATCTGGCCAGCGTAGTGCAGCCGTTCAGAGAACCGATAGGAGCACGCACAAGCGAGATGACGCACGAGACTGAGATCCTCAAAATGTGTCCAACCGAAGGCGAGGACCAATTAGCGGTGATCAGGAACGCTCGCGCTCTACAAGAGCGTATTCTGGCGCGCCGGGGCGGTGTGTTACTGCCTCCATCCTGGCAGGAGATCAACGAAGACAGGGAGGAGCGGACTGCCCAGGCATGAGCCGATTTGCGTGTGTGGATGCAAGCGTGGCCGCCAAGTGGGTCCTTCCGGAGGAGTACAGCGACCGGTCCCTGGGACTGTACGAGCATTGCCGACGTTCGGGCATAACCATAGCAGCCCCTCCCCATATGGCTGTCGAAGTCACCAATGCCATCAGGCGGAGAGTAACCCGGAGATTCATCACCTACGCCGAGGGCCGCGACCTCGTCACCACGTTCACACAGTTCTCGGTGCGTCTGGTGATTCCGGCAGGCCTCTACCAGGAAGCTTTCGACCTGGCGCAGACCTTCAACCGCCCTACGGTCTACGACGCCCATTACGTCGCGTTGGCTAGAACCTTGGGTTGTGTCTTGTGGACGGCCGACGAGGCTTTGCTCAACGCGCTGGGGGGTAAGCTGCCCTTCGTCAGGTGGATACGCGATTACGTGGGGGTTGGGGGATAGAGCTCAGTCCAGCGAGGGAGTCTGCTGTGAACGTTGACGTTCTGTTGTCCAGGGTGGACGAGGCCGCGGACGAGATCGTGACGCTGCTTCAGGAGCTGGTACGCATTCCGACGGTCAACACCGGGCTCATGCCGACCGGCGACGAGACCCGCATCTGCGAGCTGGCGGCCGCGAAGCTGGCTCGGGAAGGACTCAGCGCGGAGATACTGGAATCCGCTCCGGGGCGAGGCAACTTGATAGCGCGCCTGCCCGGAACCGACGGACGGCCGCGTCTGCTCTTTATGTCCCACACCGACGTGGTTCCCGTGGAGGATGGGAAGCTCTGGAAGCATCCCCCCTTCGGCGGTGAGATTCATGACGGCCGCGTCTGCGGACGGGGCGCCGCGGACGACAAGTACCTGGTTGCCGCCGAGCTCATGGCCATGATCCTGCTGAGACGGGCCGGAGTTCAACTGCGTGGGGATCTGATCCTGGCCCTGGGGGCCGATGAGGAAGCCGGCGGCCGCTATGGCTTCGGCTGGCTCGCCGAACGTTGTCCGCAGAAGATCGCGGCGGACTACGCCATCAACGAGGGCGGCGGCTCCCCCCTGCAACTCGACGAGCGGCTGTACTACTTCTTGAACGTCGGCGAGAAGGGACGGCTCGAAGTACGCTTCGTGGTCCACGGCTCTGGGTGTCACGCTTCCCAGCCCTGGCGCGGGGAGAACGTCAGCTACAGGGTGGCCGAGATCCTGCGCCGCATCGAGCGCTACAAGCCGACCTGCGACGTCTCGTCCCCGGTCTTCCGGCACCTGGGTCTGCTCGGCGTGCAGGAAATGCCCACGCCGGAGAACGTGGACGCCATCATCGCCGATCTGGCCCGCCGGAGGCCGTCCTTCGCCTCGGCGCTGCGCGGGCTGTCGCGCTTGACCTTCACGCCGACCATCGTCGAGGTCGGGGTGAAATCCAACCAGGTTCCGGCCGTGGGCAGGATCGTCTGCGACGTGCGAACTCTGCCCCACCAGGATGAGGACTACGTTCGGCGTGAGTCCGATTGGATGGTGGCCGGGATGCATGGCGTGGAGATCGAGATTGACTATACGGCCGTGCCGAGCGCATCATCGCATGAAACGGAGTTCGCCGACGCCGTGCGCCGAGCCACGGCGCTGGCGCTAGGGCGCGACGACATCATCTGGATACCTAGCCTGATGACCGGGTTCGCGGACTCCAGGCTGGTACGCCCGTCCGGGACGGTGGTGTACGATTTCACGCCCGGTCATCCCTGCGATGATTTGGCTCTCTCGGGCGCCCACGGCCGCGACGAATCCACCGACATTCGCAGCTTGCTGACGCGCACGAAAATGCTGGTGGCCCTTGCGCTCGATGTGCTACAGTAGAGACACAGAGACGCGATGGAGACGCAAGCGCGCACTAGGTGATGCAACCGGCAAGTGCTTCGTAGGGGCGCAATTCATTGCGCCCGGCTGGGTAGGGGACGCAGGGTGTGATGAATCACACCCCTACGGAAGCGAAGCCGACTTGCCGAATCTACCACTAAGGCTGAGGGCTGGGGCATTCCCCGGCCAGCGGCGACGTCTCGACAGCGATTCTAACCGTTCGATTGGTGGTGTAAACAGTGTTTTTGAGTGAACGACATGCAGGAAAGTAACGAAAAGGGAGAAGTCGCTTTCTTCATTGACTGGGAGAACATCAAGTTCAGCCTGAAGAACAGGAACTTGACTCCCAATATCTCCGAGTTGCGCGAGGAGGCCGAATCACACGGTCGGGTTGTGATCGCACGAGCCTACGCCGACTGGGAGAACGACGTGCACCGGGGCGATTCGACCAAGCTCTATACCGCAGGGATCGAGCCCGTCTACGTCCCAACCTACTACGACGGCGTCATGGCCCGGCGCAAGAACAGCGTCGACATTAAGCTCACGGTCGATTGCATCGAGGTTTGCCATCGATACGCCAATCTGACCACCTTTGTTCTCGCCTCGGGCGACGCCGACTTCATCCACGTGATCAACGCATTGCGCCCCTATGGCAAGAAAGTGGTGGTGGTGGGCGTCTCCTGGAGCACATCGAGCCGTTTAGCCGAGCGCGTCGACGAGCTGGTCTACATCGACAAGGATTCTGAGCCGGCCCGTCCGGCCCAGCCGCGCTCCTTGAGTGTGGCCGACGTGCGGGAAGTCTTCGACATCCTGGTGGACATCGTGCGCGAATACCGCCAGACCCAGCGCGTGCCGCTGTTGACCTGGCTGCGGGTCGAGTTGAACCGACGCGTGCCGCGCTTCGACCACCGGCGCTACGGCTACATGCGCTTCAAGCAGTTCGTGCAGGCCGCAGCGCAGCAGGGACGACTGCAGATCGTCACCAGGGGCTTGGTAGATTGGGTTCTCCTCCCCGGCGAAGAGGTGCCGATGGAATCATCGGACACTTCGGGCGAGGAGGCCGCGGCAGGCAGCGTCGAGGAAAGTCCGGTCGAAGAGACGGTCGCCGACCTGGAGCCCGCAGTGCCGGACGAGGAGGAAGAGGAGGAAGAAGAGGAAGAGTCCGTGATGCCTGTGGAGGCACAGCAGGCGAGCAATCCGGAGGCGCTGGCCGAGATCATCCGTCTGGCCCAGAAGTACCAGAAGACAAAGCGCTTCGTCACCTTCCGCTATCTGCGGGACGCGGCCTGTCGCAGCGACTTGGGCTCGCAACTGGAGAGCGACCAGATCGCCGACCTGATCGGCTACGCGATCCAGTCCGGAGCGCTGCTGCGTGGCTATCGCCGCTACTTCGACTACTCCACTGGTGAGGTCAAGTCCGCCCGTACCATCTACCTGAACCTAAAGGACGAGCGGGTTAGGGCGGCCCTGGAGCAAGCCGATCAGGCCGAACAGAAGCAGGCCGAGGAGGGCGAGCAGGCGGAGCAAGTAGAGCAGGCTGTCAGTGTAGAAGAAGCGTAGAGAAGGCGGTACTTTCCAGTTCACTGTCCGGAGACCGCCGCGGTTTCGGAAACCGCGGCGGTCTGGTCCGACAGACTGCTTCACTTGAGGAACGACGCACTTACTCGGGCAGAAGTCTGAGAGCATCCACGTGTCGAGGGCGGAGCAAGCTGAAGTGGCGACGGTCCAGCGTTGCCAGCTTCAGCTCGTTTAGCCGCTCGACAATGGCCAGAACCGCCGCATCGACGAAGCCAACGTCAGCATCGGCGTACCGATCGCATAACTCACGGACCCGCCGATAGTCGTGCGGAAGCAGGTCCTCGACTACGTACGCGCCTTCGGCGATGTCGTCGAGAAGGGCGACCAGGACACCCGGATGCAGCCACTTCCGGACCCAGTAGTCAACCTCCACGAGCACGGGCGACGGAACGACGAGCACCTCCTCGGCCTCTTTGATCATCTGCCGGCACGCCTGATGATCAGCGTCTCTGCGGTCCAAGGCAGCATACAGGGGACCGGTATCCAGGACTAGCGCCATGGCGCTGGAATGGCGGGCTCCTCACCCGTGCGCCGCGCAATGTCCGTTCGGCCAGAGTCACCAATCCCCAGACTGCGCGGTTTCGGACGCCAGCTCTGGGCCTTTTCTTCCAAGGCCTCCCGAATCACCGTCGCCAACGAGACGCCCCGTTCCGCCGCCAACCGGCGCAACCGCTCAAGAAGATCCTCTGGCGCAACTATTGTGGTACGTCGCATAAGATTATTATATCACATCCGTCATCATTATGCTTGAGATAGCATCATTAATCAGACAGTGACTTCTGCCCGCAGCTTCGAGTTCCCGCGCAGGAAGATGACTGTGACGCGGCCGCCGGGCGTAAGGTTCTTCAAGACGCGCTCCAGGTCGTTGGCGTTGGCTACCGGCTGCATGTTAATCTCGGTGACGATGTCTCCGGCCCGCAGGCCGGCCCGCGCGGACGGGGAGCCCTCGCGCACACCGCCGACATAGGCGCCAAAAACCGGGATGGTCCCCTGCCGCATGGCGATTTTGCTGGCGTCGGCGATCTTCAGCCCGAAGGAGGGGCGTGCCTGCGCCTGCCCCGAGGCAGCGAGCAGTTGTTCCAGCCGCCGCGCGTCGAAGCCGACCATGGCCTGACCGTCCACCCGGATCACGGGCACACCCATCTGCCCCGTTAGCTGCACCATCTCCTGGGCCGCTCGTTGGTCTACCGACACGTCGTACTCCGTGAAGGGCACGCCGCGTTGCGAAAGAAACTCCTTCGCCATCTTGCAGTAGGGTCAGGTGGGCGTGGAGTAGATGATCACGTTCATGGGGCGCTCCTACCAGTTCTCGGCCAGCAGCTCGAAATGAGCCCGCGGGTGGGCGCAGGCGGGACACTCCTCGGGCGCCTCTTTGCCCTTATGAACATAGCCGCAGTTCTTGCAGCGCCAGGCCACGACATCGTCTTTCTTGAAGACGGTCCCGGCCTCCACGTTGGACAATAGCCCGAGATAGCGCCTCTCGTGCTGCTTCTCGGCCACGGCGATGGCGCTGAAGATCTTGGCGATCTCCGGGAAGCCTTCCTCTCGCGCCACCCTGGCGAAGCCCGGGTACATCTCTTCCCATTCGTGATGCTCGCCGCCGGCCGCCTCTTTGAGGTTCTCGGCCGTCGAGCCGATCATGCCGGCCGGAAACGCGGCCCGGATCTCGACCTTGCCACCCTGCAGCAACTTGAAAAGTCGTTTGGCGTGTTCTCGCTCCTGGTTGGCCGTCTCCTCGAAGATGTCCGCGATCTGGACATAGCCCTCGCTCTTGGCCTGGCTGGCGAAGAACCCATAGCGGTTGCGGGCCTGCGATTCGCCCGCGAACGCGGTCAGGATGTTCGTTTCGGTATTAGATCCTTTCAACTCCATGGTGCTTCCCCCTTTGTGCGTCATTCCTCAATCGTGGCACCCCTGAGGTCCATCCCATCACGACACCCACAACCTCTACGGCACCCCGAGGGCCGCCAGCAGCCCGCCGAATCTGTGGAACGTCTTTAATGCTATGCGAAGTCCCACAATATCGATCATAGCTCCGAACGCCTTCCTGATCAAGTCGCACGTGACTGTTCACCAATCAGCGGCGAGCGAACAGTGAACAGAAATAGTTGCGTCACAGTGCGAAAGGAATCGGCCGCTGCTGCGTCATACTAATTGGCACACAAAAGCTTCTCTGGAGGTGAGGACGATGCCGTCGCAATCGCTACCCGAGCTGCTGCCGCTGTTGGCGCCGCTGATTCTACTGGAGATGGGACTGCTGGTCCTGGCATTGCGGGATCTGGTCCGGCGCAAGAGGGTCCGCTTCGATAACAAGCTGATCTGGGGTGCATTGATCGTGCTGTTCGGCGTAGTGGGTCCGCTAGCCTACTTTACGCTCGGTCGAGAGGACTAACGGCCGTGGAAGCGATCAAATGCGAAGGCTTGAGCAAGTCCTACGGCCGGTTTGCCAGTCTGGACAGCCTAGACCTGGCGGTCGAGGAAGGTCAGGTTTTCGGCTTCTTGGGCCCCAACGGGGCCGGCAAGACGACCACGGTGAAGCTACTGACCGGGTTGGGACGGCCGACGCGCGGTCGGGCCTGGGTGGCAGGTGAGCCGGTCGACGCCAGCTCATCGTCCTTCCGCGCACGGATCGGCTATCTGCCCGAGGAGCCGGCTTTTTACAACTGGATGGCCGGTCATGAGTTCCTGACGCATGTCGGTCAACTGTTCGGGCTGAGAAACGATGACGCGCGCAGGCGCTCCCAGGAGCTGGTGGAGCAGGTGGGGCTGCAAGAGGCATCCCGGCGCCGCATTGGTGGCTACTCGCGTGGGATGCGACAGCGTCTGGGGCTAGCCCAGGCCCTGGTGAACAGACCGCGGGTGCTCTTCCTGGACGAGCCCTGCTCGGCCCTGGACCCCATCGGGCGCAAGGAGGTGCTGGAGCTCATCACGAGCCTGCGGGACACTGTCACCGTCTTCATGTCCACCCACATCCTGGCCGACGTGGAACGGGTCTGCGATCGGGTGGGCGTGATCGACCATGGGCGCCTGGTGATCCAGGCCAGCGTGGAGGAGCTGCGCCAGCGCTACGCCGGGCCGGTCTTCGAGCTGGAGTTCGCGGAGCAGGCCGACCGTTTCAAGAGCACGCTGGTTGCGCTGCCGTGGGTGAGCCGGGTCGAGTCCGGCAGCAAGAACACAGCCCTGCGCATTTTCGCGGCGGATACACCTATCGCTCGCCAGAGCCTACCAGCGCTGGCCGCCTCCAGCGGACTGACGCTGCTGCGCTACGAGATCGTGGCGCCGAGTCTGGAAGAGATCTTCGTAGCGCTAGTCGGCACTCGCCATAGCGGAGGAGATGCGGCATGGCCTGGATGATGGTGGTCAAGAAGGAATCCCAGTCCTCAACCCCTAGCCCTCAGCCCCTCTCCGGCCGCGCCATGACCTGGACAGTGTTGATGAAAAAGGAATTCCTGGAGCAACTGCGCACGCATCGGCTGACGGTGATGGCCGTGGCCTTTGTCTTCTTCGGTCTGTCGTCGCCGCTGATGGCCAAGCTGCTGCCCGAGCTGGTGAAAGCCACGGCCGGCGAGATGGCCATCCAGTTGCCGCCGCCGACGGCCCTCTTCGCACTGGACCAGTACCTCAAGAACCTGACGCAGATGGGGCTGCTGGTAGTGGTGCTCACAGCCATGGGGAGCATCGCCGGCGAGCGCGAGCGCGGCACCGCGGCCATGACGCTCTGCAAGCCGGTCTCCCGCGTGGCCTTCGTCGGCAGCAAGTTCCTGGCCTACAGCGCACTACTGGCGCTCGGTCTAGCGCTGTCTGCCGTCTCCTGCTACTATTACACCGCAATCCTCTTCGAGCGGCTGGACCCGCTCGCCTTCGCAGCGGCCACCGCCTTGCTGGGACTCTACCTGCTGGTCATTCTGAGCGTGACGCTTCTGGCCAGCGCCATCTTCCGTAGCACGCTGGCGGCAGGTGGTCTAGCCTTCGGATTAGCGCTGGCCGTCTCGCTGGTGGGTTCCTTGCCCGGTATAGAGCAATACGGTCCCGCGGCCCTGGTCGCCTGGGGAAGAACGCTCATCTCCGGAGTAGGACCGGTAGCGTGGCCAGCCCTGTTCGTCAGCCTGGGGCTGGTGGTGTTATGTGCGGTGGTCGCCTGGGCAGTGTTTCGGCGGCATGAGATCTAGGTGGGGGTTAGGGGTTGGAGGTTGGGGGTTGGTCCCAGCGTCCCTACCCCCGGCGGGGGACAAGCCCTTAGTACTACAACCGTACTTTGTCATTCTGACTCGCCTGTCGCCAGAGGCGACTCGCCGTGGCGAGAGGCGAGGAAGAATCCGTACCTCCGGGGGCGAGGGGCGCGGATTCTTCGGCGCCTGCCCTGAGCCGAGCCGAAGGGTGCGCGCCTCGGAATGACCAGAGTCCACTGAAAGAAGGTGGTTGGGTCGGAGCCGGTGGGGCAAACACCCCAAGAGACAGCCCATTCCGTGGGCATCATCCCTATTCTGGCGTCTATGGGAAGCCTCAGTGGGGAATGT
>SCTZ01000242.1 GCA_004297765.1 Chloroflexota bacterium | reverse complement strand
AATTCCCCGGCGCGGCCCGGCGCCAGGTTCGCCAACAGGGCGTGCAGGCCTCAACCCCGGTGCACCGACTGCTCAGCCCTGATTGGCGAGCTCGGCCGGTTTGATTTACTGCGATGTCCCCGAGTTGAGCACCCAAGGCACACCTAACACTCAACACAACGTCACTTCCGGCTTGCCGCCAAACCGAGCGTCGGATCGTCCCTGTCATTACGAGGCGCGCACGCCGAGGAATCCGCGCCCCTCGACATCCGTGCGGCAGAGGGCGCGGATTCTTCGCCTCTCGCCAGAGGTGAGTCGCCTTCGGACACCGCTGCGGCTCCGGCTCACAATGACAGAAAGTGACGTTGTAGTACTGAATCATCTTAGCGCATCAGCCGACCCAAAGGGAATACGGTCTAACCCTGATTTGACTGACATAACTTCTCCACTCTCGATGACTAAAAGGCCCTATGGACTACTACACAACCGCCTGATTGATAGTCTAACATATGCCTCGCGGAACCCCCCCGAGCTGAGTAACCAGCACCTGCATGGCAGTCATTAGCCATATACCAACATCCCGTCCGCTCGGATGCTCCATTGACAAAGCCTGATCCTGGTGCTAGCATGTCTCAGTCTAGAGAAATAGGTAACGGAACGATGCAACCAGAAGAAATCGCCAACCAGATCGTGGCTGCACAGCGTGGTGGCGCCGATCTCCGCGAGATCATGGAGCAACTCGCTGGTCTTCCAATGGAGGATCTCGAGCGCGCCGTGACGGCAGTAGCCCGCCAGGAAGGCGACGACGTGGTAGAGCTGCTCTCCTACCTGGCACACAGTGGGGATCAGCGGCTGGCTACATGCGCCGTGGAGGCGCTGGCAGGGCATCCCACTCCCACGGCGGCCAGCGTCCTTCAGCGCATCGGCGTGATGGCGCCCGATAAGTCGGTTCGCAAGCAGGCGCGCCGTGGTCTGCACCGTCTGCGCACGGCCGGCATTGTTCCAGACGAGATGCCCCCAGGCGTGGCCGTACCAACTGCGGTTCGGCCGACATTGCGGTACTACCGTGGTATGCTGACCAACCCGGATCCTCACGGCTACCGCGCCATCATTGTTGGCGCCGAGCGACCGTCCGGGATCGTGGACGGCGTCTTCGCGCTCCTGAGTGAAGAGAACGGACTCGTCCAATGCTCCACGCTAGAAACCAGCCGAAGAGACTTCGACCAACAGGTCAACAGGGTGCGACAGCAGATGTCCGGACTGACCTGGGTCGAGGCACCGCCGTCCTATTGTCACTTCCTGATCTACCAGCATGCGGAGCAGTCCCGCGGCACGGGCTCCCTTTCGCCCGAGCGAGAACACTGTGCTCACACTCTGGGAGTACCGGAGACTCTCTACCAGCAACCCGTCGTCTACCAGCGGCTGCCGGCCGACGAGGTGCGCGGCGATTCCGTGCTGCTAGATCGGGGATATGAGCTTCTCAATCTACCAGAGCTCGGCGGCTGGGTCAGTTGGCTGCAGCAGCTCGAGCCTGTGAAGAAGTATGCCGGGATGTTGCTTGAGGCACGGGAAAGCCGTCTGGTGCTCAGCGAGTTGATCAAGCGCGAAAGGGAGACACGCATTCTAGACGCGGCCATCGACGAGCTGTTCACGCCAGCCCGCAGACCCACCCTGGCGGGACGGCTCGAAGAGCTATCTTTTGTCTTTCTAGAAAGCGATCGTGTCGTGGCGGCCCGAATCGCCCTGGCGACCGCTCTCGCCCTGCGAGAGGATTCCCAGGACGCCATACGCGCGAATCCATTCGTGGGCGCGCTGACTCTTGCTAGCATGGAGTACGCTATCAAGACGGGCTTTGGCCGCGCCGGCAAGATCATCACAACTTAGATGCGTAAACGACCCGAGGCCGTGGCCTGGCTTGTCATCTGGATCTCGTTCGGAGTTTTCCTGGTTTCCTGCGCGACCCTGGTGGGCGGAGTCGTCTGGTATAAAGGTACGGCCAGCGAGATGGGCTGGGCCACTGTGCGGGCTGTTCAAGGCACCGTGCTAACGCAGCAGCATGGGCGGGAAATCGCCGTGACGGCTGGGACGACGGACAGAGAAACGGCCGAGCTGCGCGAGGGCGACAGCGTTACCACTGACAACACCTCGCGCGCGCTCATCACCTTCTTCGACAACAGCACTCTGACGGTGTGGCCAGCCAGCAAGATCACGCTGGACTCGCTACGCGAGTCGCGTTTCTTGCCCCGTTGGACCACAATCCAGGTGACGCAGACGAAAGGCAAGACACGCGTCGGCGTGGCCCCCTCTATCAACACGCAGTCCAACTTCTTTGTGCGCTCGCTGCAGAGCTTCTTTACCCTGAATGACGGCAGCTACTCCGTGGAGACAGGCGACAGCGGAGTGGAGATAGCAGTGCGCGACGGACGGGCCAGGATCGAGTCCGCTGGCGCGGCGGCCGACCTGACCACGGGGCAGCGCGTGGCCGTGCCGGCAGGCAAGACCGCCCAGCCCCCCGGCCCCGTCCTCTCGTCCGCTAAGGAACTAGTACGCAACGGCGACTTTGCGCAGGGATTGGGCGGCTGGGAATGGGGCAACGTGGACGTGGCCGAGGGATCGCCGTCCGGTCACGCCTCGCTATCCAGTGAGGCGGAGAACGTCAGCCTCGTCTTCGACCGAGCAGGCAGCAACGGCGCGCACGCGGAGACGCGCATCGTGCAGACCATCGACCGAGACGTCTCGGATTTCTTGTCTGTTCGTCTATCGTTCAGAATGAGAATAACTACGCAGAGTCTCAGTGGGGGAGGCTTCTTCGCCTCCGAGTATCCAGTGATGGTTCAGGTCAGGTACCGCGGCGTGGATGGGGGCGACTGGACCTGGTTGCATGGTTTCTACGCGCAGAACACGGACGGCAACCCGGTCGCGAATGGGGAGAAAGTCGAACAGGATCGCTGGGTGCAGTTCTCCAAGGACCTGATGGACCTTGATGTGTCTCCGCGCCCGGCCCAGATCGTGTGGATCAAGATCTCCGCGGCGGGGCACGATTACCGCAGCGAGGTGAGCCAGATAAGTCTGTCGGGTGAATAGAAACGCGATTCCACACGCAGGTGCGATCGTCCGTGGGGAAGATCGGTTGATCTTCCCCACGGCGTGGTCGGACATCGTGCTTCTATGCTTGCGGCTGATCGCCCGGGTACCCCCGCGCTTCTCTGAACCGTCGTTGCAGCTCCTCGGCCTGCTCTGCAGCGGCCTGAGTACCCTGCGAATACGCGTCGCGGAAGGTCGCGGTGGTGTCCTCGACCACCGAGCGTCCTCGAGAAACGAGCTCGTCTACGTCTCCCCAGGCCCGAGCGGCAAGCTCGGATGCACGCTCGCGTAGCTCGACGCTGCGGTCCATGAGCTCGTCACGCGTCTCCTGTCCTGACTTGGGAGCCAGAAGCAGGGCGATGCCCGCGCCCAGCAGCCCTCCGATCACTATTCCTGCGAGAAAGCCCCCGCCGGTTCTGGCCTCACTCATGCCTGTTATGTCTCCTTTCTTCTCATGACTGCGCTGGACAGCACAGACACGCCGCGGCGCACGCCAGCGAAAAAGGCTGACGTGGCGATTAGCGGCTTTACGATAGTTTCTCCAAATACCAGGCTCGTGCCCTGCACGTTGCGGACCGTGCCGGTAGCGGCTTCGATCAAGGGGTGGATCTCCTTCCGCAGAGCCAGGGCCAGCCGGATGAACACGGCGATCAGAACGATCAGCAAGAGACTCTGTATCACCAGGAGGACACCGATGATGATAATAAAGATATCGCGTAGATCAGCGAGCGTCACGTGCTACCTCCTGGAGCCATGTGGAAAAGCGATCGGCACGGGACAGAGCAGAGGACGGACTTGCCGTGAGATTTTCTCCACTCATTATAGCAAACTCCTATCGCCACGGCTGAGAATCGCCGGGCGCCCCCGCGGACAAGAGTTACCATCTGCTGCAGAGGAGCGCTTCAGGGGTCTGGGCTCTCCTCGGGCAATAACCCCGGAAGTGCCCGGATGGTTATGCGACGCAACGGTAGGTCAATCTGGCGGATGATGTCTTTGACGGCGGGGATGAGCACTTCGCTCCCCTGATAGTCGATCACGTAGACGTCCTGGGCCGGGGTAGACAGTATCTCCCTGACCGGGCCAAGATAGCGGCCCTGCTCGGTCCAAACCTGCAGTCCGATGATCTGATACTGATAGAAGTGGCCGGGTGGCAAAGGTGAGGCCTCTGCCACAGGAATCTCGAGCAGCTTGCCCCGGAGCGCATCGGCCTGCTCCGGGGTATCCACTCCCGCCAACTTGATGACCAGCCCGCCCTTGTGCGGAAAGCAACTCTCGATCTCGCGGAGTTCCTCGTCAACATAGATGTGGCCACGGCGCTGCAACCGCTCGGGGAAGTCGGTCAGGAGATGCACACGCGCCTCACCTTTCACACCCCAGCGACCAAGAATTCGCCCAACCGATAAGAAACGAGGGGCAGGTTCTACCTCCCCCCCATTGGTCTGGCTCATAAGTAGTGCGCCAGCTCTCGCACTAGACGATCTCTAATACCGCGCGTTTGCCGCTTCGAACCGAGGCCGCCTTCAGAAGCGTCCGCATGGCATGTGCGATCCTGCCCTGCTTGCCAATCACCCGCCCCATGTCCTCAGGAGCCACGTGCAATTGAAACACAATCCCAGTCTCTCGCTCGACCTCGGTGACAGAAGCTTCGTCGGGATTCTCCACCAACGACCGGGCGATAAACTCGATCAGGTCTTTCATTGGTTCCTCCATGCCGGATCAAGGGGTGTGCTGTTTGGCAGCTTGGAACTTCTCCATGACGCTTACCTTGGTGAACAGCTTGGCAACTGTCTCCGTCGGCTGGGCGCCATTCATCAGCCACTTCAGGGCCTTCTCCTCGTCGACCTTGATCGTTGCGGGATCGGTGACGGGATTGTAGTGGCCGATAGTTTCGATGAACGCGCCGTCTCTAGGCGCGGTCGATTCGGCAGCAACGATACGATAGCTGGGTTGTTTCTTGGCGCCCATGCGGCGCAGCCGGAGTTTTATCATCGAGCGTTTCCCTCCCAGGTCACATGCGTTCGCAGACGTCATTATAGCGCGCCGGCCTTGCTGAGACAAGAGCTTGGTCTTGACTTTACGGATTGCGACCGGTAACCTCTGCCAATGGGCTGGCTGGCCTCCTCCGGAAAGCAGCGATTCCCTCGCCCGGAACGGAGGAACGACCCACTCAGGCTAGAAAGTCCGCCTCTTTCCGAAGCCACGCTTGAACAGGAGTTATGTAACCGTGCGAGGACCGCTGACGCTTCTGATGAAATCGCGTCCCTGGTGGATCTCCACCCGCATGGAGATCGCTGCGCTGGGGCTCATCACTGTCCTGGGAGCAGTCCTTCGACTGCTCTGGCTAGACAGTATTCCAGCCGGATGGCACCATGACGAAGCCCTTATGGGCGTCATGGCCGCGGAGGTCTACCGCGGCGACCAGCGCCCCATCTTCTTCCCGACCTATCTGGGCCAGGAGCCTCTCTATATTTACTTGTCGGCCGGGATGATGTGGCTGCTGGGCGGAAACCAGGACATTCTACCCCTACGACTGACATCGGCCCTGATGGGGCTCGCCACCATCGGCGTGACATACCTACTCGGCCGGGAGATGTTCGGTCGCCGCACGGGACTGATCACATCGGCCCTTGTGTCCCTGTCTTTCTGGCAAGTTATGCTCAGTCGCGGCGGCTACCGTCTTATCACCCAGCCTCTGCTGGAAGGATTGACGATCTTTCTTCTGTGGCGCGCCTACCGCAAGAACTCCACCTGGTACTACGCGGCCGCGGGCGCTGCTCTCGGGGGCTGCATCTATACCTATCTGGGAGCCCGCTTATTCCCCGGTGTCCTGGTCCTGTTCGCCATGTGGGGACTTCTCACGCACGGCCGTCCCTCCGCCCGGCTGTGCCGCCAGGTCAGCCTGTTCCTGATCGTAGCTGCCGCCGTGACGGCTCCGCTGCTGCTCTACTTCGCCACCCATCCGGGAACCTTCTCCGCGCGCATCGACCAGGTGTTAGTCTTCCAGCCCGGCGTAGTCGCGGAGGATCCCTTGCGGACCCTGGGCGAGAACATCTTGAAGCTGCTGGGGTCGTTCACCATTCAGGGCGAGACGCTTTGGAGGTACAACGTCTGGGCACGCCCCATCTTCGTGGGAGCCATCGGTCTTCTCTTCTACGTCGGTCTGATCGCGGCCGCCAGAGATGCCGTTCGGAAGAGGGCGGCCGGCGCGATGACTATCGCCTGGTTTGCGGCCATGCTCTTTCCCGCTTTTCTATCTTATGATGTCGGGGCGTATACTTTCCGATCCATGGGACTGGTGCCCGGTCTGTTTCTGCTGCCTGCGGTGGGATTGGTGGCGATCTGGGATTGGACCACGGTCAGGGTGGCTCTGCATTGGCGGCGGAGAACCTGGTCCGCTTTCGTGGCACTCACAGTTGTCATTCTGGCTATCGAAGGCGCGACGACCTACCGCGAGTACTTCGTCCAGTGGGCCGGGAGCTTTCGGGCTGCCTACGAGAACATGGACGATATGGTAGACGCGGCGCGCTACCTGGCTCGGGAAGCAAAACCAACCGAAGAAGAGATCTTCATCAGCTCCGAATACTATCCACACCCGGTCGTGACGCACCTGGCTCCGGACTCGGCGCCCCTGGCGCGCTGGTTTGACGGCAATGGAGCTATCGTCCTCTCCCCTGGGACAACCAAGAACAGCCTCTACGCGTTCCCGTTCTCTGCGCGCCCGCAGCAAATGGATAGGTATCTTCCTGCTGAAGGTCTGGTGCACCAGACGTTCTTCACCAACGGTGTTACCAAGCTCTCCATCTATCGATTTACGCCCGCTCAGGTTCTGGCATCCGTCAACAGAATTCTCGCCGATCCCTCGTTCACGCGCGCAAGCGGCAATCTGGGAGGCGTGGCAGAGCTTCTGGCCTACCGCGTGGATCGCCGCGTGGAGCAGGGCGGCACGCTCAGCGTTAGCGTGGTCTGGCGCATTCTGCAGGATGCCCCTCCACAGGACTACGTGACCTTCACGCACCTCCTGGACAACCAGGGTAGCATGCGGGCTCAGTACGACACGAGCAGCTTCTTTCCCCGGCGTGAGTGGCGCGCGGGAGACATCGTTCTCGAGCGCTACAACATTCCGGTGGGGAGCAACGTCGCGCCAGGCAAGTACACGATCTCGCTAGGCATGTACGACAGGGCCACGCTGGAGAAACTCCTCGTCGCCGGCGACGCAGCGGGTCGAGACGAGCTGACCTTGGATCCTGTCAAGGTGGCCGGCACGCAGCCTCCTGATCTGAAGGAAGTCGAGCCGGTTAACAAAACGCTCGGACCAGGCATCGAGCTACAGGGCTTCGACCTGCAGCGCCAGAGCCCATCCGCCGGAGCGTCCAGCATAGACCTCACGCTGTACTGGCGGGCCGCGAGCACGCCGACGAAGGACTACACCGTCTTCGTCCAGTTGCTGGGTCCGGACGGGCGCCCGAGCGCTCAGGCGGATAGCCAACCGGATTCGGGGCGCTTCCCCACTTCGTACTGGGACCCCGGCGAGACAGTCGTCGACGTCCATCACGTCGCGCAGGACCGAAACCTGGCCCCCGGCCGGCATAAGCTGATCGCCGGCATGTATCTCCTCTCAACCGGCGAGCGACTACGCCTGGAGGATGGCAGCGATTACATCCTCATCAAGGAGCTGGATGTTCAGTAGCAAGACCATCCATGAGACCACGCAGCGCCTGGGCTGAGCTTTTCACCCGCGGCCCTCATCTTGCTGCAAAACCGCCGACGTCACAACGCGGAAGGCGCGGAGGCGGTCCCGACCATGGTGGACCCCGTAATCGCGCGAAAACGTGAGATAAATGGAGCAAATGCGCGCACGGTGACAGCGCATGCCTTCAGACCGGGTTGCCCTTGAGCGCAACCTGAGCTATGATAGGCGGCGTTAGCACTCTCAGGGCGAGAGTGCTAACGCGAGTAGCAGGCAATCGTCCATCTCGTTCCGTGGTTGACGAGGACGATTCCATTCAGCTGACGAAAACCAGCACAGTAAGGAGGTCAACGCATGGCGTCTAACTTGAGGCCACTGGGCGACCGGATCGTGGTCCGGGCGGAGGCCAAAGAGGAGGTCACACGGAGCGGCATCGTGCTTCCGGACACGGCCAAAGAGAAGCCCCAGGAAGGCACGATCGTCGCGGTAGGACCTGGCCGGGTGCTTGATAATGGACAGCGCCTGGCCATGGAAGTCAAAGAGGGAGATAAGGTTCTCTACGCCAAGTATGCTGGCACGGAGGTCAAGGTCGACGGCGAGGAGTTGCTCATCCTGCGGGAGAGCGACGTCCTGGCCATCGTGAGCTAGAGGGGTAAGCGGCTTCTCGTTCGGGAGGCCCGCACTAGCATTCGGTAAGCGATACCTACCGAAAACAATCTGCGAGGAGGAAGAGTAGCGAGAATGGCCAAGCAGTTGCTATACGACGAAGAGGCCCGAAGGGCCCTCAAGCGTGGCGTCGATGCGCTAGCTGATGCAGTCAAGATAACCCTTGGACCCCGCGGCCGCAACGTCGTTCTGGACAAGAAGTTCGGACCGCCCACCATCACCAACGACGGCGTGACGATCGCCAAAGAGATCGAGATCGAGGACCCCTTCGAGAACATGGGCGCCCAATTGGTCAAAGAAGTCGCCACGAAGACCAACGACGTGGCCGGCGATGGCACCACTACCGCGACCGTGCTGGCTCAGGCCATCGTGCAAGAGGGTCTGAAGAACGTCACTGCTGGCGCCAACCCCATGCTGATCAAGCGTGGCATCGAGCGGGGCGTGGCAGCCATCATGGACGGGATCAAGAGCCAGTCCCACCCGGTCGAGGGCAAGGAGCAGATCGCTCAGGTAGCGGCCATCTCGGCCGCTGATCCGGAAATCGGCGACCTGATCGCCGAGGTCATGGACAAGGTCGGCAAGGACGGCGTCATCACCGTCGAAGAGTCGAAGGGCATCAAGTTCGAGACCGAGTACGTCGAGGGCATGCAGATCGACCGCGGCTACATCAGCCCGTACTTCGTGACCAACCCGGACCGCATGGAGGCTTCTCTCGACGACCCATACATCCTGATCACCGACAAGAAGATCTCCGCCATCGCCGATATCCTGCCCGTGCTGGAGAAGGTGCTCCAGGTCAACAAAACGCTCCTGATCCTGTCCGAGGACGTGGACGGCGAGGCGCTGGCCACCCTGGTGGTGAACAAGCTACGCGGCACCATCAACGTCCTGGCCGTCAAGGCCCCGGGCTTCGGCGATCGCCGCAAAGCCATGCTGGAAGACATCGCGATCCTGACCGGCGGCAAGGTCATCACCGAGGAGATCGGACGCAAGCTCGACTCCGCCACCGTCCAGGACCTGGGTCGCTGCCGGCGCGTGGTCGCCAACAAAGACGAGACCACGATTATCGAGGGTCATGGCTCCGAGACCGATATCCAGGCCCGCATCAAGCAGATCAAAGCCCAGATCGCCGAGACCACGTCCGACTTCGACCGTGAGAAGCTGCAGGAGCGGTTGGCCAAGCTGGCCGGCGGCGTGGCTATCATCAAGGTTGGCGCGGCCACCGAGGTCGAGCTGAAAGAGAAGAAGCATCGCGTCGAGGACGCCCTCTCCGCCACCCGTGCGGCGGTCGAGGAAGGCATCGTCCCGGGCGGCGGCGTGGCCTACATCAACGCCCTGGGCTCGCTGGACACCGTCAAGCTGGACGGAGACGAGGCCACCGGACTCTCCATCCTGCGCCGCGCTCTGGAGGAGCCTCTCCGCCGCATCGCGATCAACGCCGGACAAGAAGGCTCGGTCGTCGTCGACGCCGTGAAGAAGCTCCCGAAGGGGCAGGGCTACGATGCGCTGAACGCACAGTACGGCGACATGGTGTCCAAGGGCATCATCGACCCGGCCAAGGTGACGCGCTCCGCGCTGGAGAACGCCGCCAGCATCGCCGCCATGGTCCTCACCACCGAGACGCTCGTGACCGATATCCCGGAGAAGAGTGCCGGCATGCCCGGCATGCCTCCGGGTGGCATGGGCGGCATGGGTGGCATGGGAGGCATGGAGTACTAGACTCCACGTCCCGAAGGTAGACAGCAGGGGTGAGCGCATGCGCTCACCCCTTTTCCCTTTCATGATGGAGAAGCGAATTGCCGCCCCCCCAACCCCATGTGGTGAAAGGTGGTGTGGCTGTGCCCCGCTGAGCGGGGCACAGCCACACCACCTTTCACCCTTTCAACCGGGTGGGGCGGCCATACCCCTACGAAACGCTGGCAAAGCTACTGCCGAACCGCAGCAGGGACTCGAAGCGCTTTTGGCGCTTGAAGCTGCCGACGATGGCCAGGTTGAACTGCTCTTCGACGAACAATTCGCGCGAGACGCGCTGCAGATCATCCACGGTCAACCGCTCGACCACGGCCACTACCTCGTCCGGAGTCAGGATCTCGCCGAGCAACAGCTCCTGCGCGCCGTTCCAGCTCGACACGCTACGGGTGTCCTCCAGGCGCAAAAGAAGACGTCCCTTCGTAAACTCCTTGGCTTTAATGATCTCCTGCTCGGGGATACCGTCCTTCAGCCGCTCCAGCTCGCCGATGACACCCTCGATGGCTCCATCGATGCGCGTAGGATCCACGCCCGCGTAGATGGTGGCCGAGCCGGTATCCAGGAAGTGGCTGACGTAGCTGTGAACGTCGTAGGCCAGGCTGCGCTTCTCGCGGATCTCCTGAAAAAGCCGACTGCTCATGCCCTCGCCAAGGATGACGTTGAGCAGGTCTAGCGCATACCGATCCGGGTGCCGGCTGGACAGCGCCGGGACAGCCAGACAGAAATGGGCCTGCTCTGTCTTCTTCCATCCGATGCGACAGATGGGGGCCGTCTGGCTGCGCACCGCCGGCTGCCAGGATTCGGTCAGGCCGGGCGCCCACTGGCCCAGGGTTTGCTGCACCATCTCGACGACCTGGTCGTGCTCAACGTTGCCGGCCACGCTGACGACCGTGTTGCCGGGCGTGTAATGACTATTAATGTAACCCAGAATCCCCGCTCGGTCGAAGCTACTGACCGTCTCCTTGGTGCCGATGACGTCCCGTCCCAGGGCCTGCCCGGGCCATAGCGTCTCGTCGATCAGCACGTCCACCCACTCACGCGGGTCATCGCGGAGCATGTTGACCTCCTCGATGATGACCTGACGCTCCTTCTCGATCTCGGTGGCGTCCATGCGAGAGTTGCGCATGATGTCCACCAGCACGTCGAAGGCCAGGGCGAAGTGGGGCCGCGCGACCTTGGCCCAGAACACTGTCAGCTCACGGTCCGTGCCCGCGTTGATGACACCGCCCACACCCTCGATGGCCTCGCTGATCTCACGAGCGGTTGGCCGCCGCTCCGTGCCCTTGAAGAACATGTGCTCCGCGAAATGCGAGATGCCAGCTTCGGCGTCCGACTCATAGCGCGAGCCGGTGCCCACAAAGATATTGATACTGACCGAGCGCGTATGCGGCATAGATACCGAAACTACGCGCAGACCGTTGTCCAGTGTCGTCTTCTGATATTCCATCAACAAACCTTCCCATCGGACCTAATACACATCGCCGCGATCATCCATGGCTCGAATAGCGACGCTCAACTCCTCGATCGTGGCGGTCACGTTGCCGAGCCGACGCACGACCAGTCCAGCCGCGATATTAGCCAGGCACGTGGCCTGATACTCGCTAGCCCCAGCCGCGAGAGCCATCGTCAGGACCGCGATGACCGTGTCTCCAGCGCCGGTGACATCGAAGACCTCACTCCTGTTGGCCGCGGGGATGTGCGCAGAGCCACCCTGAGCGTCTAGCAAAGAGATCCCATCTCCGCCGCGCGTGATCACAACGGCTTGCGCCCCCAGGCGACCCAGCAAACTCGAGGCCGCCTCCTGAAAGCTCTCCTCGCGATCCAACTTGACCGCCAGCGCGGCCTCGGCCTCCTGCTGGTTGCATTTCACGACGTTCAAACGCTTGAATTTGAAGAGGTCTCCCTGTGAATCGGCCGTGGAAATCTTGCCCTGGGCTCGACAGATCTCCGCGCCCGTCTCCACCACCGCCGAGCTAACCACCCCTCCCCTGTAATCGGAGAAGAGAACCGCATCGGCCAGCGGAGCCGCGGCCCGCACGACGGCCGACACCTGATCCCCGATGTGCGCGTCGAGGTCGCGGCTCGATTGACGGTCGATGCGCACCATCTGCTGCGGGAACCGCAGGCTGGCCTCCGCCATGACGCGCGTCTTGACCGTAGTGCCGCGAGATGGATCGATAATGATACCCCGGCTATCGATGCCGGGGATCTGCAACAACTGTCGAAGCGTCCGGCCTGCTTCGTCGTCGCCGACCACGCCAACGATCGTAGCGAAACCACCCAGCGCGCTAATATTCAAGGCAGGATTGGCGCCCGCACCGGGCACCGCAAACTGTCTCTCCCACTCGAGCACGGGCACCGGAGCTTCGCGGCTCAGGCGTTGGGCCCGTCCAACGATATACTCGTCCAGGCATACATCTCCCACGACGAGCACGCGCTTTCCCGGCAGCCGTGACACAAGCTGGATCAGCTCGCCCGGGGAATCTTCTCCCATCGGGTTCCCTCTCTGGCCATATTATAGCATCGCTCTAGACCCACCGGGTCTCCCCGCCTCCCATAGGGAGAGGGGGCAGGTAGGGCGTCTGAGGCACACTGCGATAAGCCAACACTAACGCGTCCGCGTCACAGCCAGGTAGATGCCCAGCGCCAGAACAACCAGGAGATAAGGGTTCAACAGTCCCGAAACGACCGATCTGATCGCGGCCGACGAGACCACCTCCATCGGTAGCTCCCTTCCGGAGGCCGCGATCTGGACGAATAGCCGGAACAATTGCAGCACGATGAAGCTCGCGAAGACCATCGTCCCAGCGATGACTTGCAGCCCTCGACTGCGCTTGCGATTTGCGGCCCGGCTCACACCCTCACCCACCAGGTAGCCGATGAGCAAGGGCACCCAGATGGACACGAATCCCGGAATGAAGCTCCAGACGACTCCCGCCACCAGCGCCATAGCCATCCCGGCCCCCAGGGCGGACAAGTAGTTCGCCGCGGACACGTCGTAGATAGGAAGCCGGCGCACCTGCGCGCAGTCGGGACAGCGCGCACCGACAGGGGTGTAGACCATGCACTTGGGACAGATCAGCTTGCCACACTTCCCGCAGCGCAGGTTCGTCTCGATCTTGGGGTGGGTTGCACAATACAACGGCTCTTGGGTCACACCTAGCCTCGGAGCCCTCTCCGGAGGGCAATTCGCCCCGATGATAGCACACATGACCATTTGTTCCAACATATTGCCTTATGTCACATTAACAAATAATTAACGTTTGCCCAGAAGCGCCCTTTTGAGCGCCCAAAAGCCTTGACAGGAAGCAGGAGAGGCCTTAGCCTATGCCTATCGAACGATCTAGCGCAACCACGTTTCAAGTAGTAGGTCCATTTCAACCTCGGCCATACCGGGCACGGCGCCCGTGCTTCCGGGTTCCGGATCCATGGCCCAAGACAACAACTTGTGCAAGGAGGATGCGCATGCCCCGCACAGTCACAGTCGATAACGTACAGGTACAACGCATTCAGCTCATCAAGGATATCTCCGGCAACGTTCAAGTCTACGTCGATTACAACGTCCGGGCCGGCGAGCAAATCGTGCGACCTGTCCTGCAGGACGTCACACCCCGTCTGAGCGCCGCCCGCAAAGCCGCGGTCCAGGCCGTCTTCGACGGGCTCGTCCAGGACATCGCGGCCATCGAGCTGGCATGAGGAGGAACGGCGTGAGCAAGATACGGCTACGGGAAACAGGGCCGACCGATGGGAGCGAGACCGCGCCGACTCAGGGGATTCCTCTCAAGCCCCTGCGCGTCTCGGGAGTGGTGGTGCGCAAGGCCGACCTGATCGAGGCGCTCACGGTCTACGTGCCGGCGCTGCACGACATCCAGGTTACCGAGGACGGGGAGCAGTTCTGGCTGATGCTGAACGAAGGAGTCCAGGATGCGGATTCGACTGCGGAGTAGAGGAACAGCGGCTCGGAACGAGATCCGTTCATCGCAAGAGCTCACGTCGGTGGGCGAGCCGAGCGCCCCGCAAGGCGGCGTCACCCATCGCGAATTCCTGAAGATGTGCGGGCTGGGGGCCCTGGGCGGCGGAGTCGCGATCCTTGCCGCCGGAGCGGGGCAACTGGCTGTCCCGGCGACCCCCGCGGCCGCGCAGACCTACAACGAGGATCTGCTGGTCAATAGTCCATACAACCTGTACGTTGGGGGAAAGGTCGGTATTGGCATCGTGACCACTCCGGCCGAATCTCTCGAGATCGTGGGCGGGAATATCAAGCTCTCGACCGCCAACAGCTCACTCCTTTTGTATTCGAGCGGGGCCGGGGGAATAGTCATCAACGACAACGCCACGGCCAATAGCGGCTACGGCCAGATCAACAGAAGCGATGGCGCGCTTGCCCTAGCAACAAGTAAGATCGGCACCGGCACGGCCGGACCCATCACGTTCCGCCCCAACAACGTCGAGGCCATGCGGATCGACGCCGCTGGCAACGTCGGCATCGGGTCGGCAGCTTCTGGATACAAGCTGTACGTGAACGGCATCGCCTTCGTGCAGGTAACGCTCTATACAACGGACATCAGATCGGGTGGAGACATACTCAACCTCAACTATAACTCGGCCCAGGGCGTCTTCCTCTTCGGCCAAACCAGCGGCAATCCGCCACTTAGGCTATACGGGAAGGAATCCGGCGTGACCTCTCCGAGGAACGTCGACATGTACGTCAACTCGGCCGGCAACTTCACTGTTACGCCAAACCCGGACAAGCACGTCTTCATAAACATAGGGGGAACCGGTGGTGTTGGCATCGGAAGATCAACTCCTGCCGGCAAGCTCGACGTAGGCGGGGATATCTTCGTCAACGGCACAGCCGCCATTGGCTCGGATGGCGTGGCCAAACAGTGCTACTACGCGCAATGATCCAAGAGCCGGCCCGGCAGCAAGCATGACTATTCCGCCCCGGATGGGTCTCCTGGCGAGATCCCCACGGGCGGCACCGCCTGAGGATTGATCAATCACTCGGGCGGTCCAGATGAGACCTGGTCATTATTAGAAGTCAATGCTGTCTGGGAGCGCTCGCGCAACGCGGTCCATTGAGCGCCAGACCGCGGCGGTCTCGATCGTGTGCCCACGACCCGCCCGCGCGGTCTCCGCCGACCATGATCATGGCCACGTCTCATCTATCGACAGCAGTACTCAAGCGCACCATAGCCACGAGGATGGGTTAGCGATGCCCCGTGTGGCAAGAGGAGGTTCCGATGCCCCAGCCACCAATCAGACGCCCCACACCGCCGCCGCAAGAACACGACTGGCGGCCGGGACAACGCGGCTCCATCCACTTCGGCCGTCTGCGCCTGGATATTGAGCCCGGAACCTTCTCCGAACCCGTCCGGCTGCACCTGCGCGTGCCGGATGCGCCGCCGCCCATCCCGGAGCACTTGACCATGCCATTCGTCTTTCGCGTGGAGGCGCGCCGGAGTGGGGGGCAGTTGGTGCGTGCTCTCGCGCGCCAGATCCGCTTCAGCCTCGATTTCTCGGACATGGCGCCGCTGGAATGGGGACAGGGCTTCGTCAGCCTTTACTACTATGATGAGACCGCGCGGCGCTGGACCATGGTGCCGGGGCAGACGGACATGGCGGCACGACGCATCGTCGCGCAGGTGGGGCACTTCACTGACTTCGGATTCGGCGGAGATGCCAACCAACTGCCATCGATCCCTTCGAGCCTGGAGGGCTACCAGGTTGACCTTTGCAGCGGCCATTCCAACGCCACGGTCGCTCTGAAGGTGCCGCCCGGCACGGCAGGGCTGACTCCCGACCTGACGCTGCGCTACAACTCCGGCGTCATCGACACTATGAACGGTCACTGGATCAGAGACGGCAACAACACAGGCAACGAGAACGCGCGAACCCGTCTGCAGTCCTCGCCGGTCGGTTTCGGATGGTCGCTGGACCTGGGAGCCATCTTCCGTTCCCACACTCAGGACGCCGGAGGACACGAGATCTTCTACCTGCTCCTGAATGGAACAACGTACAGGCTGGCCTACATCGACGGCACAACCTACCGCGGCGAGCCCGATGACTACCTTCGTATCCGGACCCTGACGGGCGGACAGGGCGAATCACCCAACGGCTCATACTGGATCGTCGAAACCAAGGATGGGACCGAGTACCGCTTTGGTTACACCGCGAACTCGGAGCAGATCGACGCGATCTGGAACGAAGGCGGCTATCGCTACGCCTGGCAGTGGAATCTGGACCGGATCAAGGACACCCACGGCAACATCATCGAGATGAGCTACCTTGTCCAATCGGCCCAGACGGGCCAAGGATACACCGAGACACACGACCAGGCTGCCTATCCTCAGTACATAACATACACCGGCCGAGCGGACCCGCACAGCGTCGGCAGTCGCCAAATCGAGCTGAAGTACGTCGATCGGACGGATTTCGTTAACGTTGTCAATCCTGTTCCGCAATTCCGCAGCCAATCGGGCGCAACCGGCTACGGGTGTCGGTGTGAACCCAATCCTCCGAATCCTTACCGCGATCCCTATTCGGTGCCTAGACCTACAGGGGCAACCGTAGGCGATATCTTGATAGCCGTCAGTTGGAGTGGGACCGATCGTGATGCGGCAGATCCGTCGGGCTGGACGGAAGTACAGGACCTTCACCACGTGTCTCCAAGTGACCCGAGCGGGAGTCTCAAAGTGTATTGGAGGCAGGTTGTGGCCGATGAGCCGGACAGCTACGTGTTCTACGCCTGCCCTTGGAGTAACACGTATACGCAGATCTACTGCTGGTACAACGTAGACCCGAGCGATCCCATCGAGGCAAGCGCGATAACACGATATCATCCGCAGTGGGGGTACGCACGCGTGCCCGGAGCGACGACGACAACAAGCGGTGGAATGTGGCTGGCCTTCCTCCTGGCCGCGCCCAACCCCAACGGAGATTTTGCCCCGGATGGCACCTGGACGGTAGGATACCCATGGAACGGGCAGGAGCACAGCCGGTATATGTACAAGGGTCTGGGTGCCGCTGGCACTGTTCCCGACTACGACATCGGGCTAGGCTCCACCAATCCCGATACTATTCAAGCATCCGTCTTCCTAAGGGGTGCCGGCGTTCCCGTCACACCGTACACGCAGTTCTACTCCAAGAAGAGACTCGACAGAATCGAGATGAGCGTCGGAGGCACGCTGGTCCGGGCGTATGATTTCGCGTACGAATACAAGAAGCCCTACTGGCACACCAGCGGGAGCTCGACGCAGTTAGAGGGTCGCGACAAGCTCGTCCTGACGAGCATCACGGAGAAGGACGCTAGCAGCAACGCTCTGCCGGCCACCACGCTCACCTGCTACCAGGGGGCGATTCCGAACACCAACCCGCAGGAGTACTACAAGCTCCAGTTGCACGAAGTGCAGAACGGCTACGGCGGGAAGGTGACCTACGAGTACGAGGGGCACACCCCGAATGGCTGGTGTCCCCTCACTAGGCGCTACCGCGTGAAGCAGAAGAGCGTGGAGAGCGGCGTCGGCAGTGCGGGCGGCGAGAGCAGCACGATCGTGCAGTCTTACGGCTACGGCACGTCTTACTATGTGCCGGACACCTACGACTATCGCGGGCACGCGGAGGTAACGGTCACCGACTCGGCCGAGCACTACGAGAAGAGCTATTTTTACACGCGCGACGCGGCCAACGGCAAGACGGACCCGGCGGAAATCGAGCGCCTGCAGCAGCGGCGCTACAAGCTGGAGCGCTGGAAGAGCGGCGGGACCGCGCCATCGGCCAAGGAGGAAACGGCTTGGAGCGCCGTCGACACCCAGGCCGGGGCCTTCTTCGTCCGGCTGGATGCCATACGCCAATATCAGGGGGACGCCAGCCGCAAGACGCGCTTCGAGTACGACGGCTACGGCAATGTCATTCGGACCCAGGAGTACGCCTCGGCGACCGCGGCGGACACGGACTGGGTGCGCCAGACCCGGCGCTGGTACAATACGCTAAATGGCACCGACCACTACATCGTAGGGAAGCTGACGCAGGAGATCGTCTACAGGCCCGATGCCCAGAATCCGCCTGACGGCGAATGGGTGCGTGCCACACGCTATCTCTACGACGGAAGCACGAGGTGGGATAACTCGATCGGCTCCGGTGCGGACGGCGACGACAGCAGCTATCGGGGGAGGCTCACGACCGTCCGGCGGAACCTTAACGATACCGACTGCGTGGATGTCTCCAACGCTTACGATGCCTACGGCAATCGCACCTCGGAGAAAGAGTACAATAGCTATGGCGTCTGGTCCGGGGCCATCGCCAGTGGCGATGCCAGAGAAACCGTGGTCGCGTACGAGGAGACGTACCACACCTTCCCGCAGACCATCACCAACCCTCTGGATCACGTAGAGATGAGGGACTATGACGCGAAGTGGGGTAAGCCGATACAACTAATAGACCCCAGCGGCGGCGTGACGAATTACGAGTACGACACCTTCGGTCGCCTCAAGGTGGTGCGAGGTCCGCAGGTTACCGGGCCGAGTGGCAACAGCTATCGGAGAACGACCGATTACACCTATGATCCACCGGCCGAATTCAACGGCCGGATCACCAATCGACTAATGATCAAGACCCGCAACGATCTGGGCGGAACAGAGATCTGGCTTACCACCCAGCGCTTCTACGACGGGATCGGACGGGTGATCCAGGAATACAGCGACGGTTACAGCGGGGTAAACGTGGTGAACAGCTACTACGACTGGCGCGGGCTCAAGTGGCGGGACTCGGTCTCCCACGCCGCGACCGGAACGGGCTCGTTCCTGGACGGCGACTGGGCCAACTATGCGGGCGCAGCCACGACCTACACCTTCGACGAGCTGCGGCGTCCGCTGGACACAACTCTGCCGGACACCAAGATCATCAAGTGGGCCTACGTCGATTGGATCGAGAAGGTCGTCGACCAGAACGGGCACTGGAAGAGCTACGAGAGGGACGCGCTGGGGCGCACGGTAAAGGTGCGGGAGTACAGCAGCGTCTACCCGGCCGAAACGCTCTACGCGACGACGAGCTACGGCTACGACGTGCTGGATCGGTTGACCGGTGTGACCGACGAGGCCGCCAATGTCACCACAATCGACTACGACAAGCTGGGCCGCAAGGTCTCGCTCAGCGACCCCGACATGGGGTCCTGGACGTACGCCTACGACCCCATCGGCACGCTGCAGTCCCAGACCGACGCGAAGAGTCAGACCGTATCCTTCTACTACGACGCCTTGAAGCGCCTGGTGCGCAAATGGTATCCTGCCTCCTGGACTCAGCCGAACATCACCGCCAACTCGAGCAAGCCGACGGTCTATGATCTGATGGAGTTGCGCGCAGCCGTGGACGTAAATCGCAAGGCGGCCGGAATGACTCCCTCGACGTGGACAGACCCGGTCATCATCGCCGGAACCGGCGTCCGCGTGCGGGCTCTGCACTTTACCGACCTCCGCACCAGCATTCAAGACCTCTGGACCGCGGCCGGTCTCGGAACATTGCCGCAGTTCACCGGCGGAGCGATCGCGGCCGAAACCCGGAAGATCAAAGCCAGCGATCTGACGGACCTGCGGGGCTGGCTCGCCACCTACGAGACCTACGAGAACGGCGAGTGGGGCCTAAAAAGGGCAGCACGCGTCTTTATGGAGTACGATGCCTACAACGGCGTCAGCCAGTTCGGGAAAGGCAAACGCACTGCGCTCTGGGACGTCTGTGGTCGCCAGAGCTTCTGGTGGGACAAGGCCGGCCGGATCACCCGCGAGGAGCGCACCATCGACGGTGCCCTCTACGTCACCCAGTGGAGCTACGATGCCATGGACCGTGTCTACCAGCTTGCCTATCCGGACAACGAGGTGCTGACCCACAGCTACTCTGGCAACGGGCTGCTCAGCGGGATTCAGAGCTCGCTGGGCACCACCGATCTCGTCTCTGGGGTCCAGTACAACGCCCTGAATCTGCCCTCTAACTACTGGTTGGGCAGCGGGGTGACGGCGCAGGTGTCCCACCAGTACTACGGCCCGGATGCCCCATGCTGGCCCATCAGCGGCTATGCCGGCCCCTACGGAGCGGTGAAGACCATCCAACTCCGCCAGGGCACGAACCCGTATCTCGTCAACCGGGACATGCTCTACGACCCGGTGGGCAATGTCGGCCAAATCACGGATGCCGTGAACGGCGAGACCATCGGCTACACTTATGATCATCTGGACCGCCTGCTGAGCGCCAGTGCTCCGGCAGGTGAGACGTACACCTACAACGAGATCGGCAATATCACGACGAAGAACGGCGCGAGCTTCAGCTACGATCTCAACCATAAACACGCCGTCTCGGCGTATAATGGAACCACGTACAGCTATGACGCCAACGGCTGCCTGACGACCACCACCGCCCGGGGAGGTCAGACCATCGGCTACGATCCGGAAAGCCGCCCGGCGCGCGTGGACTCGGGCGCGACCATTTGCCGCTTCGCCTACGACGGCAACGGCGCTCGCCGCAAGCGCCTGGATAGCAAGGGCACCATACATTACGTGGGGCCGTACGAGCGCAACGTGGGCAACGGGATCGATGCTACCGAAGTTGTCACGAAGTACTACTTCGCGAGCTTTGGCAACGTCAGTCGCGTTATTGCCTTCCGTCGGGCAGGGGTGCTCTATTACGTCGGCACCGATCACTTGGGCGGCACGATCCGGGTGGCTGACGCCAACTTCAATGCGGTGGACGGCATGCGCTATCTGCCGTACGGGGGATCGAGGGATCAAGGCACGAACCTGCACACCGATCATAAGTTCACCTCGCAGATCGAAGATGCGAGCATTGGATTGTACTGGTACGCTAGTCGGGCGTACGATCCGGCGATTGGGCGGTTCCTCATCCCGGACAACATCGTGCCCGATCCAGCGAACCCACAAGCGCTCAACCGGTACAGCTATACGTTCAACAATCCCGTACGCTACACTGATCCGGCCGGCCACGACCCCAACAGCGAGGACGGGTCGAGCGATTTCCGCGTCAGTCCCGACAGTCGGGACGATAGTGACCTAAGGCGCATCATCTCTATTGGCTCCAGTATCGAGAAAGGGGTCTGAGCCGATAGCCAACTGCTAAGTCGGTACACGATGGTGATACCCCAGCCTGGAAGCGGATCGGCAAGCTCCCTCATCATCAAGGACATGACCGCGGGCCGGCCGGGCCACGGGAACTGGTTGATACGGTTCGACCACCCCCACGGCAAGAAAGCACAATTCTATCATATCAACCGTAATGCGGAACTACTCGGGTTGACGGACGATCCTCATACGAAAATCCCGGCCTGGATCGTGAAGTCCGCGCCCGTCGGGGCTCGCATCATACGCAGCGCGAACAGGGTTGCCGTGCCGGTTGCCATCGCTGGTGACACTATCATGCTGATGGAAGCCTTCGAGACAGATCAAGAACAATTCGGACACGAGACAAAGGCCGCGATCGGAAGTGTCACGGGCGGCTGGGCCGGAGCGCTAGCTGGAGCCGAGATGGGCGCCGTGGCTGGGGGGCTCATCGGTTCAATGGTGCCGGTCGTTGGAACGGCCATAGGAGCAATTTTGGGCGGAGTTGTGGGTGGCATCGCAGGATCGATCGGCGGTTCCTACTTGGGGGAGAACGCGGCACGCGAGTACTGGAGGTAACCTGTGGTGAAGTTATCCCTCAGGGTGAGACCCTTCGGCTCGTACGGTATTGAGTTCGGTCCCAGCGTGCCCTTCTTGCCAATAGACGAGAGCAAGAAGTGGAATGCCGTCGTACTCAAATGCCTGATCTTGGCCTTCCAAGACCGCGCTACTTGTCTCATTGAGTCCCTCGTCGAAGGCGACACGGATAAGCATGCGTTCGTGCTGGACTTTGGTCACTTCATGGCGCGGACGTTGCGGCAGAAGGGCGTACTGGTAGGTTGTGTTCCCTCTGTTACTCCTGAGTTAGCGGCAGTGATTGTCGAGAGCATGGAGTTTGAGCTAGGATGGCTATGGTTGAGCGTACCAAGCAGCATGGAAGATAGTTACATACATGCGCTCGTAAGCGCAATCTATGCCAGTCAATGGCGTTATGAGCAACTTGATACCACCGAGGAGTTACTGCTTGAGGAGGATGACGGGTGGAGCGTAGTTTGGCTGAACCCACGGTTAAGCCGTGACGTGATCATCCAGGAACTCGGCAAGCTGGCGCAATCTGTCGGATGGGATCTTGATGTCGAAACCGCTTGTTGAAGCGGCTGCGGCATGGAGTCCGCGCTGCGTGCATCAACATGGAACCGCGCGCGGCTGTATACGTGGGCCGCAAGGCGGCCGGTCCCAGCCCGGCCACCTGGACCGATCTGGCAATCGTCGCCGGCGCCGGCGTCCGCGTGCGGGCTCTGCGCTTTACCGACCTCCGCACCAGCATTCAAGACCTCTGGACCGCGGCCGGTCTCGGAACATTGCCGCAGTTCACCGGCGGAGCGATCGCGGCCGAAACCCGGAAGATCAAGGCCAGCGATCTGACGGACCTGCGCAGCTGGCTCGCCCAGTACGAGGACAGCCAGTACGCACAGACCAGGCGAGCGCGGGTGTACATAGAGTACGACGCGTTCAACGATAACCCCTTCCAGGGACCGCTGCAGTACGGGATAGGTAGGCGGACCGGACTGTGGGACGGCTGCGGTCGCCAGAGCTTCTGGTGGGACAGGGCCGGGCGGATGACCCGCGAGGAGCGAACCATCGACGGAACGGTCTACGTCACCCAGTGGAGCTACGATGCCATGGACCGCGTCTACCAGCTCACCTACCCGGACGGTGAAGTACTGACCCATAGTTATGCGGGCAACGGACTCCTGAGCCAGATTACCAGCTCGGTCGGTGGGACATTGGTCTCCGGGACGGAGTATAATGCCTTGAACCTCCCCACGCGCTATACATTGGGGAGCGGGACGACGGCGGAGATGCGGCACACCTACTACGGCCCGGACGCACCCGGCTGGCCCTACGGCTCCCTCAAGACCATCCAGCTCCAGCAGGGGACGAGCCCATATCAGTATCTCGTCAACCGAGACATGCTCTACGATCCGGTTGGAAATGTGAGCAGCATTGCCGATAGCGTGAACGGAGAGGCCATCACCTATTCATACGATCACCTGGACCGTCTGCAGAACGCCAGTGCCCCGGCAGGTGAGACGTACACCTACAACGAGATCGGCAATATCCAGGCGCGGAACGGCCTGCCATACACCTATGGGGACACGGCCCACAAGCACGCCGTTACCGCCCACAACGGAGTGAGCTACGCCTACGATGCGAATGGCTCGATGACCACCCGTGGCAGCCAGACCATCAGCTACGATCCCGAGTGTCGCCCGGTCCGCGTGGATTCCGGTCCCACCATCTGCCGCTTCGCGTATGACGGGGATGGCATGCGCCGCAAGCGGCTGGACAACAACGGCACGATCCACTACCTGGGACCATACGAGCGCGTGCGACACGAAGTCAGGTAGATGGCTGTCAGGCCTGCAGCAGCAGTACCTGACCTGAGGTTCTACCCTCAGTACCCTACCAGGGCGTGCGGCTGGAGCAATCCGGCGGTGCGGAGCCCCTGGGACAACGAGCCCACGCCCGCGAGGGCGGCAGCCGAACCGTGAGGCGAAGCTGCTACTGCTAGCATTGAGGCGGTTAGGGCGCCAGGGTTGGATGGCATGGCTACCATATGGGAACCGCTGATAACCGTCGTCAAGGACTGACAAGCCAAAGATGCTGAGAGGCTTGGACCAAAAAGGTATGTGGCCCGGTACGGGGATCACGCTCGTCTCCGTCGTAGACGACGCGGCCACCGGCGAATAGGCGGAGCCTAAACCATCCTGGCAGCTACCGGGAACGTGGTAAGCCCGTAGTTCTCCCGGTCGGGACAGCAAGCCGCAAGGCGAGCCTAAGGGACTGCGGGTAAGGGAGGACGGAGAAAGCCAAAGCCGCCCTGTAATGGGGCGGATAGGGGTTGAGCCACTCGGCGATAACACCCCGCGCGAAAGCGCGCAGACTTCCGTCCGGTCTCTCATCACGAGAAAGCTCGGCAAACCGGCTAAGGAGGCAGAGCAGATGTCGGCGAACTTGGACACTCTCGTCGCAGTGGCGACAGCGACCAGGGGAGTTGGTGCGGTCTCCTATGGGAAAACGGCTTGGCACCAGATCAACTGGCAGCAGGTCCGAAAGAACGTGCGCCGGCTCCAAGCGCGTATCGTGAAGGCGACACGGCAGGGCAGATGGGGAAGGGTCAAAGTCCTCCAACGTCTGCTGACCCACTCGTACAGCGGACGGGCCATGGCCGTCCGACGGGTGACAGAGAATCAGGGCAGCAAGACCCCAGGCGTCGATGGACGACTCTGGGACAGCGCCACGAAGAAGACCGAGGCCGTGCACTTGCTGCGGCAGAGGGGATACCGTCCCCAACCGCTGAGGCGAGTGTACATCCCTAAAAGCAACGGCAAGAGACGTCCCCTGGGCATTCCGACCATGGAAGACAGGGCGATGCAGGCCCTCTATCTGCTGGCCCTGGACCCCATCGCCGAGACCCTGGGGGACCGGAACTCCTACGGGTTCCGGCTGGAACGATCCCCAGCGGATGCCATTGAACAGTGCTTCACGGTGCTGGGCAGGAAGCACTCGCCACAGTGGATCCTGGAAGGCGACATCAAGTCGTGCTTCGACCGGATCAGCCACGACTGGCTACTGGCCCACATCCCGCTGGATAAGGCCATCCTCCGACAGTGGCTGAAGGTCGGCTATATGGAAGAGCACGCTTTGCACCCGACGGCTGAAGGCAGCCCCCAAGGGGGCATCATCTCGCCGGTGCTGGCCAACCTGGCCCTGGACGGGCTGGAGCGACAGTTGAGGGAGCGATACCCGATCCACGTCGCCAAAGCGCAACGGGGCACGGTGAACCTGGTCAGGTATGCGGACGACTTCATCATCACCGGCAGGTCGAAGGAGTTGCTGGAAAGTGAGGTCAAGCCCCTGGTGGAGCGATTCCTGGGGGAGCGAGGACTGGAACTCTCTCCAGAGAAGACCATCATCACCCATATCGAAAGCGGCTTCGACTTCCTGGGACAGAACGTACGCAAGTATGACGGCAAGCTGCTCATCAAACCGTCGAAGAAGAACGTCAAGTCCTTCCTCGACAAGGTGCGGAAGGTTGTAAAGGGGAACAAACAAGCGACGGCTGGAAACCTGATCGTGCGCCTCAACCCCCTGGTTCGGGGTTGGGCGAACTATCACCGGCACGTGGTGAGCGCGGATACCTTTTCGACCGTGAGCGCTGCTATCTTCAAGGTGCTGTGGTACTGGGCCAGGCGAAGACACCCGCGCAGGGGCAAGCGGTGGGTGAGGGCGAAGTACTTCCACACTGTTGGCTCCAACCACTGGGTGTTCTCGGGGGAAGTGACTGGCGCGGGCGGCGCACCTCGCACCGTGCGGCTGTTCTCGGCCTCATCGGTGGCCATCCGGCGACACACCAAGGTCCGAGGCGAGGCCCATCCATATGACCCAGCCTGGCAGGCATACTTCGACGCCAGACACGGCACGAGGCGCCTACCAGATGCGCCAGGGGCAAGCACCAACCCGCCGCCAGACACCGCAATCCTGCCATGACTTCTCAGTCGTGTGGTCGCGTCCGGTGGCACGGGCGTAGGAAGAGGCTTGAGCCGTGTGCGGGGAAACTCGCCTGCACGGTTCTGAGGGGGGAGGGTGGTGGCAACACCACCCTCCTACCCGACAACGTGGGCAACGAGATGAGGGTCAGCAGCAGGCCAAGCGCAGGCGACAAGTGCAAACATGCCGGCTGGCCATCTTCGCATTGCCCTGCAGAGTATTGCCCGGCGGCATGCAATGAGACGTCTACTCTTCTTGGCGTTGTCGGCGGGACGAATTCAGAAGTAGGACTGCGGTAAGGGACAGCGAGAAGAGGGCGAGCATCCATCTATACTAATCCCAAGGTGAAACCCGCAGAGCCCATTCGGCTCTTGCGGTACCAGTGCGACATTCCGCGGACTTGAATGTAGATTTCATTGTGGGATTAGTTTAGGAAAGGTCTCATGCAGCAGTAGGATCTGCAGTAGCCTATCCCCCAGCCAGCATGCTGGTGATGACCACCTCGTCGTCGGGCTTGATCGGCGCGGCGATGTCGGTCACGCGCTCGCCGCTGACAATCACCATGTACGCGTAATCCAGGTTCCCTTCCTCGTCTAGCAGCTCCTTGCGGAACTCCTCGCTCCGCTCGCGCGATAGGCGCTCCACCAGGTCAGCCAGGCTGCCGCCGGGGAACTCCACCGAGAACGGGCTCTCCTCAATCATGGTGCGCAACAGTCCATATACACGGATTTTGACGGGCACGGGCTTCTTCCTCCTTTCCGGAAGGTGGGACGGAGCGCGAGATGTATCTCATACGCTATAGTGTTCAATAGACTATAATATGCGGCGTGGCGCCGTTAGGCAAGGAGCGCCCTCAAATGGGAGATCAGCCATGGCAGGTAAGAGTGGGAAGTTTCGAGCCAAAGGCGTCAAGCGCGAGCATAATATCATCCACGGATTGCTGCCGATCCTCGAGGAGATCGCGGCTCACCCGAAGGTCACGGCCGTAATCCCGGGGCGGATCAGCGTGACGCGCAGCAATAGCCCCGGCGCCAGGGTGCGACTGCAAACCAGCACGGTCTCGGGAATCAAGCTCGGCGCCCGCAGCGGCAGCGCCGCACAAGAGGTCTTCGTGGTCACCGCGGAACCCGAGCAGGTGATCGCGGATCTCCGCCACGTCATCGCGGGAGAGGAGGCTAGAGGGGAAAAAGGGGGAAAGGCGAAGAGTTGAAGCGGTTGCGGCCGACGACAGCAGTTACTATACTTCTCAGTGCTTGTACGTCAGAGCCGGGGGCGGCTGAAGCGCAGGTAGGCGGTGGCGGCCAGAAGCAGGGCCGCGGACGAGGCGGCGCTTATCGTGGCCAGCTTGAGCACGGCGTCGTACCAGAAGCCCAAGGGGAACATGCGGATCATGTAGTCCGTGCGCGGGTCCAGCATCCAAAGGTCGTTGCTAAAAGACAGCAAATGCAACGCTGGCCAAAGGGTGCTAAAATCAGACATGGCGGCCAGGCCAAGTCCGGCTAGGAAAATCAGGGTCAAGGCCGCTCCACCCAGCACGTTCCAGGCGATTCGTCGCCGCAGGTTTTGGACGCGCAGGATCAGAGCCGCCAGTATATACAGGATCAGGTAGGCCACCGCGACCGCCTGAATCCGGAAGACGAGCTGGAAGAGCCCACGCACGTCCACAAGATGGGACAGCTCTCGCTCGTTGTAGAGCGGAGCCATCTGGCCGTCCTTGCGAATCTGAAGCGTGATCGGGCGGTCGTCGGCAAAATAGGCGATCAGTTGCTGGGCAGCGGTAGACAGCTCCGTGCTTGACATCCCGGTGGCCTCGGCAACTCGATACTTGACGAAGCCACGCTCGTAGACGCCCGGGTCCAGGATCATCCAGCGCCATCCGCTGAAGATCACGGCCAGCGGGACGACCAAAACGAACAACAGCGTGGCGAGTGTTCCGATCAAGCTTTTTAGCGACATGGACTTATTATATAGGAGGCAGGGGATGAATTCCATTGCCATCAGCATCGACCCCGTGATCGTCCACGTGGGGACCTTCGAGCTTCGCTGGTATGGTCTGATGATCATGGCCGCCGTGCTCGTGGGCATCTGGGTAGCGTCCATCGAAGCCAAGCGCCGAGGGATCTCCATAGACGACGTCTACTCCATCGGTTTGTGGGGCGTCGTCGGCGGCATTCTAGGAGCACGACTCTTCCACGTCCTGGACAAATGGGAGTACTACCTGAGCAACCCGCTGCAGATCCTGGCCTTCCAGCAGGGCGGGTTAGCTATCTGGGGCGGCGTGGCCGGCGGCGTGCTGGGGGGAGTCCTCTACGCCCGCCACAAGAAGCTATCTGTGGCCAGCGTTGCGGACATGGGATCGCTGGGATTGATCGCCGGACAGATTGTCGGTCGATTCGGCTGCATCATCAACGGCGACGCCACGGGGGCGCCGACGACCCTGCCCTGGGGCTTCAGGTACGTGCATCCGAACGCGATGGTACCCCAGGCCCTGGTCGACTACGCCCGCGAGCAGGGATTGGGCGTGGCGCAGATTCCGACGCAACCCTATCCGCTCTACGAGATGCTATGGAACCTGGCAGTGCTGGGCATCCTCTGGCAACTGCGCACGCGGATGAGGGTGGACGGCATGGTCTTCTTCGCATACGTCGCGCTGTACAGTCTAGGACGCTTCGTCTTGAGCTACATGCGCCTGGAGGACCAATACATACTCGGCCTCCAGCAAGCGCAGATCATTGCGCTAGGCATGGCGGCTATCGGAGCCATCGCTTTCATGTATCTGCGCTCCCGGACATCTACCCCCATCGAGCGCCACACCGCGGCCTGAGCTGCACGGCGGTACTTACTGCCGGACCCTCAGATTTGGTGCGGCGTTCCTCAAATGAGGTATCTTGTCGGACAAGGCCGCCGCGGTCGCCTGAGGCGACCGCGGCGGTCTGCGTCGGCGGTCCAATTGCGCCGTCTCCACAGGATGGTACTGATTCACTGAACGACGCATTCGGTGCCGCGGCTTCGCCATCCCTCCAGATTGCCAGCGATCGTGCAAACTGGTGTGAAGCAGACACCCCAGCAATAAGACCGTCAAGGTTGCGCTGGTTACCCCTTATTCGCTCGACGCCTGCACGTCGAAAAGCGGTTAAACTTCCAAGCGTAGGCGCCGAGATCTGGAAGCTTTCCTCCAAGGCAATCCCCGCCACGTGACTGCAATTTCTGCAAAGGCTAAGCAATAGCCCACCTGTCCATCCCTACCTAGGACAGTACGATCGCTCAGTCACTCTCAGAACCGCAACAACTCAAAGCCCCCTCCATTGGTCAGTCTCGCAAAAGGCTTGACAACCGCACGGATGACGTTTATACTAAGGGCGCGACTTAGCCATACCTAACTCCAGCCGTTTTTCGCAACCAGCTCGATCCCGCCTAGATCCACTCACACTATATCGAGTTGATGGGCCGAGCACTACGCACAGGAGGCGCTAAGAAGTGGCACCAGCCACCGTGGGAACGGAGCAACGTGTCCCGAATCCGTCAGATGTACAGCATCTTGTCGACCAGCTTATTGTCGAGGTTCTGGATAGCCACGTCCAGGACCCCAACACGTCACATTACTCGGAAATCCGAGCGTTGGTCAGAGAGGTCGTCGTCAACACGATGGACCGTTTGGCCGCCACGCATGACCTGTGCTGGGAATGCGACCTTCCCGGCCGGTGCGTTGCCCTGACCATTGGCGTATCCGAATAGTCCTAGAGAGCAATAGCCTCAAGCTTACCAAAGAAAGGGGTCACCATGGTAGAAATGATCGTTCAGGGACTCAAGCGATGTCACCACTCGGGCGAGCCAGTGCTGCTTCTCAAGGAGAAAGAGGGGCAACGTTACCTGCCCCTACGCCTAGCACCGGAGGAGGCGCGCATCCTCACGACCCAGATAGGAGCTGTCCCCACATGCCAATCGCCCGTCAGTGCCATGCTCGCCGCTGTGCTGGATCATCTTGACGGCAAGCTAACGGCGGTCATCCTACATCTCTCGCCCGACAGGACGCTGGAGTCCTGCCTTAGGCTACATAGCCACAAAGGATCCGGGCAGATTGAGTCCCATCCCATCGCCGCACTAGCCTTAGCCTTTGGTCAAGGTATCCCCATCTACCTGAACGTGGAGGGACTGGAGAGTATGGGCTTCACTGTTCAGGGCTCTGCCGAGCAGGAAGATGTTGGGGATGATCGGGTAAGCACCAAGTCCGAGGCGGCCGGCCACCCCGATGTTGATCTGCCACCTCTGATTCGGGACTTCCTGTCCACGCTCGATCTTAGCATGCTACCCGAGGAAACGGGAAGACGATAGATACAGGGAGGTTTCAATGCGCAAAATCGCTATTTACGGAAAGGGGGGCATCGGCAAGTCCACCGTCACCAGCGCAATATCGGCCAGCCTCTCGCTACTGGGCTATCGCGTGATGCAGATCGGATGCGATCCCAAGGCCGATTCCACGATCAACCTCACCGGTGGACGCCCGGTCACTCCCATCATGACATACCTCAAAGAACATGGCAACTGTTCCTCGCTCAGCGAGATCGTGCAAGAGGGCTTCCATAACATCGTGTGCGTGGAAGCCGGCGGCCCAACGCCGGGTCTGGGCTGCGCCGGCCGCGGCATCATTACGGCCTTCGATACTCTGGAGCAACTGCACGCCTTCGAGGTCTACCGTCCCGATTTCGTCCTCTTCGACGTGCTCGGCGACGTCGTCTGCGGTGGCTTTGCGATGCCCATCCGTGACGGCTATGCCGGCGAGGTGTTCATCGTTACCTCGGGGGAGAAGATGGCGCTCTACGCCGCGCGCAACATCAAGCAGGCCATCGACGGCTTTGCGTATCGGGGCTACGCCCAGTTTGGCGGGCTGATCCTGAACCGGCGCAACGTCCCGGACGAAACAAACGTCGTGCAGCGGTTTGCTCGCGAGATCGAGGCCCCGATCGTCGGCGACATTCCGCGCGACCCCGACGTGCAGCGCTATGAAGACGAGAACAAGACGGTGATCGAGGGCGATGCCGGGCTACCTATTTCGCGCACCATTATGGATTTGGCGCGTCGCATCGCGGCGAATGGAGGGCAGCCATGAGCAGCACGACTTTTCGGCGCTCCATACAGGAGCTAGATGACACCGGCGCCCACTGGCAGCGGCAAATCATGCCGCCCGATGGTCTGCACTATTGCCCGCCGAGCGCCGGTGGCTGGGGCATTTTCCGCGCCGGATTGCTCGTGCCGGAGTCGTTGCTGCTGTTCGTCTCCCCGGCGGGGTGCGGACGGCATGGCGCCATTTCCAGCCTCCAGCTCGGCTACCGGCGGCGCCTCTACTTCCTGCACATCGACGAGGTCGACATCGTCACTGGCAGGCACATGGAACGTATCCCGTCGGCCGTTGCCGAGATCATGGCCAGCGCGCACCCCCGGCCGAAGGCGATGATCGTTTGCGCGAGTTGCATTGACGACTTACTCGGCTCCGATTACGACCGGCTGGCCGGCGAGATGGCGGCCGTGCACGGCATCCCCTTCCGTGTGATCCATATGAATCCCATCGCCACGGACGGCAAAATGCCGCCGACCCTCATGGTACAGCGCGGCGTGTACGATTTCCTCGAGCGTTCCTCAGAAAGGGACGCCATGGTGAACGTCGTTGGCAACTTCGTCCCCATCGACACGACGAGCGAATTCTACGAAGTCATGGCGCGCGCCGGTGTACGCAGGATCGGGCAAGTGGGCGCCTGTGCGACCATCGATGAATTTCGGCGTCTCAGCCGGGCCGGGCACAACATCTTAATCAGGCCAGAGGGACGGCTAGCGGTGCAACATATGGCACAGAAATTGGGTATTCCCTACTGCTTCGCGCCGGCCGCCTACAGCATGGACACCATCGATCGTACTTATCGCCTCATGGAGCAGTGCCTGGGTGTCGCGCTGTGCACGCAAGAGTACCGCGAGCAGGCCGAAGCGGCCGTCAGCTTCTACCGGCGGGCGCTGGGGCCGTTGACCGTGGCAGTGGGCTCGCGCACCAACGTCGGCACTTTCGAGCTGGCCCGTGCGCTCGCCGAGTACGGGTTTCGTGTGCGCTACGTGTTTGCGGATATGCTCGTCGACTTCGACCTCGAGCACGTTGCCTGGCTGAAAGACCATGTTCCTGATCTGGTGGTTTTAACCAACATCCATCCCACCATGGTCGACTTCGTCGGCCAGCGGCACGCGGTGGATCTGGCCATAGGGCTGGACGCCGGTTACTTTTGCCCGGACGCCCATACCGTGCCGCTCACCCTGGAAACCCAGCCCTACGGCTACCGCGGCGTCGTAGAGCTACTGCGCGAAATGGCGCAGGCACTGGAGAGCCCGCGGCGCCATCGCGAGCAGATGTACGCCGCCGGCACAGTGGCTTGAGGAGATAGTGCAGTGAAAGGATTGTACAAAGTATTGCCGCCGTTTGCCCCAGATTACTCGGGAGTCTGTTCGGTGCTCTTCGATCTCGGCGGCCTCGTGGTGATTCTGGATGCCTCCGGCTGCACGAGCAACTTCACCGGCTTCGACGAGCCGCGCTGGTACGGCAGCTCCGCCGCCGTCTTGTGCGCCCACATGCGGGAAGTTGACGCCGTGCTGGGGGACGACGAGAAGTTTCTGCGCCGGCTGGAAAACGGGATGCGCGAGCTGCACCCGCGCTTCGTCGCGCTCGTAGGCAGTCCCGTGCCCATGGTCATCGGCACCGATTACCGGGCGCTTGCCCGCATCATCACTGCGCGGACGGGCCTGCCCGCACTCACCTTTGACACGAATGGCATGAGGTATTACGACACCGGCGCCTCGATGGCTTTCCTCGCGCTCGCCCGTGACTTTGTGTCCGCGGCGCCGGCCGGGGTCGCGCCGACGATGAACATCATCGGTGCGACCCCGCTGGACCTAGGCGGCAATGGCGCCGCACGCGAGCTCATCGCGCTGCTGGCCGAAACCTCAGGCCGGGCGGTTTCCTGCTGGGCGATGGGCGCCACCTTCGACGATATCGCTCGCGCGTCACGGGCACGGCTGAATCTAGTGGTCTCGGTATCCGGGCTGGCCGCAGCCCGGCATCTGGAGGCGACATACGGCATGCCTTACCTCGTGGGCTTGCCTATCGGCAATCGACCCACCCTGCGTTTGCTGAATGCCATCCGCTCCTCGCTGGAACTTGCGCCGGAGCCGGAGATGTCCCCGGCTGCGCCCGAGCGCTGGGCGGCGATCGGCAAGGCGCTCGTCATTGGCGAGCAGGTGATGAGCAACGCCCTGCGTGATTGCCTGCGCCTCGACCTGGGGGTGGCCGATGTTACCGTCGCCTCTTTCTTCCATCTGGACGAAACGCTGCGCGAGGCGGATGATCGACACCTCGACGGCGAGGATGATCTCCTCGCCCTAACGCAGCAGCGCCAATACGACCTGGTGATCGGTGATCCCCTCTATCGCGAGCTGGTGACGATCGCCCCGGCGGGCCGGTTCGTGCCATTTCCCCACCTCGCCGTCTCCAGCCGTCTCTACTGGGACGACGATCGCGCTCTCTGGGGGGAGGCGGCTGCAGCATGGCTGAAGGAGAGCATTTGTAACGCCCGCTGGCGATAACGATCAGTCGATTGCCAAACACCACATGCCAAATATCGCGCAAGGAGCCGAAGATGCGAACGAGCCCCAGTATTAGACGCTGGATCAATCTCTTCACGCTGGCGCTAATGATCGCCACCGTGCTGCTTACTGCCTGCGGGCAGCAGAGCGCCTCGCCTACTGCCGCGACCAAACCGGCGGCAGGGATTGCCAAGCTCACCGTCGCCATTCCGCAGGACGGCGGGCCGCTGAATATCTATACCAGCGCCAACAACTTCGATGCCCTGGTCGAGCTGGTCTATGACAAGTTATTCGCGCCTTCGCCCTACGTGACGGCCCCAGAGTCCGGCCTGGCGGAGAGCGCGACCCAGATCGATGCCACCACCTGGGTGGTGAAACTGCGCGAGGGCGTAATGTGGCACGACGGCAAGCCGTTCACGGCCGAAGATGTCAAGTTCACCTTCGAGTACTACCGCGACGGGCCGCCGAACCGGCACACCCACCACGTCAGCGAGGTACCACGGATCGAGCAGATCACGGCTGAGGATGCGCGCACGGTGCGCTTTATCTGTGGCTACCCGTGCCCGACGCTGGGCAAGATCACGCTGGCCGACCTGCCGATCCTGCCCAAACACATCTGGGAGACCGTCAAGGAGCCGCGCAACTTCACCGAGCTGCCCATCGGCACCGGCCCCTACCGCCTCGTGGAGTATCAGGCCGACCAGTTCTATCGCTTCCAAGCCAACGAGAGCTATTTCCAGGGCCACCCCATCGTCGACGAGCTGGTAATGCCGGTGATCAAGGATCAGTCCGTCACGTTCACGGCGCTGAAGACCGGTCAGATCGACGTTGCGGCGCGCGAGCTGCCGGCGGAGCTGCGAGGGGAGTTCGAGCGTCTGCCGGGGGTGAAGGTCGTGAGCACCGCGCCGCTATCGCTGCTCGAGCTACGGCTAAACTACGAGCGGCCGCCCTTCGACCGGCCGGAGTTCCGTCGTGCGCTCTCGCTGGCACTCGACCGTCAGGCATTGGTAGATACAGTGCTGCTCGGCCAGGGGCGACCCGGCACGCGGGGTTATCCGCATCCGGACTCGCCCTGGACGAAGCCAGACCTGAGCACGCCCTTTGATCGTGGGCAGGCGCAGGCGCTCCTGGATATGCTGGGCTTTGCCGACCGCAACGGCGACGGTGTGCGAGAGACGACGACAGGGCAGCCGCTCCAGTTTACATTGAAGGTCGCGGCCACCGAACCGGCCTGGATCCGCGCCGCCGAGCTCGTCTCCCGACAGCTCGCTCAGGTCGGCATCAAGCTGACCCTGCAGACTCTCGACCCAGCGGCCGTTGCTAAGCTCTTCAGCTCGCGCGACTTCGATCTCTACGTCAACGACATCACGCCGCACGGTGTCGCCGATCCCGACCAGTTCATCATGTCTCACCGCTCCGGCTACCTCTGGAAGAAAGGACTGCCCTACCCCGAGATGGACGCGCTGTTCCAGGAGTGGCAGAAAACGACCACGGTCGACGCGCGCAAGCAGGTCTTGTTCAAGATGCAGGAACTGTTCAACCGCCGGCCCACGGCCATCGTGCTGTACTATCCCGAGGAACGCTGGGCCTTCCGTCCGGACGTCTTCAACCAGTGGGCCGAGTCTCCTGGCTACGGCATTGTACACAAATGGTCTTTCCTTCCGCCGGATAGGCGTGGCGGCACCATCGTGCGGGAGTTCAAGTAGAGGTGGGCACCCTCGGCGATCTCGGGCTCCGGCTCGCCCAGTACGCCATGGTGCTCTGGGTGGCTCTGACCCTCAACTTCGCGCTGCCGCGCCTCGCGCCCGGCGATCCCCTGCATTATCTGCTTGGACAGGAGGCGAATACCCTCACCGGCGAGCAGCGCCGACAGGTGGAGCGTGAATTGGGGCTGGATGGGTCGGTGCCGCAGCAATATGCGCGGTACCTCCTCGACCTCTTGCGCTGGGACCTCGGCCGGTCGATCCGCTTTGGCCAGCCCGTCACGGCGGTGTTGGCGGATCGGCTCCCCTGGACGATCTTATTGGTGGCGCCCGCCATTCTTGGCAGCGCGCTCGTCGGCACCACGCTGGGCGCGTACGCCGCCTGGAAAAGGGGCAGCCGCCGTGATCTCGGGTTGCTGGGCGGGATGATCGTGGTGGACTCCATGCCCGGCTTCTGGATCGCCATGCTGTTGATCGCCGTCTTTGTCGTCCAGCTCGGGTGGCTGCCATCCTTCGGGGCAGTGCCGCTCGCCTCGACAGCGGGGCCCTTCGCCTTCGGCGTCGAGTTGCTCCGACGGCTCATCCTGCCCGTCACGACCATCGGTCTGGCTACCGTGGGCAACACCTTCCTGATTACCCGGTCGGCCATGCTCACCACCCTCGACGAGGACTACATCCTCATGGCCGAGGCAAAAGGTTTGCCCGAACGGACGGTCATGTTCCGCCATGCGCTGCGCAACGTCCTCTTGCCTGTGTACACCAACGTCGTCCTGAGCCTCGGGGTACTAGCGGGTGGTGCAGTGGTAGTCGAGACCGTCTTCTCTTATCCTGGCCTCGGTCGGGTGATCTACGAGAGCGTCCTGGCCCGCGACTACCCACTGCTGCAAGGCGCGTTCTTGCTGGTCACCGTTGGCGTGCTCACCACAAACCTGTTGGCCGACCTATCTTACCCCTGGCTTGACCCGCGGATACGGCGGGCCGGCCTTGGGAGGTGAAGCACATGATGGCGCACATCACCCGGCTGCGGCGTCTCATTTCTGCCCATCACGCTGCCGGCGGCTACGCTAAGGTCGTTGGCGGCCTCCTCTTGATGCTGCTGGTCGCGACGGCGGTGGCCGCACCGTTGCTCGCACCCTACGACCCCGGCGCGCAAGTGGCGGCGCCTTTCGCGGCGCCGAGCTGGGCCCATCTATTAGGTGCCAACGACATCGGGCAGGACCTGCTGAGCGAGCTGATCTATGGCGCCCGCGTCTCGCTCCTGGTCGGACTCCTTGCGGCGCTGGCAGCAACAGTCGTCGGCACCGCTGTTGGCCTCGCCGCGGGTTACTTTCGTGGGCCGCTCGACGCCGCCCTCATGCGGATGGTCGATGTCATGCTGTCCCTGCCCTTCCTGCCGCTGATGATCGTGCTTGGCGTCTATCTCGGTCCCGGGCTCGTCACCGAGATCCTGATCATCGGTACCGTCATCTGGGCGCACGCCGCACGCGAGTTACGCGCACAGGTGCTCTCGAGTCGGGAGCGGGGTCACATCCAGGCGATCCGGGCGATGGGCGCCAGCGCCGGCTACGTCCTCGCGCGCCACTTGCTGCCGGCGGTCTTCCCGCTGGTGCTCCCACAGTTCCTGCGAGCCGCCAACGCCGCGATCTTGCTCGAGTCCTCGCTGGGCTTTCTCGGCCTGGGTGATCCCACGACCAAGAGCTGGGGCACCATGTTGTTCTACGCCAACGCGCGCAGCGCTTTCCTCACGCACGCCTGGCTCTGGTGGGTACTGCCGGCCGGACTCTGCATCGCAGCCACAGTCCTGGGGTTTGCCCTGCTGGGCTACGCCATGGAGCCTCGCATACGGCCACGTCTCCGTGCCCGTCCGCGCTCCTGGCTCGTACCGTCGGCGGCCTCGTGCGGCAGTCGCTCCGGCCAGATAGCTGTGCGCGAAACGCCGCTTCTACAGGTGGCAGACCTCAGCGTCACGTACGAGACGGCCGGGAGCGCCGTGCGGGCGGTTGATGCGGTCAGCTTCGACGTGCGCCGCGGCGAGGTGCTCGGCATCGTCGGCGAATCCGGTTGTGGCAAGAGCACCGTCGCGATGGCGCTGCTGCGATTGCTCAAGCCACCGGCACGTCTGGTGGCCGGGCGTATGCTTCTGAATGATCGGGACCTCGCGCTCCTCTCGCCTGCCGAGCTGCAGCGGCTGCGCGGTGCCCGGCTCGCGCTCGTCCCCCAGACCGCCATGAACGCCCTCAACCCCGTCTACAACGTTCTCCACCAGGTGGTGGAGGCGATCATGGCGCACCGGTCGGTGTCCCGCCGTGAAGCACGGGCCCGCGGCCTTGAGCTACTGGCGCTCGTTGGCATTCCGCCTGAGCGAGGGCAGTCTTACCCCCACGAGCTCAGCGGCGGCATGCGCCAGCGGGTGGTGATCGCAATGGCGCTGGCCAACGATCCGCAACTGATCATCGCCGACGAGCCCACCACGGGTCTCGATTTGCTGGTGCAGGCCGAGATTCTAGCGCTCCTGGCCGATCTGCGGGCGCGCCTCAACCTCGCGATGATCTTCATCTCCCACGATCTGGCGGTAGTGCTGCGCATCGCCGACCGCATCGTCGTGATGCAGGCCGGCCAAGTCGTCGAGCGCGGCCCGGCGGCCGCGCTCGCAGCACAGCCGGAACACCCCTACACCCGGCGACTTCTGGAGACGATGCCTCGGCTGAAGATAGCCTCTCTGTTTGAGAGCGTGTTGTCCGACCGCCCGGCCGACGACGTACGGTTGGTAACGATCGGCAAGGAGGAGCAATGATCGACGTATCGTACATCCCATTGGACCATCCAGCACCCCTCGTACGCCTGGACAGAGTGTGCAAATCGTTCTACACGCGCCATGCCGGGCGGTTGGTGGTGCTCGACCAGGTGAGCTTTACCATCGCTGCGGGCGAGGTGGTGGGGCTCATCGGCGGCAGCGGCGTAGGAAAGAGCACCATCGCGCGCCTGATCGTAGGGCTAGAGTGCCCAGACGACGGGCGTATCCTGTACGAAGGCCGTGACCTGGCACATTTTTCGAGGTCGGAGCGACGTGCGGCGTTGCGGTGCCTGCATCTCATCTTCCAGGACCCTTACGATGCGCTGCCGTCGTTCATGCGGGTGAGGCAGATCGTGGCAGAGCCGGCGGCGATTCACGGCGTCGGTACGCCAACACAACGTGCCGAGTGGGTCCACGCTGCGCTCGAAGCGGCAGCCCTCGTTCCCGCCACGCGTTTCATGGAGCGCTACCCGCACGAGCTTTCCGGTGGCGAGCGGCAGCGGGTGGCCCTCGCGCGCGCCATCGTGCTCCGCCCGCGCCTCATCGTGGCCGACGAGCCCACTTCGATGCTGGACGTCTCGCTGCGCATGGAGTTGCTCGAGCTGATGCGCCGCCTGCGTGACCAGTACGGCATCGCCTATCTCTACATCACCCACGATCTGGCGCTGGCGCAGGCGTTCTGCGATCGCCTGTTGATCCTGCAGCACGGTCGAGTAGTAGAAGAAGGGCCCACAGCAGAGGTAATCGAACAGCCCCACCACCCGTACACCACGGCACTGGTGCGGGCGGCTGCTGCGCTCTCGTCCTCGCCTTGAGGGGAGCGCTGTCTACCCGCCATCACGCGAAACAATTGAAGCGAGAGGAAGGTGCAGGGATGCTTAATCACCCATAGAGCCAAGCCTTGGTACGGTTATTGCGGCATCTTGCCACCATCAAACCCGTCTGAAGGTCACAGCTGTCCAGCAGGAAGGAGATATCAAAGCATGTCTCATGATGGGTACGCCAGGAGGTTGGGGACGCGTGGGGCCTTGCTTATGGGCATCGCAGGGGCGCTCGTGGGTGGCGTCCTCGGCCCCGTGCTGGCCAGAGCCACCAGGCCGGTGGCCGTGGGAGCGATCACACAAGGCATTTCGATTCGCGAGAACGTGCGGGCGCGCGTGGCCGAGCTGCGTGAGGATCTGGACGATCTTGTGGCCCAGGCGCGGCATGAGCGTCGCGGGGAACGGCCTGCAGAGGGCGGCGAAAACAGAGGCGAAGAAGACTAAGCGGCGTGGAGAGGGATGTGGTAGCAACTTCAGCAGGGGAGGAGAGAGATGTCCGAACACGAGCACGGCGGCATGTATCGTTATAGTGCGGATGACACGCTTGATTGGGAACATCTAGGACGGTCGGTGCGACGTGGGGGCTTCCTGCTACGCAGCTTTGGCTTAGTGGTTGGCGCGTCGCTGACAGCCCAGGCCCTCCTCGGCCTCTGGCGCTGGCTGCGACGCCCCCCGGGCGGTTGATCGAGGGCTAGTGCTCTGTCACCAATGAACTGACACGCATCGTTCTCAGCCAAGGCTGTTCGGCTGTCATTGTGAGCCGCAGCGAAGAATCTCCCACGGCCTCGGCACGCACAACGGGGAGACCCTACGCTGCGGCTCAGGATGACACTCAAAGGCTTGGCGGGGATGACCAAGAGGATCTTTGCCATTCGGGTGCGCGAGGGAGCCATTGAGATCGCCTTGCCCGATTCCTTGGACCAAGCAATGGCTGAATAGACGCATGCCACCTAATGTAATCGATCTGCGCATCGGCGCGTCCTCGCATATAATAAACATGAGAGACATATTCGCACCGGGCCGCAAGAGGGAATGAAAACCCGCGCTGCGGCCCGTGTTTGTATCGGGTGGGGATGCTAAATGGACAAGGTCGTAGTCATCGTCCGGCTACCCGGGCGTGTCCGACTCAAGGTGGCTGGGCTGTACGATGATGTGGAGCGTGCGCTTGGCATCGAGCAGACCCTGACCGGACTGCGTGGGGTACGCCGGGTACGGGCGAATCCTGCGAGCGGCCGTGTGCTGGTGGAGTTCGAGCCACGCCACCTCACCGTGGATACCATTATCTGTGCTATCGCTGAGGCTCGACCGATGGCACGACCTCCGGCGCGGCGGGCCGATTTCGGCGAGCCGGGACTTGTCGGGGAGATCCTGCGCCTCGCCGTCAGCGGGATCGTCCTGAGCGGGCTATTCGTGGGGCGACTGCTGGCCGGTGGTCCGCTGGTGGTGGCGGCGCCTCTCGTCGGGGTGGGCTCGCTGACTACTCTGTTCGCCGGCTACCCCATCTTCCGTAGCGGCCTCTTATCCCTTGTGCGGAAGCGGCGGGCTGATATGGATACCCTCATCAGCAGCGCCACCTTCATGTCGCTACTGCTGCGCGAGAGCCTCACCGGGCTGGTCGTGGTCTGGCTGATCAACCTGGGCGATCTCATGCAGACGATTACGCAGCGCCGCTCGCGCCGGGCCATCCGCGACTTGCTGTCAGTGGGGGACGAATGGGTATGGGTGGTGGTAGATGGACAGGAGCTGCGCGTGCGCCTCGACGAGGTGCAGGTGGGCGATCTGGTGACTGCGCACGAAGGCGAGAGAATCGGCGTGGACGGGACCGTCGTGGATGGCAAGGCGGCGGTCAACCAGGCTCCGATCACCGGAGAGTCGCTGCCGGTGGCCCGTGAGGAGGGTGACGCGATCTTCGCCGGAACGATCGTCGAGGCGGGCTATCTCGTCGTGCGGGCCACGGCCGTCGGAGCCGAGACAGCCGTGGGGCAGATCATCCGGCGTGTGGAGGAGGCGCGCGAGCACCGGGCGCCGATCCAACGCTCTACTGATCATTTTGCCGATCACTTCGCGCCCGTCTCGTTCACCCTGGCGACGCTGGTTTTCCTTCTCACGCGGGACATACGCCGCAGCATGAGTATGCTGGTTATCGCCTGTCCCTGCGCAGCTGGTCTCTCGACGCCAACGGCTATCGGGGCGGCCATCGGCAACGCGGCCAGCCGGGGCATCCTGGTCAAGGGTGGACTGTACCTCGAATCAGCAGGCCGTCTGGACGCCGTCGTTTTCGATAAGACCGGGACGCTTACCACAGGTATTCCACGTATCACACGGGTGGTTACATGGAGCCCGGCGTATTCTGCCGAGCAGATGCTGGCGCTGGCCGCCGCGACGGAGCGCCACTCTCGCCACCCCTTCGCCGTTGCCTTGTCCCGCTACGCCGAGACACGAGGGATCAGCGTGCCTTCCGCCTGCGACTACGAGACGCTGCCGGGCCTGGGTGTCCGAGCGCGGGTAGTCCAAGCCGTGGTGACGGTCGGCAGTTGGCGTGTGCTCGGGCAGATGGGTCTTGCAGCACCCGAAGCCGACGACGCCGAAGCGCGCCACGAGTCGACCGTGTGGGTTGTGATAGACGACCAGGTCGTCGGATTGCTGGGCATCGATGAAGCCGTACGCGGGGAAGCGCGCACGGCGATAGAAGAACTGAAAGCAGAAGGCGTGCGCAGGCTTATCCTGGCCACAGGCGATCGGGCCGCAGCGGCCGAACGCGTGGCACGGCGTCTCGGCTTCCACGAGTACCGCGCGGGCGTGCTGCCCGAGGAGAAGCTCACCCTCATTGACCAGTTACAGGCGAACGGCCATAACGTGGCGATGGTCGGCGACGGGATCAACGACGGCCCAGCTTTGGCCGCTGCCGACGTGGGAATTGCCCTCGGCACTGCCGGCAGCGACGTGGCCATCGAAGCGGCGGACATTGCTCTGGCCAGCGACGACCTGCGCCAGGTGCCCGCCGTCATGCGTCTTGGCCAGCATACCCTGGGCGTCGTGCGCTGGAACCTCACGACGGCCGTGGGCGTGAACGCCTTCGGGGTCGTCCTGGGCGCCCTCGGTGTCATGTCTCCGCTGGTTGGTGCCCTGGTCCATAACCTGAGCACCGTGGCGGTCGTGTTGAACTCGGCTCGATTGGTTGGGCACCGCGATCGTCCCGCCGCCCGCCGACCCAGGTCCCAGACCAGAACACAAGAAGACAGGCAGCTCTAACAGTTCAGCTAAGAGCCTATCCGATAACTTCAGTCCTCCGCGAGTCCGCATTCCGTCTGGGCTTTGCATGTGTTTTCGGATAGGCTCTAAATCGCGGCGCCGACCAGTTCTCGCTCGGCCGGGAGCGACACGACCACGCCGATACGGTCTCCTCTTATGGCGCGACTGATCGTGGGTAGATCCACCAGCGCCGGATCGAAGAGCACCAGTACTCGGCCCGTGAGATGACTTGCCTGCACCTTGGTCACCCCCGGCAAGTGGCGCAGAGTCTCCTCCACTTCTTCCGCGCGCCCCGGGTTGCCCTGTAGCCCAGGGACTGCCACACGTGCGCGACCGGGCACGACGATTTCACTTGCGCGTCTCTCATCCGCACGTCGACCGTTCTTGCCCCAGGGGCAGTGTCGGCACTGGCGGCGGGCAATTTGGCCACTCCCCTCATTGGCGAGGAAATCGGTCAGCAGGGACTTTCCCGCCTCGATCGCAAGTGACTTCACGATGTTCGTTCCAATCAGACTGAGAATAACATTAGCTGCTGACACTTACCTCTACCTCCTCATCGGGCACCGGGTTGTGGCCCCCTCATCTTCCGTCGGCCGGCGAGCCTGCCATGCGGTGTGCTTAGCATAACCTAAAGCGCCGTACGTGTCAAGCCTAATCGTGTTCCACGCTGAAGACTTGACAACCGATTGGAGGACGCTTATAATAACGGCCGAGCTTAGGCCGTCCTAAGTCTTCGCTGCGTTCTCTCAATCAATTCGTTCGTTCGCGCCCAGGTACGCTCGGCAACTGTGTCGACCGACACGCCGAGCATCACGCAGAGGAGGAAGTGGTAGTGGTCACAACGTACATCGAGCAAAGCAGTAACAAACGCCGCCTACGAGAACCAGAATCTGGCTCGACCCGATGCCTCATCGTCTTCACCATCACGATGGAGTAGGTATAGTCATGAAGCACCCTACCACATACTCTGGAGCGATCCTTCTACTCGTTCTTCTGCTCGCGGTGGTATCCTGCACCGCTGCGCCTGAAGGTGGGAAGGCGTCCAAATGGGACCGGCCGGTGAGCAAAATCGAGGACACCCTGAACCGAGCTCTGGCCGCCTCCGAGAAGGGGGACCGGGAAGCGGCCACGCAACTGTCCAAGGACGCCTACTTCGACGTCTTCGAGAGCAGCGGGATGGAGGCCGCCATGCGGCTTGGCATCTCTGCCCGGCGGGCCTCCGAGGTGGAGTTCGCCTTCACCGATGTGCGGAAGTTAATTCGTAATGGGACCAATCCTTCCGAAATACGCCAGGCGGTCTCCAAGCTCATGACGATGCTGCGGGAGGACGCTGCGCGCCTCGGTGGAAGTGGGGAGAGCGGCGCCACCGCGGGGTTCCTGTCCTCTTTCTTCATCATCGTTCGGGAAGGCTTCGAGGCAATCCTCATAATCGGAGCCATCATCGCCTATCTGATCAAGTCCGGTAATGCTGATAAGGTGCGCACCATTTACCAGAGTGCCCTTGTCGCCGTGTTGGCTAGCATAGCAACCGCCGTAGCGGTGCGCTACGTGTTCAATATCAGCGGCGCCAGTCAGGAGTTTCTCGAAGGCGCCACGATGCTCCTGGCAGTGGCGGTGCTCTTCTCGGTGAGCTTCTGGCTCCTGAGCAAGGTGCAGGCGCAGCAATGGCAGCACTACATCCAGAGCAAGTTGGCACGATCCCTGACCACCGGCAGCACCCTGGCGCTATGGTCGGCAGCGTTCCTGGCAGTTTACCGCGAGGGGGCCGAGACCGTGCTGTTCTACCAGGCCCTCGTCTCTGGGGCTGACCGCAGCGACATCGGCGCAATTGGATTGGGCTTCGCTGCCGGAGTCGCGGTGCTGGCAGCCCTCTTCATAACCATACGGTGGGGAAGCGTGAAGATACCCATCAAGCCCTTCTTCATAGGGACTGGCGTCTTCCTGTACTACATGGCCTTTGTGCTTGCCGGGAAAGGTATCAAGGAGCTGCAGGAGGCGGGAGCGGTAGAAATCACCAGCGTACCCGGCCTTTCTCCGGTGGATCTGGTGGGCATCTACCCCAGTTGGGAAGGGCTTGCCCTGCAATCAGCGCTGGTGCTGGTCGCCGCGCTAGGTCTGGCATATCGGTTCCTAAACAAACCGCAACCGGCCGATGCCGAGAGGAGGGCTGCGATGTGATTCACCGGATCTGCAGGGCATGTCAGCGAGAGTGCTAGTGCTGTGTTACTTGTGACCCGACAGGCGAAAACGTGCTGATCCGACGAATCGGACCGATCCGTCGGATCAGGCGAATACGCACCAGTTCGTCAGTCACGTATTGAGAGGCAAAGATCGGCGAACAACATTCAGAAGGGGAGGAAAGAGGATGAGACCCAGGAAGGCCCACCTACTCGGGCTGGCGGTGGCACTGGCCGTCGCCGCCCTCGCGTTAGGAGCCTGCAGCACTGGCGGCAGAAACTCCGCCGCGTCCAACAAGACTGCTGCTGAGCAGTCACAGGGCAGCAAGGGCGATAGTCAGGCGGCCGGATTCACCGAATATCCCATCGGGGACGAGGTCGAGATAGAAGGCCTTAACGTCGCCGCCGTCTACTTCCAGCCGGTACAGATGGAGCCAGCGGAGAAGGCTGGTCCGAAAGCCGAGGAGACCGACGTCCATCTGGAGGCGGACATCCACGCGCTGAACGACAACCAGACCGGCTTCGGCGGCGGAGAATGGGTCCCTTATCTGACGGTCAAGTACCAGTTGAAGAACCTGGACACGGGCAAGGATCAGGAAGGGACCTTCATGCCGATGAGCGCCAGCGACGGGCCGCACTATGGGGCCAATGTCAAGATGATGGGAGCGGGCAAGTACAAGCTCACCTTCATCATTGAGTCGCCGGAGAAGCAGGGCTACCTTCTGCACGTTGACGAGGAAACCGGGGTGCCGGGACGCTTCTGGCGGAAGCCCCTGGAAGTGAGTTGGGAGTTCAACTACTTGCCCCGAAAGTTCTAGTGTTCGACCACAGAGAAGACGCTATCTGTCATTCTGAGCGCCGCAGCGCGAAGAATCCGTATCCCCAGGGCGCGGATTCTTCGGCGTGCGCGCCTCAGAATGACAAAACCAGTGT
>SCTZ01000025.1 GCA_004297765.1 Chloroflexota bacterium | reverse complement strand
GCCCGCGCGAGCACTCGCGCGGGCAGGATGCCCGCGCTCCCAGGCAGCACCGTCTCTCACAATCATGAGCAGATCTGACGATTAAACCAGATACATCATCCGGCCACACTGCAGAGCCGAGAGTATTCTCTCAGTGCCCCAGCTTCCGAATCGCGACCCCGATGCCCAGGACAACGTAGGCGAGCAGGAGCAAGAGCTGAATCGTTCCCGTGTTCGATTCGTCGCCGGCTCGGGGCAAGCCGCTGGCGGACAGTGCCCCCTGCTGAGCCAGCGTCGGATTAGACGGATCCAACAAAGATTGCGGAAGGAACGGCGTCCCTTGCCCCACCGGATCCAGAACCAGGAACTGCACCGTGGGCGTGGTTCTCGGAGTCGTCGGTGTCGCGGTGAACGTGAAGGTCCAGGTCGGCGTCGCGGTCTCGGTCTCGGTCGCCGTTGGCGTCAAGGTTGGCGTCTCGGTCACCGTTGGCGTTGCAGTGGTAGTCGCCTGGTCCTGGACCGTAACGGTCCAGTTGAGCTGGGATGAATTGATGACAAGATAGTATGTGCCCGTCTGCCCGCTGACGTAACGAGTGCCACTACTAGCGGCCTGGGCGCTAAGGCTCGTCGCGTAGGGTACCAGGTCTCCGTTGGTATTACGGACCTCAAGTGTGAATGTACTGGTTACGCCAACGTTTGTCGTCTGCCAATCGATCCGCCAATTGCTGCTGCCAATAGCAAAACTCTCAGTCGTCGCGTTGCCATCGCCTGACCAGATCCCGACCGTCCGCCAGGGTATCGTGGTGCTACTGGCGGTCGCCGTCTGAGTGGCCGTCGCGGTTTTCGTCGCGGTCGAGATTATGGTCGCAGTCGACGTCGGGGCGGGCGTGCCCGTTGTCGTCGGGATCACGGTCAAGGTTGGGGTTGGGATAGGGATCCCCTGGTCCTCGACCGTAATGGTCCAGTTGAATTGAGATGAACTGATGACAAGGTAGTATGTGCCCGGCTGCCCGTAGATGTCTTTGACGCCACTTCCAGCATTCTGAGTGTTCACCGCCTGGGAGACGAATTCTCCGCTAGCTTTTCGGACCTCGATCACAAAGGAACCACTGACTGTGCTAGCGTTGTTCGCCAGCCAATCGATCCGCCAATTATTGCTGGTGATTTCGAAAAGATCTGTCGCCCTGTTGCCGCCGCCAGACCAGCTCTCAACCACCCGCCACGGTGGTACTGTTGGAATATGAGTGGCCGTGGGCGTCAGCGTGATGGTTGGTGTGTTGGCGACCGGGGGCGTGTTCGTGACCGTCGGTGTGGCTGTTGCGTCCGTCGGCGTGCTCGTGGCCGTCGGTGTGACTGTTGCATCCGTCGACGGGATCGTGGCCGTCGGCGTGGTCGTGGCTACTGGTGTAGTGCTTGGCGTCGCGGTAATAGTTGGTGTCAGTGTATCAGTTGGCGTCAGTGTAGTAGTTGGCGTGTACGTTGGCGTATCGGTCGGCGTTTGTGCGCCCACCCCCTGCGCCGACGTCATAAACTGGAGAGCCAGAACACTCACCAACAGTAGGGCCAAGCCCACCTTCAATGATCGCAGTTTGATCATCAATGATTCCCTCCCGAAGGGCACAAGCTGGCTCTGCTCTTGTCAGAGTGGACTTAGAGTCTGAAGAAGCCGTGTAGGAGAGCCGCCTGATTCCTGCTCACTATACCATAGTTGCCATTCGAGCGCAACACCGCCCTTTGTGCACTGGCCACAATGCGGAGACAACTCCGTATAGAATAGAGTGGACGGCCGTCCTGGTGATACCTGTTCGCTTCGCCTTGACCGTCTCGGGACCGCTCTGCTATAATCCTGCCGAGGGGCAGTCGCCCATCGGCGCAGGGCCCGCGCCCAGTCGCCCCTGTAGCTCAGGCGGATAGAGCAACGGTTTCCTAAACCGTGTGTCGGGCGTTCGAGTCGCCCCAGGGGTACCAGGAAAAGCGCATATGGACGCCACAGAGAAGCCAGCCGCTTGGGCTGGCTTTTGCATTAGCTGGCTGATTTGACAGCAGAACTGATAGCAAAATCTATCATCCTTTTCTGCTGAGAAGTCCTCGATCGGCGTTTTCCCATTCCGATCCAGCCTGCAGCCGATTCTCGTGCTGTCGCAGCCGATGCCGTTTGAGAGCGTCGACAGCCGGAGGTGCCAGACTGATGCTTCGCCGGCTCCTGGCGCTCTTGGGCTCCCTCTCAACGAAGCCCTGGTGAGCTACCCTTCCGAGAGACCGACGCACCTGGACGACGCCAGCCGCAAGATCGACGTCTTGCCACTTGAGACCTAGCAACTCTCCCTGGCGCATGCCTGTGGTCAGAGCAAGGACATATGGCAGTCAACGACGTGCGTGTTCGGGTTCTCGGGGCGTGCCGTGATCTCGGCTGGAGCCTGCGCATGTGGCAAGACTCGGAGGAGCTCCTACCTCTTCTGGCAACCGTTCGTCTTGTGCCAGATGGCTGCTTTCAGATCCAGCGTTTGGTCAACGGAGAGGTCAAGACAGCCGGGTTCTTCCTTAGAGATCGAACGTTCCAGCAAGAGCCTTAGGGTGCTGCGCTCCAAGCTGGTGCGGTACGCAGAGCTTTACTACCATCGCCGTGACGTGTACAGCAGCATCCTTGGCACCAACGCGATGCGGGTACTCTTTAGCCTGCCCGAGTGAGCGCTGGCGTTGCTCCTGACGACCAGTCACTTCAGGCGATCGACACAGCTCTCCTCTTCTACTGTTTCGAGGGGCTTGTGGTGCTACCGATGTGTCTGTCCGAGATGCCGTCCGCGCATATAATAAACGCAAGCAACGTCGTCCAGCCCCCGATAATGCGGGGACGAAGGAGGTTCGGATGGCTCCGCGATGGGAATACGTCGAGATCAGAGCACGGGATGGGATTGTTCAAGCCGGCGCCCCGGTGATCATCTCCGCCAGTCGGGCCACTGATATCCCGGCCTTCTATGCCGACTGGTTCATGCGCCGGCTGGAGGTCGGCTACGTCAAATGGATCAATCCCTTTAATGGCAAGCCCTATTACGTTTCTCTGGAGAAGACCCGCGCCATCGTCTTTTGGTCGAAATACCCTCGCCCCTTGTTTCGGTTTCTAGACCAACTCGATGAAAAGGGGCTCAACTACTATTTCACCTTTACCCTCAACGACTACGAGGACGAGAAACTCGAGCCACGGGTTCCTCCTCTGGAGAGGCGCGTCGCGGCCTTCCGAGAGCTCTCGGAGCGAGTCGGACGGAGCAGAGTGATCTGGCGGTTCGACCCGCTCATTCTCCTGGAAGCGACTGGGGTTGCTGGTCTGACTCGCAAACTACAACGAGTCGGAGAGCAACTCCACCCGTACACGGAGAAGCTCGTCATCAGCTTCGCGGATGTAGGAACCTACAGGCGGGTGCCACGCAACATGGCTGGAACCGGCTACCAGGAGTTCGACAGCCGTACGATGGAGGAAGTGGCCCGAGGATTACAGGGATTGAATGCTTCCTGGGGACTGCAGATCGCCACCTGCACCGAGAGCATAGACCTTTCCGCCTTCGGCATCGTGCACAATTGTTGCATCGACGGCGAGCTTATGGCGCGGGTGTTCCAGCGTGACGACCTGCTGATGCGCTTTCTCGGACGTTCTTCCCCCGCTCAGACATCGCTTCGCAGTCCAGCAGCGGGGAAGGATGTGAACCGCCGGCTCAAGGACCCAGGTCAGAGACAGGCGTGCGGCTGCATCATGAGCAAGGATATCGGCCGTTATGACACCTGCCCGCATCTGTGCCGGTATTGCTACGCCAACCGAGACGCGGCGACCGCCATACGGAACTACGAGCGGTATCGCGCGCAGGCGGGGGCAGATTCCGAAGCGATCTTGCCCTAGCGAATCAGCCTGAAAGTGGCCAGCGTCAAGCGTATATCAGGCTCTCAGCATATCCACCCACCCATCCGGTACGACGACGGATGAGTCCATCTGCTTCAGGCAATTTCTTTCTCTTTAGCCTTTCTAACTATGGTTCTCTTCTCCTCAGGAAGAGGAGGCGGAACAGGCTCGCCAGATAGCTTTCTCACCGCACCGAATTGAGCCGGGCAAACGTCATAGCAAGTTCCGCATTTGATACACTTGTCCTGCTCAATAACGTGGACCTGGTTCCTGGCACTGATGATCGCCTCCGCGGGGCATCTTCGAGCGCAGATCATGCAGGCCTGGCACTTCTCCGGATTAATATAGTACGAGAGCACGTCACGCAATAGGCTCTCTATCTCTTCCCTCGTGAAATGCTTGTCATCTTGTTCCCTATCCCGAAGCGGTGTCCGGAGCTTCTCCTTTTTCACCTGCTTTATGTAGGGGACCAACTTCCTGACCTCTTCAAGCTTGGACTTCACTTCTTCCCTGTCTATTCCCTCACTTGAGCCAAGGGGTCCTAACTCCTTCACCTTCTTGGCGAAATCATTGGTGACCTCGCCAAAGCGGATTCCTTCACCGGCGGACATGAACTCTATGCTTAACCTTGCCGGGTTAAGCCCTACGTATTCCATGATTCTTCTGCTTAGAAGCGCCATGTTCAGTGCATGATAGTTGCCCTGCGTAACGTAATTGCATTCATTCAAGCGGCAACCACCAATGAACACCCCATCCATTCCATTGGAGAACGCCCGGAGCACAAAGTCCAGGTCCACTCGACCGGAACACATGACGCGAATGAGCCTGATTTCAGTTGTAAGTTGCAGTCTGGAAACTCCAGCCAGGTCAGCAGCCCCGTATGCTCACCAGTGGCAGACAAAGCCTAAGATTCTTGGTTTGAATTCACGTGCTGCACTCATTCGTTCTCACGTCCTTTGTTAGTAATCCCGGACTTATGCATTCCTATGCTTCTACAAGCTCTCTAGCCGCCGCTTCAATTTGTCGTATGATCTCTTTCTCCGGAGCCGCCGCGTCAATTTGGGCCGTCAGCGCTTCATCGGTAAAGTGCTTCAGTTGAATAGCACCCGCGGGACACTTGGCGTTGCACAGACCACATCCTTTACAGAGAACAGGATTAACGACCGACTTCTTGCCGTTGCGTGTCTCACGAAGTTGTATGGCACCATACGTACAGGCGAGAGCACATTCCCCACAGCCAAAACACCTCTTCTCGTTCACCTCGCAAACAGAGCCGGAGGCAACGACTGTATCATGTGAGAGAAGCGTTATCACTCGGCCTGCAGCTCCGTAGGCCTGGTTAATGACTTCCGGTATATGCTTGGGATAGTGAGCCATGCCACACAGAAAGACGCCGTCTGCACCAGAGTCGACAGGTCGTAGTTTGACATGGGCTTCCTTAAAGAAGTCATTCGGTCCCAAAGAGACCCCGAATAATTGAGCTAGCTCTTTGTTTCCCGCGGGGGGAATGACCGCGGCGGCCAGAGCAACTATGTCGGCGTCTATCTCAAGCTTCTTCCCCAGAATAGGATCCGTCACGGTAACCCTCAGAACAGCCTTTCCGCCCTCCTGAATAGCTTCCACCTGAGGTTTGTCCTGCGGCTCCCAGCGGATGAACCTTACATCTTGGCTTGCCGCGTCCCGGTAACTATCCTCTTTGAACCCATAGGTTCTGATATCCCGAAAGAGGATGTAGACATCCATCTTGGGATTTTTCTCTTTCAGTGCCAGGGCGTTCTTGATAGACTCGCTACAACATACTCTGCTGCAGTAGTTTCTGTCTTCATTCCTACAGCCCACGCACTGGATCATCACGAGACTCTCGGCGTTAAGAACCCTCTCATCACCCTTGTTGATCTTCTCATCCAACTCAAGATGGGTAAGTACCCTGTCATCTTCTCCATAGAGGTATTCGATGGGTCTATATAGATCAGCACCGACAGCGATGACAGTTGCTCCATGTTGTATCTCTGTAGTCCCTCGATCAGACTTCACCTTCGTTACGAAATTCCCTACGTAACCGGCGGTCTCCGTGATGGTCGCATCAGTGTAGACATGTATTGCGGGGTGCCGATAGACCTTGCGAATGAGGTCACGCACGTATGTCTGAACGTCCATCCCTTCCAGGGTGGTATGAATTCTGCGTGCCATTCCCCCCAGGTCCGCTTCCTTTTCTACCAGGTGAACCTCGTGTCCCTGGCTGGCTATGGAGAGCGCACACGTCAGACCGGCTATACCTCCACCAACCACCAGCGCCGCCTTGTTGACAGGCAGATCAAATTCCTGTAGTGGCTCCAGACGGGAAGCTCGTGCCACCGACATCCGGATGAGATCCTTTGCCTTCTGCGTGGCTTCTTCTTTTTCTTTAGAGTGGACCCAGGAGCAGTGTTCTCGAATATTGGCCATTTCGCAGTAGTACTGGTTAAGTCCCGCTTCCCGAAGAGTGTCCCGGAATAGCGCTTCAAGGGTCCTGGGAGAGCAGGCAGCAATAACCACGCGATTGAGCCCTTTTTCCTTTGCCAGGTCTGATATTTCTTTGGCGGAGTTTGTGGCACAGGAGAATAGCTGTTCCGTCGCATAGACGACGTTGGGTAAGGTTAAAGCATATTCAACGGTGGAGGGAACGTCGACCGTCCTTCCGATATTGGCTCCACACCGGCACACATAGACACCCACCCTGGGCTCCTCTCGCGAGACATCCCTTTCCGGTGGATATGTCCGCTCCGTGGACAGCTTCCCTCGCCTGTAGTCAAGGAGCTCACCAACCTGCGAGCCGGCTCCGCTGGCGGCAAAAACCGCCTCGGGAATATCCGTGGGACCCTGGAAGGCTCCGCTTACAAAGATCCCAGGTCTACTGGTCGCCATGGGATTGGAAGGAATTGCTTTACAGAATCCGTGTGAATTGAGCTCTATGCCGAACTTATGTGCGAGGTCCCTAGCATCGGCAGGTGGGTTCAATCCGACGGATAGTACCACCATGTCGAATTCTTCTTCCTTAACGCCATCGTCGGGTGTGGAGTACCGTAAGGTGACGTTCCTGTTCTGCGGATTCTCTTTTACTATCGATACGTAGCTTCGGATAAAGCGAACCCCAGGAAGGTTCTCTGTCTTTTCGAAGTAGCGCTCGAAATCCTTCCCATAGGAGCGAATATCGTTATGAAATATCGTACACTCGGCCTCTGCGTCGTGCTCTTTTGTCAGAATCACTTGTTTCTGGGCATACGTGCAGCAGACGGCTGAGCAGTAGCTGTTACCGCCTGGGATAACCTGCCTGGAGCCGACACATTGAATCCAGGCTATCTTATGGGGATGCTTCTTGTCGGACGCACGCAGTACCTCACCTTCGTAGGGGCCGGTGGCACATAGCAGCCGTTCATAGTCCAAGCTGGTAACCACGTTCTGCATCCGCCCGTAGCCATACTCGTCCCGCAACTTGGGATCGAATGGCTCAAGGCCAGAAGCCAGAATGATCGCCCCGACATTGACTTCCAGCTTCTCCGCCCTTTGAGTGAAATCGATGGCGCCATTTTCACATACACGTTCGCAGATGCCGCATTTCTTCTCTTTGAGATAAATGCAGCTTTCATCGATATACGTGACAAGCGGAACTGCTTGAGCGAAGTAAATATGAATGGCTTTGTTCTGCGATATCTCCTGATTGAATCTATCAGGATACTTGACCGGGCAGTATTGTACACAGGTAGTACAACCGGTGCATACGCTCTCGTCAACGTATCTGGGCTTCTTGATCAGCGTTACATTGAAGCTTCCTGCTTCCCCTGCTACACTGTCAACGTCGGTGTAGGTCAGGACCTCGATGTTGGCGTGCCGGTCGACCTCGACCAGTTTGGGCGAAAGTATTCACATGGAGCAGTCATTGGTGGGAAAGGTCTTGTCAAGCTGGGCCATATGACCGCCAATGGCAGGTGATTTCTCGACTAGGTAAACCTTGAATCCCGCGTTGGCCAGATCAAGCGAGGCTTGAATGCCGCTGATCCCTCCACCAAGAACCATTACATCTCCATAACTATTGTGTCCGAGGCTCTTACGAACCTGTTCTACGATTCGTTCCTTTTCCATTTTCTATCGCCTCATCAGGTTTCATGTCCACATACTGTCTCGGTTAGCCATACTAAACCACTTCCTGGAGAATCTCCGTGATGTCCTTGACCTGTATGGCGTCAGCACAGTTCAGGGCTGCCCTGGTATCCTCGAAATTAGTGATGCAATAGGGGCAGGCAGTAACCAGCTCCTCAGCCCCAAGCTCAATGGCCTCTTCCATTCTGATGTTGGAGAATCTCTCGGACTTTGGTGTTTCCATCCAAATCCTGCCTCCTCCCATTCCGCAACAGAGGCCATCCTCCCGCCTCTCAGCCATCTCGATCAGTTCCAAACCGGGTATCTTCTTCAAGGTCTCTCGGGGTTCGTCATATACGCCATTATGCCGACCCAGGTAACAGGGGTCGTGATAGGTCACCTTCTTAGCATACTCGTTGCTGATCTGAAGCCTTCCCTCCCTGATGAACTGGAAGACATATTGGGAGACATGAACCACCTCGAAGTTCACCTTGAATTCAGAGTACTCATTCTTGAAGGTGTGGTAGCAATGAGGGGAAGATACAAGGATTTTCTTCACGCCATTTTCGATGAAAGCCTTGATGTTTTCCCTGGCTAAACGTTTGAACAATTCCTCGTTGCCGGTCTTCCGGATGCTCTCTCCACAGCAGTTCTCCTTGGAGCCCAGTATCCCAAAGTCTACCCCGGCCCTATTGAGGACCGTAGCTGTGGCTTGAGCTACCTTCTTTAGTCTCGGGTCATAGCTGCTGTAGCAGCAGGGGAAATACAAGACTTCCATTCCTTCGGCGAAGGGTTTTACGGACAGCCCCTGGGCCCAATCCGCCCTGTTCTTTCGGTCTTCATTAAACGGATTGCCCTGGGCAGTCAGACCTGCGCTAATGGTGCGGACAAGCTTGACGCCGCCAGGGAAAACGCCATAGCCCGTGGCCATCCTGCGCAGAGCTATCATGTCGTCGATCTGCTTTACGTCCCTGGGGCATCGTTGATGGCACTTTCCGCAGGTGGTACAACGCCAGATCTCTTCGCTTTCTATCTCAGTCAGACCGAAGGTGGCCTCGCGGATTAGCTTGCGCATACTGAACTTCCTGACCCTATTCCAGGGACAGACAGTATCGCATTTTCCGCATTGATAGCAGAATTTGACGGCGTCTCCGCCTTTCTCTTTTACCTCATCGATGACCTCTTTGAAGGGGGCTACAGTTTCCACGATGTTCTAATCCACCTATCCCAGGTTAACGTCTTGGCCTTTGCGTGACATCCTGGCGACGCCATCAATTACCTTCTGCAACCCATACTTGTCCACCAATGAGTCCAATCCGATCTCCAGGTCGCCCAGCTTCTCTTCTTCCTCGCCTTCCTCTTCAGTTTCTTCGTACGTCAGGGCGTCAACTCGGCACACCTGAACACACCAGGGCTCTTTCAGTTCCGGATCCTCTTTACACATATCGCATCTTAGAGGGAGACCGGAATCCGGTTCTTTGAATAGATCCCTGCTAGAGCAGACGTTCCCACAGAAGCTACATTCGCTGTATTGCTTCCCGTTAATCGTGTATGTGTTTCTGCCATCACACCCGGCTTTGGCATAATCAGTGGCACGTACTGGGACATACTCGTCGTTCAGTATATCTATAACCACCCGAATCCGAGACCTGGCCGGATTGAAGCTGCTGAATTTCGGCGTGGCATGGAATCCCGAGCAGGCCATCTCGCATGCACGGCAACCCATGCATTTGTCAAGATTAACCTTTATTGTCTTAATCTTCTTCCTTGCTGTCTGACCCTGCACGGTTATCACATCCTTGACTTAGTTCTTGTCTGTTTCCACCTTGGTGGGAGTACCCTCGTGGCCTGTCAAGATCCCCCTCTGTACCAAGTCTTCGCCCACGTAATCCAGGCCCAGTTTGTCTAACGTCTCTTTGGTAGGAATGCCATCATTATTCCAGCCCTTGAGCTCATAATAGGCGTCAAGAAGATTCTGCTCCATTTCAGGCTCCCTGATCTTCCAATGGTCTTCAGGAGGCTTCTCGTCGATTCTTCTTAAGCCTCTTCTTACATTAATAGCCCTAATCAGATTGCGGTTCCTTGTTCCGATTTCCCATATTCCGTCTGAATCGAGATCCAGGCCGCTCGCAAGTGAGATGAAACTCGGCAAATTGTAAAGGTGATACGGAGGCCTCATGCCAAATTGGCCTCTAAAACACGACAGGAAGGCGCACATCCCGATGGCGTCGTCGATGTAATGCATGGTCTCATTCCAATCAACAATATTGACAGACGCTTCAACAGATGGATCTTGGCGCGGTTCCCATTCCAAATACCATTTCTTAAACCTTTCAGGGGCCGCGACCCAACCCTCTACAAGCCTCTTTCTCTCTTCTATGTCAGGCTCGGGTGTCTGGGGGTACGACCCTTCGATCTGGGTGATGCCCATCTTCTCACCGGTGGCATACATGAGGAAATAGGGGTAATTCACCTTTCCTAGCTTGAGAGGCAGTTGCTCCATTTTCTTCGTAGTGTTATGATCGAATGCTTCTGCCCCCTTACCAATCTGGCGGGCTGCCCACCAAACGCCATTGGCTAGAGCATCTCCAACCCCTTCACGCCGAACGATTTTCTCAACGAGATAGAAGAACCTTCCTGCGCCATCGGATGGAAATCCTGGCAGATCATTGTCCGTCAAAATGCCGGCTTCGTAGAGCTCTACGCCGAAGGCGAGGACTTGCGGCGTCGAGAACCCATCCAGTCCGTACTCCTGGGTAACCCCAAGTATGTCAAAATTGAACTTGAGATCTTCATAGGCCGCCATGAGGTAGGTAAGTTTGCTGTAGCATTTTTGGAAATATAGATGCCGTCCCGGGTATTTAACTGCTTGATGGCAATCCTTCGGACAGTTATAGCAACCCGTCCAGCGAACCCGCACGCTTTGGGAAACCTTCTTCCACTCCTCTTCCACTTCTTTGGTCCAGTAAGTCTTCCTCCGCTGACGCGCATTGCCCCAAGCGAAGTTGTTGACATGAAAGGACTCGTCATCCTCGCGCAACATTACGTCCCCGCAATACGGGTTATCATGAATTGCCTGAAACTGGCGGTTGCATGTCTCCCAAAGTTCAGCCGGTCGGGCAACGTTGATGTCCTTTGTTCCACGGACAGCTATCGCCTTTAGCCTTTTGTCTCCCATGACCGAGCCTACGCCGCGAGAGGCGCTGGAGACGGAGTGTTCGATGGTAGCCATATAGACCCTGTTTTCAGCGGCCAGACCAATAGCGGCCACCTGGGCTTTGGGCTCCTTCAACTCTTCTTGAATGAGTGCTGCAGTTTCGAGAGCGCCTTTGCCCTGCAGATGCGAGGCATCACGAATTTCTACTTTGTCGTTGTTTATCCACAAATAGACAAGGTCGGGGGCCTTGCCGCGAATAACTATTTTGTCGTAACCGGCGTGTTTCAATTCGGGTCCGAAGAACCCTCCGAATAGTGAATGTGAATAGAGGTTTGTCTGAGGATTGAAGGTATTGACAACGGAACGATTGGCACCAGGGACAGGAGTGCCATGCAAAAGACCGGTGCTGAATATGAGCAGATTATCTGGAGAAAAGGGTTCAACCTCGGGTGGAACCCTATCCCATAGTATCTTTGCGGCGGTACCCTGCCCGCCGAGATGAAGTGCGGTTGATCTTGGGTCAGTTTCTACCCTCTCAATGTTTCCCCGGGATAGATCAATTTCTAGATTGAACCCTGTCTCTGCGTACCTCATTAGTAAGCCCCTCTCGTCACATCGCCGGCCCTAGTCTGATGTTGTCTTTTGCCTAACCTCGGAACTTGTCCGCCTCGAAAGTCCACCCATGCGGTGTCCCCCCAGAAACCGCTTCACCAGATGTGTGAGGTTCTAGCCCCCTATAGTCTACCTGGAGCGCTTGTCTGTTCGTTTTGGCATATACCAAGAACCGCGCTAGGCTACCGCGGTCCCATGCGTAGCGCCCCGTCCAGCCGAATCGTCTCCCCGTTCAGCACCGGGTTCTCAATGATCTGCTGCGCGAGCATTGCGAACTCGTCAGGTCGGCCCAATCTGGACGGGAATGGAATCTGCTTGCCCAAAGAAGCTCTCACTTCCTCTGAGAGTGTCGCGAGCAATGGTGTATCGAAGGTGCCGGGAGCGATTGTGCATACGCGGATCCCGAGGTGCGCTAGGTCCCGTGCCACCGTGATCGTGAGGCCAACAATGCCAGCCTTCGAGGCGGCGTAGGCTACCTGGCCGATCTGCCCCTCGTAGGCCGCGATCGATGCGGTATTGATGATGACGCCACGCTCGCCCAACTCGTTCGGTCCGTTCTGTGCCATCTTCTCTGCAGCGAGCCTAATGGCATCGAAGGTTCCCACAAGATTGACGGCAATGACCTTCTTGAACTGGTCTATGTCGTGGGGGCCAGACTTCGATAGGGTACGAACTGCAGGTCCGATCCCCGCACAGTTCACCAAGACGTTCAGTTCTCCGAACTTCGCCGCCGCGAAGTCCATCGCGTTTTGCAAGTGCTCCGTGATCGTGACGTCGGCATGGGCAAATGCCGCCCGCGGACCAAGCTCCTTGGCTAACGCTACACCCGACTCGCCGTTGAAATCCACCAGAACAACGTTTGCGCCTCGGCTATGCAGACGCCTTGCCGTTGCTTCTCCGAGGCCCGACGCCCCGCCGGTGATGACTGCGGTCATGTTTGACAGTTGCATGTGATAGTCTCCTTGACCTTCGATTACAAAATGTGGGGGATCTGCGCCTCCAGCTCCTCCCGAAACCGCGGGTGCGCAATGCCAACCAGCGCTTTGGCACGCTGCAGCGTAGACCGCCCGCGCAGCTCGGCGGCACCGTACTCGGTAACGACGTAGTCCGCTTCCGCGGCCGTGGTAGTGACCATGGCGCCCGCAGAGAACATGGGCACGATCCTTGAGACCTTGCCGTCCCTGGTAGTGGAGGGGATCGCGATAATGGACTTCCCACCCGGTGAGTATGAGGCCCCCCGCACGAAGTCGGGTTGCCCACCCGGAGCGGCAAACTGATAGTCGCCGATCCGCTCGGCATTCACCTGCCCGCGCAGGTCCACCTCCACCGCGGAGTTGATGGCGATGAAGTTGCTCAGCCGAGCAATGACGCTAGCATTGTGGGTGTAGCTGATGGGCCGCATATCCACCAACGGGTTCTGGTCCATGAAGCTGTAGATCTTATCCGTCCCGATGGCCATCATTGAGACCATCTTGCCGTGGTCGATCTCCTTGCGCGCCCCGGTGATAACGCCCCACTCGACCAGGTCCACCATGGTATCCGAGAGCATCCCTGAATGGATACCGATGTCCTTGTGATCCCGGAGAGCCTCCAATACGGCGTCGGGGATGGCCCCCCGCCCTACCTGGAGCACACCGCCATCGGGTATCAGCGCCGCAACGTACGCCCCGATGGTCCGCTCGATCTCCCCAATGGGCTCTCCCCCTTCCGGCAACAACGGTCGGGACACCTCGCAGAAGCAATGCAATCTAGACACATGGACGAAAATGTCTCCAAACGGGCGGGGCAGCATATGATTCATCTCGGCGACGACTACCTTGGCAGCGTCGATCAGACTGCGGTCGGCCGAAATACCCAGGCTGCAGAACCCATACTTGTCGGGAGGCGATACTTGAATCAGCGCCACATCCGGCCGCAAGTATCGCTCGCCGTAGAGCGCCGGATAGAGAAAAAGGTGATTAGGGATGTAGCCCGCGCGCCCTTCCCGCACCGCTTTCTGCAGGCGCGGGCCCGGAAACAGGGTTAGGATCTCAGTGAAATGTTTCTCCATACCGGGCCGAAGGTAGGCAGGTTCGCGCAACGGATTGATCGGGATCAACCGTACGCCTTCCAGCCGATCGGCCTGGGCCACGAGGGCGTCCACCAGCTCCATTGGCTCGCTAGAGAAACCGCTCATCGCCACGGTCGACCCGGAGTCGATCACGGCAACGGCCTCGTCGGCGGATACCAACCTATCAGCATAGCGTCTGCCCAGAACGATCATGGACTCGCTCCTAATGCAACCAGATGAAGTGACCGCGGCCAGTGGATCGGTCTCCCACCCCCTATCCCCCTCGTTACTGGCCCACGTACTTGCCCTCACGCTTCTCGAGGAAGGCCGTCAGGGCCTCCTGGTGGTCCCGGGACTCCAGCAGGATGGTCTGCGCTGCGGTCATGAACTGCATGTTAGTATCGGCATCGGTATGCACGCCCTTCTGCATGATGCGCTTGGCAAAGCGTACGGCCAGGGGCGGGTTCTTCGCAATGCGCTCGGCCAGCTCGTAGGTGGCGCTCTCCAGTTGATCGGCCGGCACGACCCGGTTGACCAGACCGATGCGCAGGGCCTCGGCGGCATCCACGGTACCCCCGGTGAAGATCAGCTCGCATGCCCTCGGCCAGCCTACGATGCGCGGAAGTAGCCAGCACGCCCCATTCGGAACGATGCCTCGCAGCACGAACGACTCGGCGAACCGGGCCGTCTCGGCCGCGATGCGCATATCGCAGGCCAGGGTAACATCCATGCCTAGCCCCACCGCCGGGCCCTGGACCGCACAGATCGTGGGCTTATCGATCTGCTCGGAAAGCGTGGGCAACATGTTGCGCGTCAGATAGAACTCCAGCCGACGTGCCTTCTCGTCAGCTCCGCCCTTCGCGCTCTCGCTAAGCAGATGGTTGACGTCGCCGCCCGCGCTGAAGTACTTGCCGGTCGAGGTCAGCACTAACACCTTGATATTGTCGTTCTCCGCTGCCTCACGAAACGCCTCGCTGAGGGCCGCGACGACCTGGAAGTCCAGGGTGTTCCGCTGCTCAGGGCGGTTCAGCGTGATCGTGGCAATGCCGTTCTCTATCTTCCAAAGCAAGACGCCAGGATAGTCTATCAACGCCTCAGGCTCCTTTCGTGGTGATAAGGGCTTACTGCTCGCGCTTGACGACGATGGCATGGCTCACCCCGCCGGTCCCGCCGACGGCCGCCAATCCGATCTCCTTGTCGTGGGTCTTCAAGGCGTTTATCAGCGTCCAGACATTGCGCGCGGCCACCGCCGCGGGTGGATAGCCGAGGGCGATGCTGCCACCGTGGACATTGATCTTGGCCGGATCAAGCTCGAGCTCCTTCTGCAGAGCCAGAACCTCTGCGGCGTAGGCCTCGTCGATTTCGATTAGGTCGATGTCCGACAGCTTGATGCGGGCGCGCTCGATGGCCTTGTCGGTGGCCACGCGCACGCTCTCATACATCTCCTGGTGACCGCCCCGCGCGACCCACGAGATGCTGAGGAAGGAGGCCTTGGGAGCAAGACCCCAAGCCTGCGCTCTGGCGCGCGAGGTGATGATCATGCCGGTGGCCCCGTCGGCCAACTTCGCCGCGTTGGCTAGCGTGACGGTGCCGTCGCTCTTGTAAGCCGGCTTCATTGTGGCCAAATCTCCGACCGTAAGGAACGGTCGGATGGTCTCATCCCGCTCTAGGACAAAGCCACCTCGCCCCTGGTGGGCTGGCACCTCGACAGGTATCACCTCGTCGGCGAACCAGCCGTTGTTCCAGGACTGCACGGCCTTCTTGTGACTTTCCAGGGCGTAGGCATCTTGCTCCTCACGCGAGATACCATGCTTGGCCGCAAAGTGCTCGGCAGGGTGCTCTGACGTCTTTAACACTGGCACGTCCCATAGCTCATCGATTCCGTCCAGGAGGGTGACGTTGCCCAGACGCATGCCCGACCAACGCACCTTCTTCATGAAGTACGGTAGGTTGCTAATGGACTCGGTGCCCCCCACCATCACGGCCTCATAGTCGCCAGCGCGAATGGCCTGGGAGCCCAGCAGGATGCTATTGGTCCCGGAGCCGTGAGCGCCGTTGATGCAAACGCCCGGCGTGTCTGTAATGCCAGCCAGAATCGCGGCGGTTCGCACGGCGTTGCTCCCATAGCCGGCCTGTCGATTATGCCCAAGGTAGTAATAGCCGATACGTTTGCGGTCGATGCCCGTCTTGTCGATACAAGCGCTGATGATGCGCTGCCCCAGATGGTAGGTCCAGAAATCGACGTAGGCACCGCCGAAATCGCCGGAAGGCGTTCGAGCGCCATCAAGAATCACGACGTCCTTGATATCCATTTCAAACTTCCCTTCTCGTCACGTCCCGCAGACAAGCCTCTCCTGCTAGCTCTCTCGTTTGAGCACGAGCGATCCGGTCACAGCGCCTCCGCCACAGATAGCTATGACACCGTACTCCTTGTCCTGTCGCTGCAGGTGCCCGGTCATTGTGAGCACCAGGCGGGAGCCAGACGTGCTGGTAGGGTGTCCGATGGCGATTGCCCCTCCGCCCGGATTGAGCTTCGCGTGGTCCCACTTCAGCCGACGCTCGTTACTCACGATTTGTGAGCCGAAGGCCTCGTTCACTTCGATGAAGTCCATATCATCCAAGGTCATTCCGGCGCGCTGCAGAGCGACCGGGATAGCGACGGCGGGTCCCTCGAACATCTCCAGGTGCGGCTCGGCCGTGATGGCCCATGACACCAGCGATGAGCGTGGCTTGATGCCCAGTTCTAGCGCCTTCCTACGCGACGCAAGCACAATAGCGCATGCCCCGTCCACGATGCCGGAGGAGTTCGTGGCCGAGGTCACGCCAGTCCCATCGTGCAGGAAGGCGGGCGGAACCTTCATCATTTGCTCAACGCTAGTCCCCCGGCGGAAGTGCTCATCTATCGCGCAGACGGATGCGGGCTGCTGGCCGTTCGCAGGAATCGGCACAGGCACCACCTCGTCGTCGTACCACCCATTGTCCCAGGCGCGAGCGGCCTTCTGATGGCTATCGAGCGCAAACTCGTCCAGATCCCGGCGCGTCAGACCGTAGCGCTTGGCGATGAATTCGGAGGGGTGAATACCTGCGTCCAGATCGGGAATATCGCCGACATCATACCAGCCGTCCATGACCGTGAGGTTACCGTAGCCCGTGCCCTGCCAACGCGTGCCCTTCAGCACGTGCGGAATATTGCTCATACTGTCCATGCCACCCACCACGACGACCTCGGCGTCGCCGCACCGAATCGCCCGAGACGCGAAGATCGTCGCCACGGCCCCGACCGAGCAGGCCGAGTTTAGCGAGACAGCCGGCACGTGCTCCAGCCCGGCCAAGATGCAGGCCACCCGGGCGGGATTGCTTCCGGATTGGCGGTTATGCCCCATCAGGACCATATCGACCAGATCTCTGCTGATGCCGACCTTCTCCAGCGCCTTGGGAAGGATGAAGCCGCCTAGCTCCCAACTGGCAAAACCCACCAGACCGCCGCCAAACTTGCCGAAGGGTGTTCTGGCACCACCCAACACCACCACATCGCTCAGGTCCATGAGACGTACTCCTTTTCACGGATTGCCTGCATTGCATGGACGGTAGCACGGACTCAACGGGCTATGGTTACTGGCAGAGCGCACTGGCCCAGCCGACGATAACCTTGTCTCCCTTAGAGTTCTCGACCCATACATCACACCGCACGCTTTGCTGGCCATCCTCGGCAGTCTTCTCGGCGATCTTCCCCTTGGCCATCACCGTGTCGCCCGGCCGCACCGGAAGCAGGAAGTTGATCTCCAGCTTGCCACCCGCCAGCCAGGCTCTACCGAAGGTCTGGGTCATCATCTCGGAGATGTATGCTACACTCAGCATGCCGTGCGCAATCGTGCCACTGTACGTGGTGGTCTTGGCAAACTCCGGATCGATATGCAGCGGGTTATGATCGCCCGACGCGTCCGCATAGCGGTTGATCTTCTCCTGGGTCACATTCTTGACGACCATGGGAATCTCGTCGCCCACGTTCAACTGATCGTAGGTCAGGGTATTGGTCATACCGATCCTCCCTCGCGTGAAACTGAGTCTGACCCCTCGAAACGATCTCCAATCGTCCCGCTGGGTCTGACCCCGACGCACCGATTGGGCAGAGCTTCCTCGCCGGGCTGACGCGTGGCGAAGTGGATACCGGGGGCTCACGCTCCGCGTGAGCCCCCGGGGTTGGCGAATTTCAGAGCCGATAACCGAGACTAGTGTTCGACCACAGAGAAGACGCTATCTGTCATTCTGAGCGCCGCAGCGCGAAGAATCCGTATCCCCAGGGCGCGGATTCTTCGGCGTGCGCGCCTCAGAATGACAAAACCAGTG
>SCTZ01000241.1 GCA_004297765.1 Chloroflexota bacterium | reverse complement strand
GGCAGCTGGCCCTGCGACCCGGCAAGCATCCCATCCATGGGGCGGTGGCGCTCAGCGCCTCAGCGCTTGCACGTCTGTCCGGCAGCCTGGTCTGCCAGATGGGTTTGGCAACAGTCCCCCTGAATCCGTTGACAGCTTCTCCGGCCAGCACCAATTCTGCAATTCTGAGATAGTTTCTAAATCCGGATTTTGCCACACATGTGATCGGAGGACGAAACGATGCGCTTGCCGAAGTTCGAGCGTCTGGACCCGCATAGCCTATCGGAGGCCTGTGCATTGCTCGCCCAACACGGACGTGAGGCCTGCCTTCTATCTGGCGGCACCGACCTCCTGGTGGCCCTCAAGCTCCGTTCCGTCACGCCTCGCTATCTGGTCAATCTCAAGTCTGTCCCGCGACTCGCGGGCATCTCCGCTGGGGACGATACAATCTCCTTCGGTCCCCTCGTCCCTCTGTCAGCGGTAGTCGGCTCGCCCCTGGTTGGCGAGATCCTGCCTGCCCTGGCCCAGGCCGCCGGGCGGGCTGCCTCGCCGCAGCTGCGCAACACGGGCACCCTGGGCGGGAACGTCTGCTTGGACAACCGCTGCACCTACTACAACCAGTCGGAAATGTGGCGGCGCAACTGGGAGCGCTGCTTCAAGTATGGCGGGAACAAGTGCTACGTGGTCAAGGGTGGCAAGCAATGCTACGCCCTGGCCTCGGCCGATACGGTCCCGGCCCTGCTGGCGTTGGATGCCTCTCTACGGCTGGTGAGCACACAAGGGGAGCGGATCGTGCCCCTGGCTCAATTCTACACGGGGAAAGGGGACGTGCCCACTACTCTGCAGACGGGGGAGATCCTGGCCGAGATCCGTGTGCCGAAGCCCCCGCAGGGTTCCACCTCTGCTTTCTTGAAGCTGGCGCGACGGAGCTCCATCGATTTCCCGCTGCTGAACGCGGCCGTCTGGCTGCGGCAGGAGGGAAACACGTGTCGAGACGTCCGGATCGGACTATCTGCCGTTGGTCCGGCGCCTTTGCGGGCAAAGGGGGCTGAGGACCTGCTGCGGGGACAAGTGCTGACCAGTGAGGTAGTCCAGGCAGCGGCCACCAAGGCCAGCAGGGAGGCACGTCCGATCTCGGCCATTGGGACGACGGTGGCCTACCGGCGGCGCATGATCGAGGTGCTGACACAGCGAGTGCTGGACCAACTGGTCTTGACAAACTAGTCCAGAAGCCGGACCGTCCTGCGTCGGCTTAGATGGCTCTCGCCGCAGTGGGGCGTCTGAGGAGACCGTGCACTCGGTGGGAACAGCAAGGCGGACCGCTAGCTTGAGTTGAGCATTACCTGGGGGAGCGCTAGAACAAATGAAGCGGATGATCGAGCTGAACGTGAATGGCGAGAGTCACGCGGTGATCGTGGAGGATCACCGCACGCTGCTGGAGGTGCTGCGGGAGTCGCTTGGGCTGACGGGCACAAAAGAGGCCTGTGATCTAGGCGACTGCGGGACTTGCACAGTACTGATCGACGGCAAGCCGGTTCTCTCCTGCCTGACGCTGGCCATAGACGCACAGGGGAAGGAGATCACGACCATCGAGGGGTTGGTACGGAATGGGGAGCTGCACAAGGTGCAGAAGGCCTTCATCGAGAAGGGGGCGGTGCAGTGTGGCTTCTGCACGCCCGGAATGGTCCTGACGGGGAAGGCGCTCCTGGACGAGAACCCGCAGCCGACGGAGCAGGAAGTGCGGGAAGCGATCAGCGGGAACCTGTGCCGGTGCACAGGCTATGTGAAGATCGTTGACGCTATCCTTGCTGCCAGCGTGGAATAGATTGTATGGGGTGGAAATCTCGTACACACGTACAGACACAAGCCTAATCATTAGGGGGCGATGTCAGAATGATGCTCAAGGACAAGGTGGCTATCGTGACCGGTGCGGGGCGCGGTATCGGCAGAGGCATCGCGTTGCTCATGGCCGAGCATGGTGCCAAGGTCGTCGTCTGCGACTATGGGGTCAGCGTCAACGGGTCCGAGCCGTCGAGCGAGCCGGCAGAGGCGGTGGTCAAAGAGATCAAGGAGAAGGGTGGCCAGGCGATCGCGATAGCCGACGACGTGAGCAACTTCGAGGCGGGACGCCGCATCGTCCAGACCGCCCTGGATACCTTCGGGCGTCTGGATTGTCTGGTGCAGGTGGCCGGCATTCTGCGCGAGCGCATGATCTTCAACATGGCCGAGGACGAGTGGGACGACGTCATCCGGGTGCACCTGAAGGGACACTTCAACCTGATGAAGTTCGCGACGGGGATCATGCGGCAGCAGGGCTCCGGCACCATCATCACCTTCACGTCGGTAGCCGGTCTAGAGGGCAGCCCCGGCCAGCCGAACTACTCTGCGGCCAAGGCGGGGATTGTGGGGCTGACACGCAGCACAGCCCTGGCCATGTCCAAGTATAACGTCACGATCAACTGCATCGCCCCCGGCGCCATCACGCGTATGACAGAGCGATTGGCTGGGCCAGTCGCACAGACGAAGGGCGAAGCTGGCGAGCCCGAGGATATCGCGCCATTGGTGGTCTTCCTATGCAGCGACCAGGCGCGCCACGTCACGGGTCAGGTCTACACGGCGCAGGGCTACAAGATTGCCCTCTGGTCGCATCCCAAGGAGATCCGGACAGTGTTCAACCATGAGCGATGGACGCCGGAGACGATTGCGGAGATCTTTGGGAATCAGTTAGGACAGGATGAGTTGTCCCGCTTCAAGAGACTGGGTATTCCGCTACCCGGCCAGGCGACGTCCGAGTCGGGATTATAGAAGTGACACGCGTGGGGCGACGTCACAGCCGCCCCTGATCAGCATAACGTAGGAGGGACCAGTGGCCAAATCGTCTATCGCTGCCATCGACTGCATGAACTACCTCTTCACGCCGGATCGCGCGAAAGAGGACTGGGAGTCCGACTGCGACGAGTTCAAGATCATGGAGCGGAGCATCTTCAAGCGCGAGCCACAGCCGTGGCCGAGCTGGACGCCGGACGAGTATGTCAAGCGCATGGACGAGTTCGGCGTGGATAAGGTACTGATCGCGTCGGTCAAGATGTACTCTTGGCGCCACAAGAAGCTGATGCCCGGCTGGAACATCACCGCCGACCGCACCTACGAGGCCATCAAGAACCATCCCAAGCGGCTCATCGGCCTCGCCGGCTACAACCCGCTGTGCATCCAGGAGAGCCTCCAGGAGATCAAACGTGCCGTCCTCGACCTCGGCTTCAAGGGCGTCTACGTCCACACCTACGGCTACGGCATTCCCATCAATGACAAGACCATGTACCCATGCTACGCGCTGTGCGAGGATCTGGGCGTGCCCGTCTCGATGCAGGTGGGTCACTCACTGGAGGGCATGCCCAGCGATCCCGGCCGCCCGATCTATATGGACGACATCGCCCTGAATTTCCCCAAGCTCAACATCATCGGCGCCCACACGGGCTGGCCCTGGTGCCAGGAGCTGGAAGCCATGGCTTGGAAGCACGAGAACGTTTACTTCGGCTGTGATGCCCACTTCCCGAAGTACTGGGAGGCCAACGTCAAGCACTTTGTGAACACGCGGGGACAAGACAAGGTCCTGTGGGGCAGCAACGGCTTCGATTGGGGCACCTACTTCGATCACTTCCAGGAGTTAGGTTTGCGCGAGGGTCCTCTGCGCAAGCTGCTGCGGGAGAACGCCATCCGACTTTTCAACTTTGATGCGTAAAGAGTCTGTCCGTTGGTCGGTGAGATAGTTTCGTAGGAGGCTTTCATGGAGCTACAGCATTTCGCATACAGGCAAGAGGGCAGGATTGGTGTCTTGACCATCAACCGTCCTGAGAAGCTGAACGCCTTCGGACGGACGACCATGAACGAGCTCAGCCAAGCCATCGATGCGCTGGCTCTGGACGACAGCATCTGCGTGACTATCCTGACCGGTGTCGGGGACAGGGCGTTTTCGGCCGGTGCGGATCTCTCCGACATGGGCGACACGCCGGCGGATCCTACCGCCTTCACGCGGCTCGGGCAGACTGTGCTCGCCAAGATGGAGAACATGGGCAAGCCCATCATCGCGGCGGTGAACGGCTTCGCCCTGGGCGGCGGTTGCGAGATTGCTCTGGCCTGCACCCTGCGCGTAGCGGCCGAGTCGGCCCAGTTCGGTTTGCCAGAGTTGGGGCTCGGGATACTGCCGGGCTGGGGCGGCACCCAGCGGCTGCCCCGCCTCATTGGCAAGGGACGCGCCCTCGAGATGATGCTCACGGGCCGCCGTGTTCCCGCCCAGGAAGCTCTGGCCATTGGACTGGTCAACCGCGTCGTGCCCGCAGCCGACCTGCTGCAGGCGGCCACGGAGTTGGCCAACACCATCAGCGAGAAGGCCGCGCCGCTGTCGGTCAAGGCCGCCATCCGCGCCGTCAACTACGGGATGGAACTGCCCCTGGAGCATGCCACGCTGCTGGAGAGCCAGTTGTGCGCGGTCGTCGGCTCCTCCGAGGATGCTGCAGAAGGGCGGGTCGCCTTTATGGAGAAGCGCAAGCCACAATTCAAAGGTCGCTAGTCCACCTGGCGTCGTGCCAGGCTAGACATACTTTCAGTGAGGAGGATCGCATGGCCGTCCGTGAGATTAAGAACGTGGCCGTCATCGGCGGCGGACTGATGGGCTCCGGCATCGCCCAGTTGGCTGCTCAGTCCGGCTACAACGTCGTGTGCAAGGAGTTTAACCAGGCCCTCGCCGATAAGGCTCATAGCAGTATCAAGAAGGTCCTGGACGATCGGCTGGCCCGCAACAAGATCGACAAAGCTTTTTACGACGGCACCCTCTCCCGCCTTCGGATGACCATCAACCTGGCCGACGCCGTGAAGGACGCCGACCTCGTTATCGAGGCCATCCCCGAGGATCTCAAGCTGAAGCAGGACCTCTTCAAAGAGATCGAGGGCCTGGTGGCGGATGACGTCGTCCTAGGGAGCAACACCTCGGGCATCGCTATCACCGAGATCGCTTCGGTTCTGCGCGTCAAGGACCGCATGATCGGCACTCACTTTTTTCAGCCAGCTCCCGTCATGCTGCTGCTCGAAATCGGACGCACCCCGGTCAACTTCCAGGAACTGGTCGACAAGATCGTGGAGTTCGGCAAGAGCCTTGGCCGCGTTCCCGTCGTCGTCAAGGATCGCCCCGGCTTCCTCAGCACACGCCCATCCGGCGGTATGAACGAGCTGTTCGCCGTCCGAGACGAGGGAGTCGCGGACATGCGGAGCGTGGACCGTATCCAGACGGCCCGCGGGAACCCGATGGGTATGTTCACGCTGTTGGACTTCATCGGCGTAGACACGATGTATCACATCCTCGTGTACATGCACGAGCAATACGGCTTGCACGAATTCATGCCCCCTATCGGGATGCGCCAGATGGTCCAGCTCAACCATCTCGGCCGCAAGACTGGTCGGGGCTTCTACGACTATAGCCAGCGCGCCCCTGAGGTCGACAGCAGTGTCAACAAGGAGATCATCAAGGGCATCAAGAACATTGCCTTCCTGACCACCGAGGCCGACTCGCCCATCGTGGCCGCCCTCAAGCAGGAAGGCTACAACGTGTCCGTTGCTAACAAGCGTGATGACATCGCCTCGGCAGTCAAGAACGCCGACGTCATCTTCGAGGAGCTATCCGACGACATCGGGCAGAAGCAGCAGGATCTGGCCGCCGTCGAAGCCGCCTGCCGCAATGATGCCATCATCATCCCTATGACCTGGGCCAAGAGCATTACGCACATCTCCCAGAACGCCACGAGGCGTGACCGCATCGTGGGCGCTCACTTCGTCACCCCGGTGGCGAAGTCGCGCATCGTCCAGATGCCGTGCACCGTTTTTACCTCCGAGGACACGAAGTACAAGGCCCTCCACCTGCTCCGCAACATCGGTCGCGAGCCAATCGCTACCAAGGACACCCCCGGTCACGTCCAGGCTAGGCTGGAAATGCCGGAGTGGTGGAAGGACATGAGCGCGGTCGGCGAGGGTCTGGGTACCGCATGGGATGTCGATGCGATGCAGATTTACGGACACAACCACCCGCATGGTCCCCTTGAGAACATCGATGAGGAGGGGCTGGACCGAGTCCTGGATACCATGCAGTACTTGTACGACGAGTACGGCAAGCCGTACTTCCGGCCACCGCAGATCCTGAAGCAAAAGGTCCGCGAGGGCAAGCTGGGCAAGAAGACCGGCGAAGGGTTCCACAAATACGATGCCGAAGGGAGGCGGATTGACCCACCTGGACACTAGTGTTCGACCACACTGGTTTTGTCATTCTGAGGCGCGCACGCCGAAGAATCCGCGCCCTGGGGATACGGATTCTTCGCGCTGCGGCGCTCAGAATGACAGATAGCGTCTTCTCTGT
>SCTZ01000240.1 GCA_004297765.1 Chloroflexota bacterium | reverse complement strand
CGGCGGGATCAACGGCTCGATCACCTGCCATTGAGAATCGCTGATGTCGGTCGGGTATGGTTGGCGCTTCATACCGATAGCTTACCATAACCCATCCACCCTTTTCATACACTTTCTAAGTGCGTCGTTCCGTAAGTCAGTACCACGTAGCGGAGACGGCGCAGTCGGACCGCCGCCGTAGACCGCCGCGGTTTCCGAAGCCGCAGCGGTCTCTTCCGACAGGATGCCGCTTTGTGACGAAGCCGAACCAGGTCATGTCTCTGCATACTGCACCTCAGCCGTGTCCAACACTTCCTGCCGGAAATAGCGGCTCAGTTCGGCCGGCGTTCGCAAGTCGACTTTGCGCCCTACGATTTCGGAGAGCTCACGCTCAAGACCGGCAAGGCGGATCAACCCCATGGTTTGTCCTGGCTCGAACTCGACCAACACGTCCACGTCGCTATCCGGACGAAAGTCGTCTCTCAAGACGGATCCAAACAGTGACAGCTTGCTGATACGGTGACGCCGGCAGAAATCGGCGATCTTCGCGCTGTCGATGGTGATCTTGGCCGGCATATCCTTCCTCTTCTGGAGCTGGACCACTCCCAGGCTCCGGGTTTGTGGTATTAGTCGACGATTGGAATACCCATCTGGCTGGCGGCCGCCCGCAGCCGTGCGTCCAGGGTCGCAAGGGGGTGTCCTTCGCGGGAGGCTAGCACGAGGTAGGCGGCGTCGTAGGCCGACAGTTGATGCAGACGGCCGAGGTCCAGCGCGCGGTCCATGACGGTCATCATGTCAGAGGTGTCGATTTCGATAGACGCTCCGCGGAGCAGCCGAACAAAATGCAATGCTTCTGCTTGCGTGATCCGTCCGCGGCGCTGCGCGACTAGCAACGTGTTTGCGACCTCCAGCGACCAAATCGCCGGCACAGCCGCCGGCTCGCTGCGAAGTCGATCGAAAACAGCCTCGGTGTACTGGGTGGCTTCGTCGCGAAAACACCAGGACATCGTCACGGAGCAATCCACCACAAACACCGCTACCGCCGCCCTTCCTCGATCATCTCGCGAATCGAAAGGCCGCCCAGCGTGATGTTGTGCTCCTCCCGGTACGCGCGCCATTCGTCGATCAACTTGCCGACGTCCGTGCGCTGCTGCGCTGGGATTGGCGCCAGCACGGCCACCGGCACACCGTGCTTGGTGATAGTGATGGTCTCCCCTTTCGCCACCTCGTCCAGAAGCCGTGGAAGATGGGTCTTGGCTTCGTATGCTCCGACTGTACGCATGGAACCCTCCGCGCTCCAAACTGGTCTAAGACTAGTCTAGTATCCCAGCACATCCTATGTCAAGCGGAATCTGCGAAGTCCCATAATCTGCGTAATCTGCGGTTCAGACGCCCCCCCAGCGCGATGAGCCTGAGCGTGGCGAACCTCAAAGGCCGGCCGCGATCTCGTACGCTGTGGGCGCGAAACCTTGCTCACAGCCCCCGCTCGATGAACAATGGCGCCACCAGGTTGTCCACCGGGGCGTAGTCGTCGGTGAAGATGATCTGGCGACCCCGCTGGAGGAAGGCTCGCAATTCGTCCTGGGTCATCATGGTGCCCACGGGGCGGCCGGTGTCGTTGGTGGAGGAGGCGGTGAGCTGGGCTACGTTGAGAGGAGTGTTGCCGGCCAGGACGACGTAGGTGCTGGCCACGTTGCTGTTCCAGGCGCTCCCGATCCCGAAGATGTAGACGTGGGCGAAAGCTTGCTTGAGCGTGTTGGCAAAGCCGCGCAGGAACTCGCCCGACCTGGCGTTGTCGATGACGTTGGCCATGTAGTAGCCGTCGGGCTCCAGCGAGTTGCGAATCTTCAGGTCGAACTCGTAGGTGGTCAGGTGGTAGGGGACCGACAGGTCGTTGAAGGCGTCGCCCATGACCAGGTCGTATTTGACAGCCGCACTGCCGTCGGCACGAATGTTGTCGTCGAAGAACAGACGGGCGTCCTGGTTGAAGGTTCGGATGGTGGTGTCGCGGCGCAGTCCGAGGTACTGGAAGGCCGTGCTTGTCACCTCCGGGTCGATCTCGACCACGTCGATGTGGCTGCCCGGATACACGGCCTCCACATAGCGTGGGAAGGTGTAGCCGCCCCCGCCGATGAAGAGCGTCTTGAGCCCGGCCGTCTTCGTGAGAGCCACGTACTTGGTGATCTCGGCGTAGATCCTCTCGTAGTCGTAGCCCAGCCTCTTCGGATCGTCGATCCAGGTGTAGCTATGGATGAGGTGATCCAGAACCAGATCCTTGCGGAGCGTATTGTCGGACATGGGCGTGTCGACGACCTTGATGCTGTAGTAGTTGGTCTCCTTCAGATAGCGCGATTGCAGCGCTCCCCCCTGGACCTCGCTATAGGCGTAGCCGGAGAAGCCGGCCAGCATGATCAGCATCACGGCCAGGTCGACCTTGCTACGGCGCCACTCGCCAAAGGCCACGGCCATGGCCACCAGGATCAGCGCGACGATGAAGACGATGGTGCGTGTTCCCAGCCATGCGATCAGGACGAAACCAGTCAGAAAGGTCCCGCAGATGCTGCCCAGGGCGCCGAATGCGTAGATCTTGCCGACGATGTTGCCGGCCTCTTTGAGGTTCTCCAGGGTCAGCTTGACGATGACCGGCGAGATGGTGCCCAGGATGCAACTGGGCGGGAAGAAGATGGCGGCGGACAGAAAGAGGATCTTCGGCAGCAGGGTGAGATTGAAAGGCTGGGCGTCCAGCAAGGCCATGGCGCCCAGAATCTCCAGGCTGGAGAGTCCCGCCAGGAACAGCAGGATCCCGAGCGTCCTCCGCGAGCCCCAGCGATCGGCGATCTTGCCGCCCAGGTAGTTGCCCAGGCTAATGCCGGCCAGAACCACGCCGATGATGCTGGTCCAGGTGTAGAGCGAAACGCCCACATACGGCGCCATGATGCGACCCGCCACCAGCTCGATGATCAGCGAGCAGGCGCTGGCCACGAACACGATAAACGCCGAGACCCAGATGTTGTGTACCTTGATCACAATTTCCCTCCGCCGGTAGTTTGGGGGCCAGTGGCGGCAAGGCGGGGGGAAAGGGGGGACGTTTCTCCCTTCTTCGCCTTTTCGCCTTTTCCCCCCAATCCCCCCGCCCTGGTGGGGTTTATGCGTTCTCCGGCGCGTCACGCCAAGCTGCGACCGCCCGGGGCTGAAGCCGCCGGGCTAATCCAACGAAGCCCCCTCGAAGGGGGCTGGGTGCCGTGCTCAGCCGGCTTCT
>SCTZ01000239.1 GCA_004297765.1 Chloroflexota bacterium | reverse complement strand
TTGGGGTATGGGAAAGCAATATCAACTCGATTATCCCAGACGCACCCGAGATCTGTGACTATGCAGGCGACCACTTCTTCCGCGGCCCACTGTGCAGAGTATACAAGGCCGCAGAGACCGCTCCCGCGCTAGGGAAGGGAGATGGGGGCGAGATTGCCTGAGAAGCGCGTGATACGCGTTCCAATGTGCCGCCCTACGGCCTGGCGCATTGTGGGCCGTCGCAATTGGAACCCGCAATTACCTTGTTGCGACGGTAGGGCTCAAGCGTGCTTTTGTGAGGAAAAAGCAAATGGCAGCAGTAGATGGTATGAGCGTCAAGAAGACATCCTGCAACCTATGTCCGGCTGCATGCGGCCTGGAAGTACACGTTGCCGATGAAAGAGTAGTGAAGGTTCAGGGCGACCGGGAGACCCCGATCGGCCGTGGTCACGTGTGCCCCAAGGTCGCCGGTGCGGTGGATCTGCACTACCATAAGGACCGCCTGAACTACCCCCTCAAGAGAATCGGCAAACGGGGCGAAGGTCGGTGGCAGAGAATATCGTGGAGCGAAGCCGTCGGTGAGATCGCCGAGAAGCTGGCGGCCATCCACGACCGTTACGGCCCGGAGGCGCTGCTGACTATTTGTGGTACGGGCCGTGGCCCAGGTGATTGGTCGGCCTGGCGCTTCTGCAATCTGTTCGGCTCACCGAACATCTTCGGACAGGGTAAGAACTGTGGACAGGCCGAATTCGTTGCCGAGTGCGCGATGTACGGCAACGACACAAATATCAGCAACCCAGTGCTTGGTGTGACCAAGTGCGTGATACTCTGGGGCACGAATCTGCCCGAATCCCGACACCTGTGGTGGCGGCCGATGATGGAAGGCAAGAAAGCGGGTGCCAAGTTCATCGCAGTCGATCCGAGATACACCGAGACGGCAGCAGAAGCGGATATCTGGCTCCAGCTTCGGCCATCGACCGATGGGGCACTGGCGCTGGGGATGCTCCACGTCATCATCGAGGAGGAGCTCTACGACAAAGCGTTCGTTGAGCAATGGTGCTTGGGGTTCGACGAGGTCAGGCGATGTGTGGCGGACTACCCCCTCGAGAAGGTTGCCAAGATCACCAACGTTCCAGCGGAGAAGATCGCGGAAGCCGCCCGACTGTACGCCAAAGACAAGCCTAGTATCGTAACGTTCGGCGTGGCCACGTGTCAGCTTGGCAATAACGCGGCCAAGTCTGCTGTGCTGGGCAAGGCGCTGTTGCGCGCGATTACCGGCAACTTGGATGTGCGGGGAGGCCAGGTTCTGCGTGAGGGCTTCAAGGAGTTGCGGTGGCCGCAAGAGCTGTATTGGGATTACCTCGTGAGCCACCCGCTTCGAAAGCACGACAACGTTTCGGCCGAGGAGTTCCCCGTAGCCTCGGTGAAATCCTATGCCCTCTTCCGTGAGGCGATGAACAAGGTCTACCCCAATGGCTACACGGCGAGTTCGTACATGCGATGGGTCAGCCCTACCCTACTTTGGCCGGCAATTGTCGAGGGCAAACCCTATCCCATCCGTGCTGTCGTGACCCAGGGGGGCAATCCGCTTGTATCGTTAGCCGGCAGTCACACCATCCACGATGCCCTGGTGGACGACAAGCTAGAGCTCCACGTGGGCATGGACCTATTCATGAGTCCGACCATTCAGCTTGCGGACTACGTCTTGCCAGCAGCAGACTTCATGGAGCGGCCTGATATCCGCTTCCGGTGGGGTTTGGTCGACGAATGGATATGTGGTGAGCAGGCCGTCGCGCCGTTGTACGAGCGGCGCGACGATTACCAGTTGTGGCGGGAGTTAGGCGTCCGACTGGGGCAGGAAGGGTATTGGCCCGACACGTTGGAAGGTATGCTCGATCGGTTTCTTGAGCCGACCGGTCAAACCTTCGGCGATTTCGTAGCGAGGAAGGACTTCTATCAGATGCGACCGCCACGACCGGGAAAGTACAAAGAGCAGGGCTTCGCCACCTTCTCGGGGAAGGTGGAACTGGTGCCCAGCATTCTCGCCAAGCTTGGCTATGACCCGCTGCC
>SCTZ01000238.1 GCA_004297765.1 Chloroflexota bacterium | reverse complement strand
CAGGCAGCTGGCCCTGCGACCCGGCAAGCATCCCATCCATGGGGCGGTGGCGCTCAGCGCCTCAGTGCTTGCACGTCTGTCCGGCAGCCTGGTCTGCCAGATGGGTTTGGCAACAGTCCCCCCTAATCCGCTGACAGCTTCCCCGAGCACCTGCCTCGCAGCTCTGAGATAGTTTCCTGGTCTCTGACCACCACCTGCCCAGGTAGGAGGCTGTCGAAGCTCGGATCATCCGGCAGCGTTGGCACGACTTTCGATTCGAGGTATAGGCTGTAGCCAATCAGGGCCGGCGGCTCTGCATCCACGTAATCGGCCCGATCCAGGAGGATTCTCTCCTCGGAGAGTAGCTGAGAGGTGGTCGGGTCAAAGATCAACGTGTCGCGCTGTCTCGGTCCCCAGTTGTTGGTCGTCCGCGCCACCGCCACTCCCGGACGTCCAGCCCGATCGTTCACCTTGCCGACCAGTTCGACTCCCTTGATCTGGCCGGCTACTTTGAAGAGGGCGGCACGCACGGCCGGAGGCACGCCAGGGGCTCGGAGCAGATCAGCCATCAGGACGAACATCTCGACATCGACGGGTGGACCGTTGGTCTTGATAGCCTGCTCCCGAATAGCGGCCGCCAGGGCCTTTGGGTCGGGCGGGAGATGCCTGTAAGTGTCGTACTGCTGCTCGCCGGGGCCCAGCTTCACCTTCAGGGGGCGGGCTAGATTCGGAGAGCCAGCCGCCTGCCAGCGGATACGGTCCCGCTGCCCGAGGAAGATTGGCTCTTCGGCTGTCTGGATGATCCTCCCCGAACCGTCCGGGGCGATCCACTCTTCGCGCGTGCTTGGCACCAGCACGGCGAACGTCTGTTCCTGGGAGCCTGCAAAGGTAGAGATGCCCAGGCTCGCGCCCTGAGTTTTCATGTAATAATAGCCCGCTATGGGGTCTGTAGATTCAGCTGGCTGGGCGGCCGCTACAGCCGAGAGGTTGTTTAAGAGCTCGATCACGGCTCCATCCTCGGTCCTGCTCCAGGGGAACCCGGTCGCGATCAAGAGCCCTACGAGCAGGATCGCGGCGATTGGCATGATTACCAGCCGACGAAGGGGCCGCGGAACATGCACTCTTCGCCTCAGATGGGCCCACCCGACCCGCCGTTGCCTAATTTCCAGTCGTGTGGCGATAGCCGGCCACAGATCGCTGTCATCGGGCACGGCCCGCGCGGCGTATGCGGCTAGAAGATCACCGATCCGCTCCTTCTCGGCTTGCTCGCTCATTGCTTGCCTCCTGTCTCTGTCGGTCCGGATTCCGCTTCGGGACCGAAATCGGCCAGCACAGTTCGTTTCAATGGCACATCGCGGACTCGGCCTGGCCGCGGGATGCTCAGTATATCCCGCAGGCGCCGTCGCACGTCATGTAGCCACCACTTTATGGTGCCCTGTGGGTACCCCAAACGGTCGGCGATTTCCGCTTCCGGTAAACAACGATAGTAGCGAAGGATAATGACGGCCCGCTGTTGCGGCGAGAGCTTCCCGAGAGCATCGCCAACCGCCTGGCGAACCTCAGCGCGTTCGATGAGTTCCTCGGGTCCGGGGTACGGGTCGGCCACCAAGTCGGCCAGGTCCACCTCCCCTCTCTCGATCGCATCGTCCAGGGAAACCCAGCGCTCGCGACGGGCAGCAGCCTTGATGGCATCGTTGATCACAATACGGAGAAACCATGGTCCGAAGGGACGCAGTGCGTCAAACTGGTGGATGCGCTCGTAGACCCGCAGGAACGCGGCCTGAACGATATCCTCGGCCAGGGGATGATCCCGGGTGATTAGAAAGGCCGCGCGCAGAGCCTGGACCTGGTAGGTGCGCACCAGCGTCTCCAGACCGCCGATCTGACCCTGCTTCAGCAGGGTGATGGCTTGGCTCTCATCCATGCCGTATCCTCTGTGGGTCGGAGTCGTCCGACGCATCTCTACGTCCTAATAATACTATCCGCCAGGAAGTGAAAAGGTTGGCCCCACAGACCTGCATCAGGGAGCAAGAGAGGATGCCGGGTACCACATTCGGGTCACGCAAGGAGCAAGTAGCCTGGTCCGGCAAAGACGGTGCTCCCGCCACTAGCCGCGCGACATCCGCGCCGTGAGTCCGCTGACTCCTCGCCGGCGCATATTCCATCTTGATAGTAGGGAACGAGGGCGCCTATAATAGATGTGAACAATCGGGTATGCTTCGTTATCCGGTGCGGCTCGTCTGCATCGCATCTTGGTAGGAGTCATAGCTTGCCGGAGCAGATGAGTCGATCTTGGGTTGCGGTGGTAGACGAGCTATGGGGAATTGGCTTGAGCGTGCAGAAGTTCAGGAGCAATGCGTTGCGCTTTGGTCTGCCGACCGAGGTGGTAGAACAATGAACGGCGATACGGACCGCTGTGTCCTGGTGGTCGAGGATGAGCCGGACATGGCTCTCCTGGTGACCACGATCCTGGAGGACTCGGGCTATCGAGTTCTGGCGGCCGGTGATGGGCGCCAGGGGTTGGCAGTTCTGGAGTGCGCTCATCCCGATCTGATCTTGCTGGATATGAAGATGCCCGTCATGAATGGCTGGGAGTTCGCGAAAGCGCTCCACGAGCGGTACAAGAACCATCCACCGGTGGTTGTCTTCACCGCGGCGGAGAACGCCGCGCGCACGGCCTCAGAGATAGGGGCCGACGGATTTATCGGTAAGCCCTTCGATCTTGACCAATTCATATCGTATATCGGCCGCTTCTTTGACGACTCGTCGCACGCCGCGGTCAATCTCCAGTAGCGCAGGTGGATCGTTAGTCAAGCACGATCAGGATTACGGCCGAGTTAGCCGCTACCTGGGTCCCGGGTAGGGGGTCCTGACCGATGACGATTCCTCTGTCTTCTCTATCTTCTTTGTCCCGCTTCGTATTGGGCAGGAAGCGGGTCTCACGAACTTCCCCCACGGTGAGGTTCGCGGAGCGTAGAGCCTTCTCCGCGTCCTTGCGGCTGAGTCCCATTACACGTGGGACACGGACGGGCGTACCGCTGCTCACGACGAGGTCGACATTCGATTCCGGCGCCACAGCCTGACCGGCGGGCGGTGACTGCTCGATGATCGTACCTGTCCTGGACTGACTCTGCTGGCTCCTGGTTGTGCCCAGTTGAAGGTTCTCCTTTTGTAGCAGTGATGCGACCTCGTTCTGGGTGCGTCCGACCAGATTTGGCACCACGGCCAACCGGGGGCCCAGACTTACGGTCAGGCTGATCGTTGCTCCCTCACGCGCCAGTGTGTCAGGCTCTGGAAGCTGCGCTGCAATCCTTCCGGCCGGTGTCTCTGCCGAATACTGTGGCTCGGCGTAGGTCAGCAGCAAGTGTTGGCTCGTGGCCCGCTCCTGCGCCTCCGCGGTGGTGAGTCCCACTAACTCTGGCACTGTCCGCTCAGGCGGCGCTACCAGCATGACGGGGTGGCTGGTCGTGTCCCGGTTTAGAACCGCGGCGCTGGAGACCGCTGCTCCGATGAGGACGAGCAGAGCGAGTAGGAGAAGTGGAACACGCCTGCGAGCCATCGGCCGTTGGGAAGGATCGGGAGAGGAAGGGCGCTCGATCACAGTCGTCGGCGCGCTGTGGGCCGCCGTCGGATATGGCAGCGGATTGGCGCTTCGGGCTGGCGAATCCGAATGCGCCGGCGCCTCATCGCCGGCCAGGGCCGCGCGCACAGCGTCCATGCTTTGATAGCGTTCTTCCGGCGAGCGCTGGAGACATTCGTCAACCACACGGCAGAGGCTAGTAGGGGCAGACGGTTGGGCGGAGGTGAGGGGAGCGGGACTCTGCGTCACGCGTGCCAATGCTACCTCGGCTGGAGTTCTGCCCTGGAAGGGCAGCTTGCCGGCCAGTAGCTCGTAAAGGATCAACCCGAGGGCGTACACGTCTGTGCGCTCATCCACAGACTGTCCTTCCACCTGCTCCGGCGCTAGATACGCAGCCGTGCCCCATAGCTCCTGTCTATCCCAGGCGCCTGTAGCCGTGGCGGCCTGTGCGATGCCGAAGTCCACCAGCTTGACGCGATCGTCGGGACCGACCAGCAGGTTCTCGGGCTTGACGTCGCAATGCACCAGTCCGTGCTGGTGCGCGGCTCCCAGAGCCTCAGCCAACTGCATGATCAGCTGTTGGGCTCTGGTCGGCGGGATCGGGCTTTCAGAGGACAGGATCTGCCGTAGCGTTGGCCACGGGAGATACTCCATGACCAGGAACTGTTGATCGCCATCCTGGCCGGCATCGTAAACCGTGGCGATGCCGGGATGGCTCAGGACGGCCAGCGTGCGGGCCTCGCGGCTAAATCTTGCCTGGAAAGAGCGGTCCTCAGCCGCGGCGCCGGCCATGACTTTCACGGCCACGGCGCGGCTCAGGCGCGTGTCGAAGGCCCGGTAGACCACAGACATTCCGCCGCGGCCGATCTGTTCCTCCAGGCGATATCTTCCTCCCAGCATTCACGCGTCCTCGCGCGTCCCCGCGGCGGCCCAGGCCGCTTCCACCAGGGCCCACAGCCCACCGGAGACGACCGAATGACCGCCCAGAACGATCGGTATCGGTGCGGTCAGCGCCGCCTCGGTGAAGGTGCGAACGGCCGCGTCCTCGATCTGGTCGGGGCGCAGAAGATCGGAGTTGAAGCGATCCCGGGGCGACGGATGCAGCCCCAGATGCCCGAACAGCACGCGACTATCGATGATGGCCGCGTCGCCCAACTGGGATAGGTCCCGGAAGAACTGGCGCGGTCCGACCTGCTGGTAGTAGAGACCAACCAGCGAGCGAACTTCACCTCGATCCTCCCGTCCGTCGGCTCGCATGCCGCGCTCCTCGGATAGCACCCGCACTCGGCAGGCCGTCTCTTGCTCGATGTAACTCCACACGTAGCTGGGCATGCGCCCAGCTACCAGTAGTTGGCGGCTAGTATCGGTCATGAGCGTCATGATGCGAGTAAGGGACGTCGTGTCTAGGTCCAGTCCATTCAGATAGGCACGGGCCCGCGGTCCACAGGCCGGATGTACCTTCAGAATGGCCAGATCGGTCGGTGTGTCCAGGTCGAACTGCGTGGTCGCGTTGCGCGGGAGAGGAATCACGCGCAGGCCTGCCTCGTCGCGCAGGCGGAGGGAGAGCGCGTTGTCGTGGGGCTCAACGGTGATGCGCGTGATTGCCCGACCGGGGGTGAAGGCGACCAGATCCGAGGAGAAGAGGTTGTTGGTAATGGCCGTTCCGCTGGCTCGAGACAAACGTTTGGCCAAGCGGGCTAGCTCTTCACTTGACAGGAGAGGCAATCCACCGCCTCCCATATAGAACGGCCGCCGGACGTTATGGCGCTCGATCACGTCTCGCAGCCGGCGGCCAAAGACGAAGGCGGGACCGGACATCTCCACTGTGACGTGACCGTCCATCTGACCCGCGAGCTCCGGGCTATCGGTCACGAGCACGATCTGTGCGAAGGCGCCGGACTGGGTGGCCCGAGCCACCGTATCGAGTGCCACCGCGCGTTGTGCAGCGCCCACCATCTCGACGACCGGCTCGCCGGTGAGTCCCCCCACGAAGATCAAGAGCTGCGGATCAGTCGCCATCCCGGCTCTACTCCAATGCGGAATTCGGAATAAGGATTCGTCTCCGATACCGGACGATTGTGCGCCGGGATTATATCACACAGGACAGCGTCGTTTTTGCGTGCTCTGCAAGACCGTCGGTTGACAGGCCGTGCCAGAGCCTTATACTGATAATCGAGTGAGCAAATCCCCGCGTGGCTTGCGCGGGAGAAACCGAACAGAGGTCCCACAAGTGCGTTATCTGAGCCTCTTGCTTCTGATTATTACTATCTCGCTGTTGACGGTAGGTTGTGGCACGCCGAAGGTTCGCGAGGTGAACATTAGCCTAACTGAGTTCTCTTTCACTCCGGCCCAGATCGAGGCCAGATCCGGGGAGCGCCTGCGCCTCGTCCTCACGAACGCCGGCAAGCTATCGCATCGGTTCGTCAGCGAGGATCTGAAAGCCAGCCGCGACATCGCGCCCGGGACGACGGAGACCGTGGACGTGATCATCCCAGGCAACAAGGGAAGCTACGCCTTCACCTGCGATGTGCCTGGACATGAACAGGCTGGGATGAGAGGTCAGTTGGAGGTGAAGTGACCCAAGAGATCTTTGCTGGAGTTCGAATTGTGAGGCTCATCTATTAGGCAACAGCTCTGCCCTTGGATCCTTCCATAGATACGACGCGGTATCCGATCTTGCGCAGAGTATCGGAATGCTTTGCAACGATGTCCTTGAGTCGGGCAAACTGGGTTTTCTGATCCTCCGTGAGTTCGTGCTTGCGGGCGTAGTCAGCCAGCCGCTGTTGGATGATGTTTGTCAGAGGCCAGTCCTCTAGAAGTGCTGCTTGCTGCTCGCCGTCAAGATCGTTCCAACTCGTACCCAGTTCTAGAGCTGTTTCCCAAGAAGAGATTGCCACACGAACATTGTAGTCGAAGTCCCCTGATGTATAGGCCGCTCTTCTCATAGCCATCTCACCGCTTTGGGCAGAATGATTGCGTCTAGTCTGGAAACCTGGTACCCCGTTGCTATTTTACCATAGTTCGCCGTGTATACTACCTATATGAGAGGCTCAGCAGCCGACCCCAATCGTGAGGCAGGTATCAGATTAGGAGCGAGTACGCCCAAATACGTTCTCTTGTCATTGCCCACGTAGATGGCTTTCCGCGCCCGTGGGTCGAGCACAGCGGCGTGTAGGTGAGCGAGATACTCAACTGGATGCACATCACTCGCCCATTGCTTGTTGATCAGTATTCGCTTGGCCAGGTGGGCGATGATAGATGGCTCAGAGTTGCCCAGCAGTTTGCCCTGGAACATCCGCCCACGGATGCTTTTGTCCACGGACACTGGTCTCGACGAGAACGGTGCCGTTGCCACATGGTCGAGTATCTTCTTGATTTCTTCGTCACGCGACACTCGTTTGGGATTCACCAACTCCATGATGAGTGCGTTGGGTTCCATGTGCTGTGCTCTAACCACCTTTGCCGTACACCGCTGGGACGGTTTGGTGCCCAGTATACCATGGCGACTTGGTGCACGACGCTTTGTTGCTTGGCACGCCATGCAGAAAACACAAGAGCCCCCTTGTCTAAGGGGGCTCTCATCGCTAGCTTGGAAACGCTCGGATCAGGATATGAGGTAGACTAGCCCATCTCGGGCGTGATCAGACCGTAATCGCCGTCTTTGCGGCGATAGACTACGTTGACCTGTTCGTCGCCCGCGTCGTAGTAGACGAAGAAGTCGTGTCCGAGCAGTTCCATTTGCTCGATGGCCTCGTCGTAGAACATCGGCTTGACGGAGTATCGCTTCCGTTTGACGACTTTGCCGTCGGGGAAGGACTCCAATTCTTCTTCCTCTAGATCCTCCCCTGTTATCGGCTCCTCTGTAGTAGCCACGGCCGTCTCGACCTTCGCGGGCATCTTGGTCTTGTGCTTCTCGTACAGCTTGCCCTTGTAGCGCTTGATCTGCCTGTTCATCACATCCGCCACCGCGTCGACGGCGGCCAGGACATCCTGGGCCTTCTCTTCTCCCCGCAGAATGGCTCCATTGACTAGCATGGTGACCTGCGCCGAATGTCGCTTCTCACTGCTTCTCGTCATCTCGCGGGTAAGCTCGACCGTGGTCTCGGTGATGTTGTCGAGGTAGCGATCTAGCTTGCCGATTCTCTTGTCCACGTAGCTGCGTAGAGTATCTGTTAGCTCTACATTCTTCCCTTTGAGAACGACCTGCATGGCTTGATCCCCCTCTACCGAATGGCTTGTGCGTGCGGATATCTTCATTCTATCTGACGATCATGCAATTTGCAATGAGAGCAAGTACCAGGTACCAAGGTACCAGCGCCTACGGAAGTATGCCGATGAAGCGCGCCCGATACTGTGTTGTGAGGGAGACGGCGGCCCAATGGTTTGCTGTCGGATTGGCACAATTCATGCCGCTTGGTTGCGCAAGCCGAGAGGGGCACGTATAATCTGGTGTGAGTGGTGACCATGAAGACGATCAGGCTGCACCCATGGGAGGCCAGTTCATCCGAGGCGCTACGGATCCAGAAGGAGCTGGCGGCCCGTGTGTCAAGGGAGGCGGCCATCGGGGAAGTTCGGTTGATTGCTGGAGCCGATGTCGCCGCCGGTGGGCGTGGGCATCCGGCCCGGGCCGCCGTGGTAGTTCTGAGCTATCCAGCGCTGACCCTGGTGGAGACCAGCACGGTTGAAGTGCCTCTCCGCTTCCCCTACATCCCAGGTCTGCTGTCTTTTCGCGAATCGCCTGTCCTCGTGCAGGCTTTTGAGCAGTTGGAGAGCATTCCGGATCTGGTGATGGTGGATGGCCACGGTATCTCGCACCCGCGGCGCATCGGAATCGCGAGTCATCTCGGCCTGCTGCTCGATCTGCCGACTATCGGCTGCGCCAAGTCTCGTCTCGTTGGCCAGTATGAAGAGGTGGCACCCGAGCCGGGCTCCTGGGCCCCGCTGATTGATAAGGACGAGGTGATCGGCGCCGTCGTGCGTACCAAGCTGGGCGTGAAGCCTGTCTTCGTCTCGATTGGGCATAAGGTGGACCTGGAGAGCGCGGTGAGTTGGGTGCTGCGGTGCTGCCGTGGCTATCGCTTGCCGGAGCCAACCAGGACGGCCCATCGAATCGCTGGGACGGAAGACGTAGGAACGTAAATGGAGGAGAAAAGTGCAGGAAACCATCGCCAGGCTCCAGACGCTGCGGGAGCGCATCCAGACCTACGCGGTGCGTCTTTGACCTGGCTGGCAAAGAGCAAGAAGCCAGCCAGTTAGAGCAGGAATCAACCCGGCCGGAGTTCTGGTTGGAGCCCGAGAGCGCGCAGAGCACCATGCGCCGGCTCACGCGATTGAAGGAGCAGATCGGCACCTGGAGCGATCTCGCGCAAGAGGTCAGCGAGTTGCTGGAACTGGCAGAGCTCGTCGGCGCCGAAGCGGATGAGACGTTGTCCCGCGAGGTCGAGAGCCGCACCGAGGAGGTTGCTCAACGCGTCGATGGGCTGGAGTTCGAGCTGATCCTCAGCGGTGACTATGACGCCAAGAACGCTATTCTCAGCGTTCACGCTGGCGCCGGCGGAACCGAGTCGCAGGACTGGGCCGAGATGCTCTTGCGGATGTATCTCCGCTGGGCAGAAGCTCATCGTTACAAAGTCAGCGTCCTAGATTCTTCACCGGGCGAAGAGGCAGGTATCAAGAGTGCCACGCTGGAGATCACCGGATCGCATGCGTATGGTTACCTGAAGGCTGAGAAGGGCGTCCATCGGCTCGTTCGTCTGTCCCCATTCGACGCGGCGCACCGGCGACACACGTCTTTTGCTCTGGTAGAGGTCATGCCGGAGCCGGACGAGGACGTTGAGATTGTCATCAACCCGGATGATCTGCGCATCGATACGTTCCGTGCCAGCAGTGCAGGCGGTCAGAACGTCCAGAAGACCAGCACGGCTGTGCGCATCACGCACCTGTCCACCGGGATCGTGGTTTCCTGCCAGAACGAGAGATCACAGATCCAGAATAAAGACACCGCCATGAAGATCCTGCGCGCTCGGCTGATGGAGCTGGAGCTGCAGCGCAAAGAAGAGGAGCAGTCCAAGATCAAGGGCGAGCATATTGCCGCGGGCTGGGGGAACCAGATCCGTAGCTATGTTCTGCACCCCTACAACATGGTCAAAGATCATCGGACCGGCCAGGAGACAAGCAATACGAGTGCTGTCCTGGACGGCGACATCGACGCCTTCATTCAGTCGTATCTCAAGTCCACAGTCAGCGGCCAGTAGCGATGCCCAGATGCACTCGGCCGCTGCCCCTGGCAGCTGTGCTCCTGTAACGACTTTCCCCCAATCGATTCCGGGCGGGAGAGGACGCCCGTGCTCCCATGGAAGGGACTGTCCTCCCCAAACGGTCCTGGTCTGAAGTACCTTTTTCCTAACGATGCGGCTAGCCCTTCTCTGCTACAATCCACATGCCCTGCTGAGGCCGAGCGCTGTGTATCGGCCGAGTCGGCCCGGCCCTCATTCGTGATGGGCTGGTGTGGAAGAGTTGCTCCGTTGTCATACGAAATGTCCTCGTGGCAAGGAGCGATATCACTCAAGGAGAGGTGCGCGATGCTGCGGATTCCTCAGTTGATCTTTGCTCTCATGCTTTCGCTGTCCCTGTGGCCGGCGTCCGGGACGCTGGCGCCCATCACGGCCGCGGCTGCGGGCGAGAAGCTGACTTTGGCCTTTTACTATCCCTGGTTCGATATGAACACGTGGACGGATGCCAAGGTCCCTGATTATCCTGTGCCGCTCTACATCTCCAGCGAACGTAGCACCATCGTGCGGCACGTCAACGAGGGGCGGCGGGCCGGCTTGAGCGGATTCGTGAGCGCCTGGGCTGGCCGAGGCAACCAGACGGAGAGCAACTTTGCCACCCTGCTGTCTGTATCGCAGGGCACCGATTTTCGGTCGACCATCTACTTCGAGACGCACAACTTCACCGATCAGGGAGCGGTGGTCGATAGCCTTCGCCACCTTCTGAGCACGCACGCGTCGCATCCCAACTTCTTGCGCTACCAGGGCAAGCCGGTGCTGTTCTTCTGGGCACTGCGTCAGGTGCCCAAGGCGCCGGGGCAGAGCAACCTTCAAGCCTGGCGGAGCATTCGCGATCAGGTCGATCCGCAGCGCACCTCCGTTTGGATCGGAGAAGGCGACGATCCCTCGTTCCTGCAGGTCTTCGATGGTATCCATATGTATAGCATCGCCTGGGCGGCCAACCCCGCGACGACCCTGTCCAACTATGCGCGCAAGGTGCGCAACACGTCCGCGCAGTTGGGGGTCCCGAAGCTGTGGGTCGCCACGGCCATGCCCGGCTATGACGACTGGCGGACAGGGCGAACGGACGCCTTCAGCGTCGATAGGCGCGGCGGGGACTACTACCGAACGACCTTCCGGGGGGCCATCGCGACCGATCCGGATTGGATCATCATCACCTCCTTCAACGAGTGGGTGGAGGGAAGCATGATCGAGCCGAGTCGGAGTTATGGCGACCTATACCTGAACATAACAGCCGAGGGGGTTGCGCGCTTCAAGGACAGCGGTCCGACGTCACCCACCTCGGCGGTTCCGCTGTCGGCTACCGGTAGACCGGACTGGGACGTGTCGGGCGGACATTTCTACACCCAGACCAACGGACGCGGTGGTAACGGCGGGCCAGGCTTCGCCATCACGGACGCGGATGGGGTGCCACTGTGGAGCGAGTACCAGCGCTTGGGAGGAGTAGCGGGACTCGGCTATCCGGTGTCGCGACGGTTCATGTGGAACGGTTTTGTCGTGCAAGCGACGCAGCGGGCCGTGCTGCAATGGCGTCCGGAGGCGGGACAGGTCTACCTGGCCAACGTATTCGACGCCCTGCACGACCAGGGCAAGGATCCCTGGCTGCAGAGTTTTCGCTCCACGCCTCCGTCCTTCGATACTGGCCCCGATCAGGGGTTGACCTGGGATCAGGTGGTTGATCGGCATTTGGCTTTCCTGGATACGAACCCGTCCATCCGGTCGGTCTTCTGGCAAGACTCCGATCCGCTGCTGCACTACGGTCTGCCCATGGCCTACGCGGACTACGGCAACGTCTACGTTATCCGGTTCCAGCGCGCCGTGTTCCAGCAGTGGAAGGTCGACGTTCCATGGGCCAGCGCCGGCCAGGTCACAATTGCCAACGGCGGAGACCTGGCGCTGGAAGCCGGGCTGTTCGATCCGAATGTCGCGCAGCCAGAGGCAGCGCCGAACTAGAACGTTATCCCCACCGAGCACAGAGGCGTACTTGTTCCCTCTCCCTTCGCAAAGGGAGAGGGAACAGGATGCTCGCTCATCAGAGCTCTTTCTGAACCATGGAATCGTACCTTGGCTTGATGCGTATGGGGCGACGTTAGGTCACCAAAACCGGAGGTCTCCAGAGAACCGCTGGACGAGTTTCTGAGAAGCCTCGTCGTCGCGAGAACAGGACACGAGTACACTTGCTTGACAGGAGGCTGCGGAGATCCTACAATGCCGCGGGAGCCGGGATCGAGTGACCTTCCCTCGGAAAGGGAAGCCGGTTTTCCGCGGGGTTGACAAGGCGCTTAGGAGCCCCTGCCCCCAGTAGGACAAAGGGGGCGGAGTACCAATGGGGTCCTTGACAAGCCGATACCGGGGCGGTAATCTGACGTGGAGCAGATAAGGCCCGCGCCGTATTTTATGCTGTCGCGCCGGCCAGGAGCGGCAGTCGGGGAAAGGAGCTCTTGAAGTCTTGAGCGGAATCAACGTGGCCATCATTGGCGTGGGTAACTGCGCGTCATCTCTCGTGCAGGGCTTGCAGTACTATCGCGATGCGACGGAGGACGACTTCGTCCCCGGCCTGATGCATCCCAGCCTGGGCGGCTACCATGTCCGGGACGTTCGCATCGTGGCCGCATTCGATATCGACAAGAACAAGGTGGGCAAGGACCTCTCGAAAGCCATCTTTACGTCTCCTAACAACACTATCAAGTTTGCGGATGTGCCCGAGCTAGGTGTCCCAGTACTGCGTGGAATGACGCATGACGGACTGGGCAAGTATCTCTCGCAGGTCATCACCAAGGCCGAAGGCTCCACGGTGGACGTGATCAAAGTACTGCGCGATACCGACACGCACGTCGTGATCAACTACCTGCCCGTCGGGAGCGAGGAAGCTACCAAATGGTACGTGGAGCAGGTACTCAAGGCCGGATGTGGCTTCGTGAACTGCATCCCCGTTTTCATTGCCCGAGAGAAGTACTGGCAGTCCCGCTTCGAGAGCGAGAAGCTCCCCATCGTGGGCGACGATATCAAATCCCAGGTCGGTGCCACCATCCTGCATCGCGTGCTGACACGCCTGTTCGGGGATCGCGGTGTGGTGCTGGACCGCACCTATCAGCTAAACTTCGGTGGCAACACCGACTTCCTCAATATGCTGGAGCGCGAGCGGTTGGTCTCCAAGAAGATCAGCAAGACCAATTCCGTCAAGTCCCAGATGGACTACGATATTGGGTCAGAGAACATTCACATCGGTCCCAGCGACCATATCGAGTGGCTGAATGATCGGAAGTGGTGTTACATCCGCATGGAAGGGCGCAACTTCGGCGACGTGCCCCTCAATGTGGAGCTCAAGCTGGAGGTCTGGGATTCTCCGAACTCGGCCGGCGTGGTGATCGACGCGGTTCGGTGCTGCAAGCTGGCCATGGATCGTGGTATCAGCGGAGCCCTGGCCGGACCCTCGTCCTACTTCATGAAGTCGCCGCCCGTTCAGTATCGTGACGAAGAAGCCCGGGATCTGGTCGAGAAGTTCATACGTCAGGAAACCGTCTAGTGTGGTAGCCTAATAATATGGTCGCGTACATTCTGATTAACCTTTTGAGACCGATCTTGCAGCGGTTGCCTGTGCGGGTGAGCTATGCTCTGGCAGCCGTGGTGGGCAACCTGACCTTCGCGGTCTGGGTGGTCTTTGCGCGCGAGAAGGCGGAGTATGTGATCGACAACATGCGCCGCGTGCTGGGGCAGGACACCGACCCGCGTGTGGTCAAGGCGATGGCGCGACGGTCCTTGCAGAACTACTGCAAATACCTGGCCGATTTTTTGCGATTTCCTCGGCTGGGTGGTACAGAGATTGAGCAGATGGTGCGCTTCACCGGGTGGGAGTACTTTGATCGCGCCCTGCAGGCCGGGCGAGGCGTCATCTTTATTGGCATGCACATGGGGAACTTCGATCTGGGCGGCGCGGCCCTGGCTTTGCGCAACTACCCGGTGAATGTGATCGCCGAGACTTTCCAGCCCGAGCGTCTGAATCGGCTGGTCCAGACGTCGCGGGCTGAGAAGGGCATTCGGGTTATCCCGTTGGAGCAGAGCGCCCGGCGCGTGCTCTCGGCCCTGCGACGCAATGAGATGCTGGCGCTGCTGATCGACCGACCGAGCCCGGACGGTGTCCCTGTCACGTTCTTCGGTTATCGCACCAGTGTTCCTGGGGGCGCCGCTCTGCTCGCCTTGAAGACCGGGGCGGCTGTCATTCCGGCCTGCGTTGTTCGCCAGCCCGATAATAGCTATCTTGGCATTGTGGACAAGGAGATAGAGTTTCAACCGATCGGCAACCTCACACAAGACGTCCAGGATCTGACGCAGAAGATCGTCTCCTCGCTGGAGAGCTGGATCCAGCGCTACCCCGATCAGTGGTACATGTTCCGTCCCATGTGGGGCGAGAATACTTGCTCGACATGAGACACGCCCCGAACCCGCTGCGGCGCGAGGAGAAGAGCGTTTGAGGCAGAGATCTGACAGGCGCGGTAAGGCAGATCTCCACATTCACACCGGTGCTGGCGATGGCATGGCATCGGTGCCGCAGTTATTGGAGTACATCGAAACTCAAACCGATCTGGACGTCGTCGCCCTGACCGACCACGACGATGTCCAGGGCGCCCTGCAAGCACGCGAGTTGCTGCGCAAGGACCACTACCGTTTCGAGGTCGTGGTCGGAGAAGAAGTTAGCTCGCTGGGCGGGCATCTGCTCGCACTGTTCATCGAGGAACCGGTGCGCCCTTATCAAACCCTCGAACGAACCCTCGAAGCCATCCACCGTCAGAACGGGTTGTGTGTGGTACCCCATCCATTGAGTTGGTTGACGACCAGTGTGGGAGAGCGTGGATTCAAGAAGATCCTGGTCGAGCGCGCCTCCATCCCTGGCTTTGACGGCATCGAGCTCGCCAATGGCAGCATCGCGGGACGCTTGGTGGAGGACAGAGCGCGCCGGCTCAACAGGAGATTCTATCATCTTGCGGAGACCGGCGGCAGCGACGCGCATTTTCTCCCGGTGATCGGGAGTGCCTACACGGTGTTCGACGGTCGCACGGCGGCCGATTTGCGGCGCGCGCTGGAGGCCCGCTCCACCCGTGGTAGACGAGATGCCAGCAAGACGATGGGCTCTGTCCCGTGGTCCGACATCGTCGGACAGCAGATTCGCAGTCTAGTCGTCCTGCCGCTCCAGCGGGCGGGAATACCGGTGCAGAGCAGGCGGGGCGAGAAACGATGAAGATCGCGCTGGTCTCCGCCTATGATTTCCCTTACCCGGGCGGAGTGACGACGCATATTTGTCGCCTGGAAGAGAACTTTCGTCGTCAGGGACACGACGTTCGGATTATCGCAGCCTCGTCTCAGCCGGAGGCTGCAGCGGCCCGCAATGCCCTGGTGATCGGACGCCCCACCTCTGTTCGGAGCGCCGGCTCTATCGCGCGCATTACCCTCTCGCTGCGCTTGTCGGGCAGGGTAAAGAGGCTGCTGCAGCAAGAGGGGTTCGACGTCGTCCATCTGCACGAGCCCCTGGTGCCTGCGCTGCCGATCACGATGCTGCGCTTCTCCAACACGGTTAACGTCGGCACCTTTCATGCCTACACGGGCAGCACGCTATCGAGCAATAACTTGGGCTACTACTATGGTCGGCGCATCCTGCGCCGCTGGTTTCGCAGGCTGCATGGCAAGATCGCCGTTTCGCGGCCGGCCTGGGAGTTCGTCAGCCAGTATTTCCCAGGCTACTACCACATTATTCCCAACGGCATCGACTACGAGCGCTTCGCCCGGCCCGCGCTGCCGCTGCCTGAGCTAGACGATGGGAAGCTCAACATTCTCTTCGTGGGTCGTGCGGAGAAGCGCAAGGGCTTGCATTATCTGCTGCGCGCCTACGCGTACGTGCGCCAGGAGTTTCCCAACGCTCGCCTGGTGGTTGTGGGCCCGGAGACGGGATCCATGGGGCGGTACAAGGAGTGGGTTCTGGAGAAAGGGCTGGAGGGCGTCTATTTCGCGGGATACGTCTCCGACACCGACCTGCCGCGTTACTACCAGAGCGCGCACGTCTTCTGCTCGCCCTCCACGGGCGGTGAGAGCTTCGGCATCGTTCTGCTGGAGGCTATGGCCGCCGGGCGAGCCGTAGTGGCCACCAACATCGAGGGGTACAAAGAGGTCGTCACGCATGGCAGCGAAGGGTTGTTGCTCGAGCCCAAGAAAGTCGAACGGCTGGCGATGGCCCTGGTCCACGTGCTAGCCGACGCCTCCCTGCGCGAGTTCATGGGCGAGCGAGGACGCCAGCGCGCCGCGGAGTTCAGTTGGGCCCGCGTTGCGCAGAGGGTGCTGAGCTACTACGAGAGCTTGCTCGATGAATACGGGGCGGATGCGAAACTGCTGTCCGCTGACGACGAGATCGACTTCGATGGCATGGAGCCGAGGGATTTCGCCGGACTTGGTTAAACCTCACCGATATCAGGAGAGACCTTTCTCACCATGATCTCCACTTTTGCCCGCGCACGTCTGCCCAGAGTGCTCAACCCGATCGCCGGGTTTCTATCTCGTTTGGGTGTTACGCCCAACCAGCTCACCGTGGTGGGGCTGTTGCTCCAGGTGGGCATCGCGGTGGTCCTGGCCGAGGGGTATCTGTTAGTGGGTGGGATTCTGATCCTGATCCTCAGCCCCTTCGATATGCTGGACGGCGCCCTGGCGCGACACACGCGTCGAGCCAGTCCCTTCGGTGCGTTTCTCGACTCCACCGTAGATCGCATCGCAGAGGCGGCCATCCTTGGCGGTCTCATCGTGTTTCTCCTGCGCGCCGGGGACTCCCTGGGCGTGGTCGCTGCCTACCTGGCGCTGGTCGGCTCTTTCCTCGTGAGCTACACCCGCGCACGGGCCGAGGGATTGGGGCTGCACGGCGAAAGCGGCCTGGTGGCCCGCCCGGAGCGCCTGGTGCTGCTGTCCCTGGCCCTGATCCTCAACCAGGCCGTGATCGGCCTGTGGGTGCTGGCCGCCCTGACCTTCCTCACTA
>SCTZ01000024.1 GCA_004297765.1 Chloroflexota bacterium | reverse complement strand
CAATGAAGACCCGGGGGACCCTCACCCTCGGCATCTCCCTCTGCGAAGGGCGAGGGAACCGTACGTCAGTCTTTGCGAAGGGAGAGGGGATGGCACGTCAGCTATCCCGATGTCATCGAGTCGGAATCATTGACACTGCCCCGAACCAGTCGTTAGAATAGCGCCACCTCGGGGAACCCGAGGGCGAGGTGACGATGTGAGCTATGATGAGTATGAAGAGCTACTAGACGAGGACTTCGAGCCTGAGCCCAAGCGCAAGAAGAAGAAGGCCGTCCCTGAGCGACAGTTGTCGGCCGTCGGCGCACCGAAAGGGCAGCGGGCAGTGACGGGGCGTCCTGGCCCAAGCCGGGCCAGTCAGACACAGCCACCGCGGCGGGGACCCAAGCACGTCAAAGGACGTGCTGCGACGGGGCGCCGGTACCGCAGGCGATCCACTGCCACCAGGTGGAAGATCATCATCGCGGGCCTGGGCGCCGCGCTGGTGGTCCTGATCGCCCTTTTCGTCATGGCCGAGCGTCAGATCGGTTTCTTCGCCCCCGCCGGGAGCATCGCCGACAGCTCGCAAGCAGGCGATAAGCCTATACCGATCGATCAGAAGCGCTACAGCCAACTGAAAGCCGAGGTGCAAGCCAACCCTCAGAACTTCGCGGCGCTCTTCGATCTCGGCGAGATGACGTTCGAGGCGTTTCGCTGGGAGGAGAGCATCTCCTGGCTGGAGAGAGCGCTCGAGATCAATCCAAACGACGTCATAGCCATTCAGGACGTCGGCACGGCCAACTTCAACATCGGCAACCGCAGCAAGGCCCTCGAGATGTGGCTGCGCGCCCTGCAGGTTGATCCAAACAACGCGCAGACACACTGGAACCTCGGCTTCTACTATGCCAACGACCAGCCGCCGAACATGATCGCCGCGACTCAGGAATGGCAGAAGGTGCTGCAATTCGCTCCGCCCAGTAGCCGCCTGTACCAGTTCGCGCAGTCAGCCCTCAACGAGGTCAGAGCGCCATAGGCAGCCCGAGCGGCCCGCTCAGCGCCCGAGCGTAGTTACGGTCGTCGGGGCACGCGTGATACTTGCGGAGCCCGGTGGGGGTGAGTATAATTAACGATGTGTATACTCAGCATCAGCCTTACTTATCACCAACGGGGATGAGGTCATGACGAAGGCAAGCGGGCTCAAACGTATCAACGTCTACGTGGACCCTGATGACCTGCGCAAGATCGCAGGAGAACTGGGCTGTCGGCCTTCCGAGGCGGTTCGACGGCTGATCGACAACTACCTGCTGGCGAACGAGATCGATGAGGTCCGTCGAATGCCCGGAGGCGCGCCAGAGCAGGTGTTCCGCAAAGGTGCGAGCTACGACCTGCCGGAGATCGATGACTCGGTGGACATTGAGCCTGTCGAATGAGCCTGCTGCTCGATACGTCGATTGTCATACCATACCTGGGCAACATCGCCTACGATCGCTTCCTATGGACGCGGATGGCACGACAGCAGGTCTACATCTCATCTGTCACGGGCATGGAGCTTCTGGCCGGGTCGTTGCTACCGACCCAACTGAGCAAGGCCGAGGCCTTTATCGATCGGCTTGGACGACAGGGGCGCATCGTCACGCCTGCCCACGAGGAATGGTTGCGGGCAGGCAAGATCGTGGCTCGCTACCAGAACATGTTTGGCCACGTCGAGCCGGCGGATCACGTCCATGACATCCTTATCCTGCTGACCGCGGAGCGCATGGGCGCGGAACTGGCAACCGAGAACGCTGCCCACTTCCGCCTATGGTCCAGGTTTCGCCCCGCGCCCAGACGACCGCGCTTGGTTGTGCTGGATCGACAGGCTTACCTCAACTGATCGGACATCCCTCCTGCACGCTCCAACTCTGGTGCCATGTGACTGCTGAACTGATGCGTATCTGCCGGATCGGACCGACTCACGCTGACGAATTCGCCATATGGTCAACGTCACCAGTTCCGCTGGCGGCGCGAGATTACCCAACGCTCGCTGTGTAGCTCCCACATCTGTCTGTCATTCTGAGGAGCGGTGCAATAGCCTAGCGGATGTATGGTAGAGTGGCGCTTGTGAGTGAACAAGGGTCCTGTGATGGTGGGCGCAGCGACGAAGAATCCGCGCCCCGGCCCTGTCGGATGGACAAGAGGCGCGGATTCTTCGTCGCTGCCTGGGGTCACCAAGTTCCCTGGCTCTAGATCATGCGCTAAGCAGACGATTACGGCCGTCCGTATGCCTCGCTCCTCAGAATGACACTCAGGCGTTAGAGCTATAGGACGGACGCTATCATAGTCGCCACGTAAAGTTACCATGTGTGACCAACTGAAGATCGTTGCCGAACTTACCACCCCAAAGGAGCATAACACCACACTAGTGTTCGACCACACTGGTTTTGTCATTCTGAGGCGCGCACGCCGAAGAATCCGCGCCCTGGGGATACGGATTCTTCCTCGCCTCAGGCGAGTCAGAATGACAGGTAGCGTCTTCTCTGTGGTCGAACACTAGCCCGACTCACGGCCCTCATCGAGGTGGTATGGTACGTCGACCACAACCGTGTTCGGCCGACGGAAGAGATGAAGCTTCAATCGCAGGGCGGTCTGGTTGTGCAGGAAGTTCTCCCAGAAGTGCCGCGGCACAACCTCCGGAAGGACGACGCTGATGGGCCGCCTCGGATCCAACTTGTCCACCGCGTCGATATAGGCCAGTAGCGGTGGGATGAGGGCGCGGTAGGGCGATTCGACGATCACGAGGTCGACGTCGCCACCCCAGCGATCCCAGTGACCCCTCATCTGCTCCGCCTCATCCGGATCATCGGTCACATGGACCGCCGTCACGTCGGGCGAGATGGAGCGCGCAAAGGCGAGCGCATGGAGTGCCGCCCGGTCCAGCCGGCCCAGAGGAACCACCACGAGCGGTGGCTGGCGCTCTGGCAATTGAGTATCCGTCCGTTCGAGCGTCAAGGCATCCTCGAAGGTGCGGTAATGACGTTGAATGGCCCACAGAAGCGCGATCAGGATCGGAATGAGGACCAGCACCATCCAGGCCCCCAGCGCAAACTTGGAGACTGCCACCACGACCATTACCACCCCGGTCGCGGCAGCCCCCAAGCCGTTGATGGCCGCCGACCTTCGCCAGCCGCGTTCCTGGTCGCGGAGTTGCCACCAGTGCCGCACCAGTCCCACCTGGCTCAGGGTAAAAGCGAGGAAGACGCCCACCGTATACAGCGGGATCAGTCCGGTGACGCTTCCCTGATAGATTACGACGAGCACCGCCGACACCGCCGCAAGCAGGACGATGCCGGCCGTGAAGGCCAGGCGGTCACCCCGAAACTGGAACTGGCGCGGCAGATAGCGATCTCTGGCCAGGATGCTTGCGAGTCGCGGGAAGCCGTTGAAAGCGGTGTTGGCGGCCAGTACCAGTAGCACTGCCGTGGAGAACTGAATCAGGAAATAGAAGGGAGTGCCACCACCCACCAGGGTCCGCGTCAGTTGGCTCACAACGGTCTCGGTCTCCTCGGGATCAGGGATGATCCCGATCCGACTCGACAGGAAGCTCATGCCCAGGAAAATGGTCGCGAAGAGCGTTCCCATGGCGACCAGCACGGCCTGCGCATTCTTGACTTCCGGCGGCTTGAAGGCGGGCACGCCATTAGACACGGCCTCGGTACCTGTCAGTGCCACCGATCCGGAAGCGAACGCCCGCAGAACGAGGAGCAGCGCCAGCGGCTCTGCCCCGTGGTCTGCTAGCCAAGTCGGCGGGGTCGCGTAGGAAGGGAGAGTCCCGGTGGCAGCCCGGAAGAGCCCGATCCCGAGCAGACCCAGAATGGCGGCGACGTAGACGTAGGTCGGGGCGGCGAAGATGTTCCCGGACTCACGGATGCCGCGCAAGTTCAGGATCGTCATGACGGCGATGACCGCGACCGAAATGAGCACGCGCTCGGCGAACAGCTCCGGGAAGGCGGACGTGATGGCCGCCACGCCGGCCGATATCGAGACGGCCACGGTCAAGATGTAGTCGGTCAGCAACGCCGCCGCGGCGGCCAGACCAGCCAGGCGCCCGAGATTCTCGTGGGCAACGACATAGCTGCCGCCGCCGTTGGGATAGGCGCGGATAACCTGGCGGTAGCTGATAACCACAATGGCCAGAATGGCCACGATGGCGACCGTGATCGGCACGGTGAGCGTCAGCGCGCCGATACCGGCCAGCACGAGCACACGCATGACTTCCTCGGTGGCATACGCCGAGGAGGAGATGTTGTCCGACGCGAAGATGGCCAGTCCTTTGAGCTTGCCGACCCGCTCTTCCATCTCCAGCTCGGTCCGGATCCGAGCGCCAATAAGAACGCGTCGCAGCGATTCGATTGACCGGCCAATCAGGCCCTTCGGCTCCAGGACGCGCTCGGTAGCCACCAGATGGCCCGGGGCCCGGCGCTTGAACTCTCGCGCAAACGGGCGGACGATTCGCACGTAAGGACTGCCGGGCAGACTACCGCTGACCACGCGCTTCTGCTGCAAGTCAGGCGGGAGCCGCCCTCCGTTTTGCTCGGACCCCTGCCGATTGCCAGATTCTGCGTCCTGTCGCCAACGGCGCTCGTCCCCGTTGTCGTCGCGCTCCCGTGGCTTCCTGTCTCGCTCGCTCATCACGGCGTCCCACTCTCCCTGAGAAGGCTCAGTCCTCCCGATCCCCTCAATCTTCTTCTCCTTCGTCTATTGTTCGGGAGGCAAATCCCCGCGGCCTAATTGAGGCTTGGTCATAAATCCTGATGGGTGCATGGCGCAGAGGCGTGCCCTGGGAGCGCGGGCGTCTCGCCCGCGCGAGCACTCGCGCGGGCGAGACGCCCGCGCTCCCAGGCAGCATCGTCTCACAATTATGACCAGGTCTCGCCTAATTATGCCCGACACGTGCTCAACATCATGTCAACATTTTGCAGCGTCACTCGTCCCCCTCACCTGGATGAAACGCGCGGGGATATCGGCTGAAGCGCACGGTGAGAAAAGCCCTATCCAAACGCGCCTGTTCATGGAGCCCGTACTCAGCGGCTAGCCGCCCGGCAAGCCGCAATAGTCGCCGAGCCTCGTCTGGCGTGTGCGGCGCGGTCCCGATCACGCTAACCGCCGTCATGTCTTTCTCCGAGGCGTTCCGAAGGCTCTGGCACGCTGAGCTAAACATCGCTGTCCAGTTGTCCCCTTCCAGCAAGGTCGTATCCCGTAGATTCCCCGTTGGACGCCGACTCATGAGATGTCGCCTCCTCACACATCATCATCATAGTCGGCGGACGCTCAACACGGGGTCAACGTTCCCCGGTGCCAGCGTCAACGTTCGCTCAACGTTTTTGCGCTGCGCCGGGGAGCCAGAGCGATGCGCCGATACGGCCGGCGTCTGGTGCTATGTAACCGATGAACTGATGCATATCTGCCGGATTCGACGGATCGGTCCTATCGGTCCGATCCGACCGATCCGCACGTTTTCGCCTGTCAGGTCACGGGTCACAGAGCACTGGTGCAGAAGCAGCAATAGGGGCAGGTTTTTGGTCAGCATTCGTCGGCGCGGAGGCGATAGCCGACGCCAGGATCGGTCATCAGATAGCGGGGGTTCTGGGGATCGGCCTCGATCTTCTTGCGCAGGCGGGCCACGTAGACGTGGAGGTAGTGGGCCTCGGCCCCGTACCCGGGCCCCCAGATCTGCCGCAACAGCATGCGATCGGTGAGCACCTTCCCAGGACAGGCAATGAATGCCTTCAGCAGCTCATACTCCGTTGGAGAGAGGTGGACGTCCTGGCCGCCGACGCGCACCTGCCGCTGCTCCAGGTCCACTTCCAGGTCCCCGGTCCGAAACACTGCTGCGCTCCCGCTTGTCGGTCGCGCGGCATGGCGGAGGGCGACGCGGATGCGGGCGAGCAACTCGTCCACACCGAAGGGCTTTGTCAGGTAGTCGTCGGCCCCGAGGTCGAGTGCGGCAACTTTGTCACGCTCCGCACCGCGGACCGAGAGGACCACGATGGGGGTGTTGGAGCGGGTGCGCACCTCACGAATTACATCCAGTCCGTCCATATCTGGCAATCCCAGGTCAAGCAAGATAAGGTCGGGATGCTGGTATGAATACTGTTCGACTGCCTCGCGGCCGGTTTCCGCCGTCTCGACCTGAAAACCATGGCGTGATAGATTGGTCCGCACGGCGCGCAGGATGGCCGGCTCGTCGTCGACCACCAGGATGCGTGCCCCCGTCGGTCGGTTCATGGGCTCTCTCCCTTCGCCGCTGTCGGTGCAACGTCGGGAATGACCAGCGGCAGCGTGAAGATAAACCTGGACCCACCGCCCGGCCGGTTCTCGATCCAGATCCGCCCTCCGTGGGCCTGCACCAACCCCCTCGCCACGGCCAGACCGAGTCCTGTGCCTCTCGGTCGCGGGCCTATCCTGTCGACCCGGTAGAATGGCTCGAAGAGGTGCGCGAGCGCCGCGGGCGGGATGCCGGGCCCGCGATCAGCGACCTCGACTTGTACCTCCCCGTTGGCTCGCCGCGCCGAGATTCGGATCTCTGTGCCGGGCGGAGTGTGCTTCGACGCATTCTCGATCAGGTTAGACAGTACCTGATCTACCTGGACGTAGTCAAGCGGCACAGGCGCCAGATCCTCCGGGATGTCGATCACCAGAGGGTGCTGAATAGTGGTTGCCCGCAGTCGGCCAAGTACGTCGTCCACCAGGGCACCCAAATCATACCAGCCCCGCTCCGGTCTCAGACTGCCGGCCTCTATCCGCGAGAGATCGAGCAGGTTCCCCACGATCTGGTTTAGCCGTCGGGCCTCCTGTTCGATGGCCTCGGCGAACTCCCGGCGTTCCCGTCTAGTCCAGGTCACGTCCTCCTGAAGCAGGCTGCCCGCAGAGGCGATGATCGAAGCCAACGGCGTTCGCAGGTCATGGGAAACCGCGTTGAGCAGGGCCGTCTTCAGCTCGTCGGTGCGCCGCAGAACCTCCGCATCGGTCGCCTCGGCACGCAGCCGGGCGCGCTCGACCGCCACACCGAGCTGCACTGCCACCGCCGAGAGCAGCCGGTCGTCGGCCGCGGTAAACCGCTGCGTGTCAGACGGACGTACCAGGACTAGCGTTCCTAGCTGCCGATCCTGCGTCCTAACTGGAACCACGTGCAGACGGTCATGCGTAGCGCTGCGCATTTCCCCAAAAGGCCGCGGCGGCACCGTCCGAATCCAACGACCCGGCGCGCCCCGTCGGGTCGCCGTCGGAGACGCTCCCCGTCCCAGGAGCTGTGCGGGCTCTCTGGCTAGCAGACGGGTCAACCGCAGTGCCTCCGGATCGCCATCGGCCGCGGTCGCGGGACCATCGATGCTGGCGACGTCGATAGCCACGGCTGCAAGCCCGAGCTCTCGGCGTAGCCGCTCGGCCACAGCGTGCAGGGCGTGGTCGAGGTCCGGCTCGCTCATCAAGCGGACGATGTCGTAAAGGACAATGGCCTCCCGCTCACGCTGCTCGGCCTGCCGCGCTCGCTGGCGCAGGGCCGCGGCCAACTGACCGGTCGTGATGGCAGTCAGCAGGAATAGAAACAGGGCTATCCATTCTGCGGGATCGGACGCCGTGAACGTATGGGTAGGCTGAATGAAGAAGAAGTTGAAGGCCAGGAACGCGGCCACCGAGGTCATGACAGCCGGACCGCTGCCGAAGGCGACCGCCACCACGATGACGGCGACCAGGTAGAGCATCGAAATATTCGCGAGGTGGGCGTACCTCTCGACGAAGCTTACGAAGAGGCTTACCACCGCAACTAAGGCTAGTCCAACGGCGTAGCCCATCCAACCGGTGCGAACGAAGAGGTGCATAATACCTGCTGGCAACCCACAAAGGACGTGCATCGACGAATAGATTATAGCACTGCGCTTCGAAGCTGAGCTCCCTATTCATACCGACCATCCGCGGGCTTGATTTGACTCCAGAAGGTATGCGAGAATGAGAGCGCTGGCGCGTCTGGACTGATGAAACCCACGGCGCCAGCGGGATACCATAGTGCTTGTAGGTGGATGGGAGGAAGAGACAAAGTGAGCAAGCCACGGAAAGGCAAGATGCGGCGAGCAACGGGGAGAGAAACGTGCTTGCCCTAGAGACTGAGAAGCAAGCGTCCCTCCTCTCTGCCATCTTCCAGCATTCACCCGACGGGATGGCCTTCATCGACACCGATCTTGTCATCCTCGCGGCCAACAAGACGTTTGCCGAGCAAATACGTGTTCCGCTGGATCAGATCACTGGCCAACCTGGAGATCAGATTATCGCAGGCTGGACTGAGCGAGTGGGCCACATCTACCGTGAAGTCCGCGACACGGGCGAGCCCTTCAAGTTCGAGGCGTACCCCTTCATCTTTCAAGATCAGCCCGAGCGGGACACGACGTATTGGGATTCTTCCATTTCTCCAGTCTGCGGAGCCAATGGAACTTTCCTCGGATGGCTCCTCCTTCAGCGCGAGGTGACGGAGCGCGTACGTTCCGAGAGAGAACGCGAGCGGCTGCTGGAAGAGGCAGAGGCGCAGCGTGAGATGCTTCAGAAGATGATCGAGAACGCCCCAGCGGGCATCGCCGTCTTGAGGGGTCGCGACCTCATCTTCGAGGTGGTGAATGCCTCCCTCCAGGCAATTGCGCCGTATAGGGAATTCGTCGGCAAGACAGTGGTCGAAACCTGGCCGGAACTCAGTGCCGAATACAAACTGCTTCTGCAGCAGGTGCTCGATACCGGCGAGTCATACCGTGCCGTGGACGTGCCCCTTCGGATAAGGCGCCATTCACAAGGCCACCTCGAAGAGACGTTTCTCACTTTCTCCTTCGTGGCGCTGCCACCTGCTCACGGCGGGGAGGGCAGCGTGCTGGTATTGGTAGTCGACACTACAGAGCACGTCCTTGCCCGCAAGCAGGTGGAGGAGTTGGCCGCGAGGGCCAAGCGCCACACCGCGCAGATGAGCGCCCTGTTGAAGAGCCTCAAGAGCGCCGTCGTCGTTGTGGATGCCAGCGGACAGATCGTGCTGCGCAACGAAGCGGTCAGGACGCTCTCCGGAGTGCCGGATGAGCTTGCAAGCAGTATTCAAAGTATTCATAGTTACGATCACGCCCGTCTCTTCTGGCTGGACGGCAGGACGATCCCCTTTGAGCAGTGGCCTGCGACGAGGCTCCTGAGGGGCGAGGAGTTTGTGGAGGAGGAATACATACTGGAGCGCCAGGATGGCTCGCGATGCCGGGTGGTCTCCAGCGGTAGCGTAGTACTGGACGAGCAGGGGAAGATGACCCTGGGGATCGTCGTCTCGCGTGACGTCACCGAGCTTCGCCAACTGGAGCAGGTCAGAGAGGAATGTATTTCGCTGATCTCTCACGACCTGCGCACCCCGCTCACTGTGATCATAGGATATGCCGGACTGCTCCGTCGAGCCATTGCCGCCAGCGATCAGGAGCGACTTAGCAAGAGCGTGGAGGCCATCTATACCAACGGTAAGCGCATGGACACCATGATCCAGGAACTGGTCGAGTCCGTGCGACTGGAAGCGGGCACCTTGGAGCTACAGAGAGAGCCCGTCTCGCTTCCGCACCTGGTGCAAGAGGTCGTGGAGCAATCGATCGAGCCCGATAGCGCCGCACGCGTGCGCGTTCAAGTGCCAGATCTGGATTTCCCGATCGTCAACGGCGACCGCGCGCGCCTGCAGCGGATGCTGGTCAATCTCCTGACGAACGCACTCAAGTACTCGGCGCCTGATCAGCCCGTCGAGCTCGTGCTGTCCAGCAGTGACCACGAGGTGGAGGTGTCGGTCATTGATCGTGGCATCGGCATCGAACCCGACGATTTGCCCCATCTGTTCGAGCGCTTCTATCGCACTGGAAACGCTTTCCAAAAAGCGATCGGGCTCGGGCTGGGACTCTACATCACGCGGCTGCTCGCCGAGGCCCATGGCGGGCGGATCTGGGCTGAGAGCGAAGCAGGCAGGGGCAGCACCTTTTCTTTCACGCTGCCCCTGCCGTAGCCGCGGAGCGGCCTAGAGAAATCGTCCTTGCCTGCGTGTCCCATGAGCCGCTGCTTTTTTCCCAGCCAGCCGCTAGATGTGGCCCAAGGTACAATCGGTTTACAGTATCGAGGAGGACGCTTTGTTTCGCGAGTTCTTTCTGGGTTTCGTCAAAATCCATGTCCTCCATCACGCAGCGCAGCATCCAGTGTACGGGCTTGCCCTCATCGACGAGCTTCGGCGTCACGGGTATGCACTCAGCCCAGGTACCCTTTACCCGTTGCTACGCGGTCTGGAGGAGGCGGGGTACCTCCTCCGAGAGGATCGGATCGTTGGCGGCAAGGTGCGCAAGTATTACTCCATCACCGAGCAGGGACGGCAAGCCCTGACCGAGGCGCGTAAGAAGATTGCCGAGCTTGTACACGAGGTACTGGAAGGAGTTGGACCGGTGAGCTTGCCGGAGCCAGCCGAGACCGAACCCGAAGTAGACAAAAGGCTGACTGACGAATGATCGCGTCGGTTCAGCCGCGTTGCCCGAATTGACATCGGCTTTGCCGTTGCCTTCCTGGCAGCTTGGGCATGCGTCAAGGCTTTCCTGCGCCTGCTGGGAAGGTGGATCTTTACACCATCCGCCCGGTACCGGATCGTGCTTGCTGGTCTCGTCTTTTGGCTAGTGAACCCACTTCGCTAGATTGGTAGGTCCCAGCAAGATCTGCAGCGGCACATGGCGGTGCTAAGCCCCTCGAAAATGCACGCCTGAGGATTCTCCCCTTCTTCCAACCAGTTGCTTAATTGATACCGATGGAGTAATATCTGTTCACGATATCGATATGGATAATCGGAATCTTATTCCGAGCTGATACACGAAGTCGTGGAAGGAGGCGAGAAGACAGAAAGACACGAGATAGGAAAGCTCTATCGCGCCATGGCATCCAAGTCCAATCATGGACGACGTCGCGGTCGAGAAAAATATGAAGGAGGTACGCCGAATTGCGCGCAAAGATCCGACTTCCAATCCTGGTAGCCGTAGTTACTCTCATCGCTAGCGCTTTATTGGGGGCACCGATAAAGTCTAGCCTGGCGCTGCCGGACTATGCGACCAAGACAGGGCAAAGCTGTGGCACCTGCCACGTAAACCCCGCGGGCGGCGGGACCCTTACCGCTCAGGGGCAGGCCTTCGCCGCCATTGCTACCCATATCACTGATCCGGCTGGTGCCTGGGCTCAGGTATCGGGAGCGGCACCGGCCCCGACGCCAGCAGCGCCCCAGGGCCTTCAGGTGACCATAGAGGGGACCTTGGACGACGGCACTGCTACCTATTCCATTACGCTTAAGAACAGTAGCAGCAGTGACGTGGCCGACATCTTCATCGCCGGCACCGTGCCCAGCGGTACCTCCTTGATAGGCGCCACGGCCACGCCTGCCGGAGGCAATTTCCAGGGTCTGCAGGGACAGGCTGCAGCCTGGCTCTTCCCCAGGGTCCCCGCTGGAGGCAGCGCTGGACCTTTTTCCTACAGTGTGAATAAGGGCTCTGCTACTAACCTGGCCGCCCATGCCTGGGTTCACTGGCTCTCGCCGTCGGACGCCACGGCTGTTTCCGCAGACGTGACTCCTCTTACGCCCGCTGAGAAGCTGATAAACGACAAGCTCAACAAGTACAATGCGAACCTAGCCTTGTGGCGGATCCAGCCGGGTACAGCACCGCGGATGATGGAATTGACGGAGCACTTCAACCAGATGTGGTTTGCCGCCCAGGCGGGTAATTGGACCTTTGCCGATTTTGAGGTATATCGCGTCGACGAGACGGTAAAGGCGATACCGGTGGTCAGGCCCGCGCGGGAGGCAGCCATGAACGCTTGGTGGGAACCTGCCCAGGCCGAATTGGAGGCGGCCGTCGAAACTCAGGATCTGACGGCCTTCACACAAGCCTACGACCGGGCTGTAGCTGGGTGCAACTCCTGCCATGTGGCTTCAACGGGCGGAGGCATTTCGCTGAAAGGCGTTAAGGTGACCAGGCCTACCACCCCTCTCTTCTCCAATCTAGACTATTCAGGCAACTGATCAGGATGTCGGGCCGGCTTTGAGGGCCTGCTGCTGATGGAAGTTGCCCGCGTGGCAAGGATCGAGGAGCCTTGGACGGTTCGGACAGGGCTCCTCGATCCCCATTGAGAAGATGGCGCAAGAAGCGGGACGACTATCCGAATGGGGTAGGCGACGTGAGGTCACCGGGCTCTTTCTGAAGCTCGGGCTCATCGCCTTCGGGGGACCGGCTGCCCACATCGCGTTGATGCGCGATGAGATCGTCCGGCGGCGAAGGTGGGTGACCGACCAGCACTTCCTGGATCTGTTGGGGGCGACGAACCTGATCCCCGGTCCCAACTCGACCGAGATGGCGATTCACCTTGGCTTCGTCCGGGCCGGGTGGTGGGGACTGGTCCTGGCTGGGACGCTCTTCATTCTTCCAGCAATGCTTATCGTCCTGGCCCTGGCCTGGGCCTACGTCCAGTTCGGTTCCACGCCGCAAGCTGCCTGGCTTCTCTACGGCATCAAGCCGGTCATCATCGCCATCGTCGTCCAGGCACTCGTCGTCCTTGCGAGAACGGCGGTGAAGAGTCCGCTTACCGGCCTAGTAGTTGCGGCAACCTTCGTGCTCTATCTGCTGAACCTGAACGAGATCGCTCTGCTCTTCGGCGGCGCGCTCCTGGTCGCGGTAGTTCAGAACGGCCGTCGAATATGGGCACGGAGGAGCCCACTCGTTCTTGGACCGGGGCTGCCGGTCCACATCGGAGGGGGCTTGACCACTATGCTCGTGGCTGGCGCCGTTCCGTTCAGCCTGACCACGCTTTTCCTGACGTTCCTCAAAATTGGCGCCGTTCTCTACGGCAGCGGCTACGTACTCCTTGCCTTTCTGCGGGCCGACTTTGTCGAGCGGCTGGGTTGGCTCACGGATCAGCAGCTCCTGGACGCGATAGCCATCGGCCAGTTCACCCCGGGTCCGGTCTTCACGAGCGCCACCTTCGTCGGGTATCTTGTCGGGGGCCTTTCGGGTGCAGTCTTGGCCACCGTCGCCATCTTCTTGCCGTCGTTTGTCTTCGTGGCGCTCAGCAATCCGGTTATCCCGAGGATCCGTCGGTCCTTGTGGGCGTCGAGCCTGCTTGATGGGGTGAACGCAGCCGCGCTGGGGCTAATGGCAGCCGTGACCTGGCAGCTAGGGCAGGGGGCCATTGTGGACGTTCTGACTGCTCTCGTCACTCTCCTCAGCCTGGTCGTTCTGATCCGCTTCAAGCCTAACTCCGCGTGGCTGGTGCTTGCCGGTGGCGCGCTCGGGATCGCATATCACCTGGTAACAAGGTAAACAAGAGATGAGTATTCCCAGTTGGCTCGGTGGGTCTGCTGGTACTAATCGGACCATCTAGGATCTATCTGGGGGCACATTGGCCGAGCGACGTGCTCGCGGGTTACCTCGTCGGTGGTCTCTGGCTGGTCCTGCTGATCGAGTCCTATTCGGCATGCAAAGAGCGGCTGTCCTCTTCTTCCGTTACGACGAGTGGCGGAACATGACCCGCCAACTGGTACACGCATCGATGCCATCACACGTTGGCATAGGTATCGAGCAGAAGATAAAGCTGGAACTCGGTCGCCGGCCTCTAGTCAGTCTCTCTTTGATCAGGTCCGACTTGAGGCCGGCGACGAAGAGGCGTCTCTACCTGCTACGTCCGTATGCAGATTGCTCTAGGCCGCGCGTCGCCGCCGAGCCTGCTGAGCCTTCTTGATGTTTTCCAGGCGTGCTCTTTGCTGAGCGGAGGTCGGCTTCGCCTTCTCGGGCACGTCGGGTCGGGGCTTGGCTTCGAAGCGGTCGGCTTCCAGGTACACGGGCTCGGATCCAAGGTTCTCGAGAACCTCTCTGACCTCTTCTGAATCGGCGATGAGCTTGCCATGCTCTACGTGGGCATCGGTCTTCGGAATAAGCCAGGCCTGCGTGTCCCACGAGCCACTGCTTCTCTTTCCCGCCAGCCGCTGGATGTGACCCTTCGTCCCCACGTCATGGGTGCGAAAGGTCACGAATTCGTCTTCATCTCTGACCTGGACCCGGTAGTACTCGCCGCCTCCGGCGCCCGGCTCTTCGCGCTGCGCCCCTTCGGGCTGGGCCCTGGCACGAGCGGGCGGCGACATGGACTGCCAGGTCTCCTGAGCTTTCTTGATATTGCGCTTTGCAGCTTCCGTCTGCTTCTTCGTAGCCATCGTATCACCTCCTGAGCAGAAGGCCAGACCGCCGCGGCCCTTCCGCGGAAAGACCGCGGCGGTCGCACCCGCGTAACACTTGTCCGTGCTGCCGGCATACGCAGCCACCGGCTGATACACGTAGCTCTTCCTGGGCAGCAAAACCCGTGCCCAGCCAGTGACATTCCGGGAACACATACGCACTGACTGGACGAGACATGGTAATAAACCGCGGCCGGCCCTGGGAGCGTCCGCCTTAGGCGGGCGCGAGCGCTCGCGAGGTGAGACACTCGTGATGCGAATTACCTTGGAATGGCGCATCTGGGTCTAGCCTGGGAGCGCCGAGCCCCAGCTCGGCGCGTGTGTCCTAGCCCGCGCCGTGCTGGGGCTCGGCGCTCCCAGGCACGGCATGACAAATCCCAGGAGACCCATTCCACAATGTGCATCGCGCGGGCGAGACGCCCGCGCTCCTAGTGTTCGACCACAGAGAAGACGCTATCTGTCATTCTGAGCGCCGCAGCGCGAAGAATCCGTATCCCCAGGGCGCGGATTCTTCGGCGTGCGCGCCTCAGAATGACAAAACCAGTG
>SCTZ01000237.1 GCA_004297765.1 Chloroflexota bacterium | reverse complement strand
TACTACAACGTCACTTTCTGTCATTCTGAGCCGGAGCCGCAGCGGAGGCGAAGAATCCGCGCCCTCTGCCGCACGGATGTCGAGGGGCGCGGATTCCTCGGCGTGCGCGCCTCGGAATGATAGGGACGATCCGACGCTCGTTTTGGCCGATAGCTGAAAATGACGTTGTATTGATAGTACAGCATATGTGATGCGATCTGCATCGTTTTGCAGCGCATGCAGACAAACCATCCTGCCCATTTTGCAGTCCCTCGCTATGCGCTTTCACATCAACTGAGCAGCCGCCCAACAGTGGCATGCAGTCAATCAACGCCAACGCGCTGTTCGCGGCGCGTGCATTCATTCTATCGAGCCCAAGGCACAATCAGTCCGGCACCCCATGTCGACCGGACTGAGCGCGTCGTTTATTGTTCACTACGGTTCGTTTGGACGCGGCTAGCTCGACCAAAACGGCAAGAGCCGTCAGGACGATTCCGGCTCCCATCATGTGACGCACCAGGTAGATGATTACGTCCCCCTCTCCTATGCCAGTCACGGCCTGGTCAATCCCTTTCTGGCCAACCGGCAAAACCCCGCCAAACACGATCAGCGGCTTTGCCGAATTGAACATACCGGCGGAATCTGTGCCGACCGGCAATGTCTGGCTCCACTCGAGATCGGTAACGTTCCTGACGTTGCGCCCGGACAGCAAGCGAGATGTTCCGATGACCGCCATCTCTATCCTCAGCACCAACGCCACGAACAGGGTCAGACGCCAGAGCGGTCGCAGTCCAGCGCTCGCGGAGCGCACGGTTTGTTGCCAGGGTTGAGAGACGCGGATGCGTCCCAGCCCAGGAGAGGAAAGCGCAAGAAATCGACGCACAGCCGCCGGATCAGCAGTCCGCGCTTCGGGCTTGGCGCGGCTCCCGCTCGCGCTCCGGACCGTACGATAGGTGACAGACGACGCGAGGTCGGACAACCGACGCCATACTATCTGGCTTTCACGCGTCCGCCAAATCTGACGCGGCGGTGCAATTCCGGGTCGGCGTTGACGACCGACCTGAAATCGCACCGTAAGATATGTGGTACGGCTTGTGCTGGCCATTTCCGCAAGCTTAGCTGGGTGCCGCCCAGCGACCAGGAAGGGGGAACGCGCAGAGCACGCCATGCGACGTTCCAAATCGCGGGGGTGTTGGTGTGTCTGGTGACAGCCGCGGCACCGTGGCCCGAGCCATGGCGAATGGAGGAGAGCAATGCAGAACGAAGAGCTGAGGATCGACCCAGCCGAGGCAAAGGCACGGCTTGATGCAGGACAGGCGATCATCCTGGACGTTGTGGCGCCACACGTCTGGCAGCAGATGCACAAGGCGATCGCGGGGGCCGTCAGGATCGACCCCCATGAGATCGACCGGCATTATCACGAGCTGCCGCGCGACAAAGAGATCATAGCCTACTGTACCTGACCCGACGAGCATACAAGTGCCAGTATGGCACAGTACCTACGACAACACGGCTACCAGGCTCTTGCGATAAAGGGCGGTTACCAAGCCTGGAAGGCCGCCGGGTACCCAACCGAGCCCAAAGAAGCAGAGGTCGTGGACACCTTAGCAGGCTTCTGCTCTGAATGCCACGAGGCGTGGTCAGACCACATGATGTAAGTGCATCGTTCCGTAGGTCAGCACCATACTGCGGTCCTTCCGCGGAAGGACGGCGCAGTCGGACCGCCGCCGCAGACCGCCGCGGTCGCCTGTAGCGACCGCGGCGGTCCTCTCATACAGGATGCTGGACTTGAGGAACGACGCATTTACTGCGTCGTTCCTCAAGTCCAGCGAGCGGGCGGCGATATTCCCTCTCCCTTTCGCATAAGGGAGAGGGTCAGGGTGAGGGTTCAGCCCCTGACGCCCATGGATCGCCGTCCCGGACCAATGAAGACCCGGGGGACCCTCACCCTCGGCATCTCCCTCTGCGAAGGGCGAGGGAACCGTACGTCAGTCTTTGCGAAGGGAGAGGGGATGGCACGTCAG
>SCTZ01000236.1 GCA_004297765.1 Chloroflexota bacterium | reverse complement strand
CCCCTCGAAGGGGGCTGGGTGCCGTGCTCAGCCGGCTTCTAGCCGGCTTCGTTGACTCAGCCCGGCGGCTTCAGCCCCGGGTGGGCTGGCCGTGATACGAGGCGCGCGGAGAACGCATAGGCCCTGTCCTGGTCCATGGTCCTGGGGGGCATGCTTCTTGCGATAGGTGCTGTTGGCTGAGGTCGATCGTACGACGGTGGAGTGACGGCCATGAGGAATGGTGTTGGGATGTGGGGATTGCAGTTGGTGCTCCTGGCTATTCTCGTCGTACTGACGGCTGATACAGCCCTCTTCCCTTCTGCCGGGTCAGAGGTGTGGTCGGAGCAGCGCGCGCAAGCGACGTTGCTGCCCGGCACCTCTGACCCGGGGGGAGGAGAGCCGACTGAAGGATTGCTATCTGTAAAGCAGTGGCCGGTGTCGGCGATGAGCGCCGTCGTGCGGGCCTCGACCAGGTGGGCCGACGTGGGAATATCGGTCGCCAGGGCCGGTGATGCCCTTGTGCGGCGTGTGAATGAGGCGATAGGACGAGGGGTGGCTCTAGTCCGATTGGAAGCGACGGGCGCTCCCGCGGATGGCGTTATCGTGCCGCTGTGGGATCTTTTGGCCATTGGTGCCATGGTGGTGACCTTCGGCGTGCTGGTGGGATCCTGGGCGAGACGGGGACGCTGACGCTCACGCTTCCTTGAGATCGCAGCTCGCCTGGCGAGGGACTTTGCGTGCTCGACAGCGTGGTGACTCGAACAAGGGATCTTGTAAGAGGACCTCTCTTCCAGTTCCAAACGCTTCGGTCTTGCTGTTTCGGGGTACGTTAAGCCGCTTTGTGAGGACGGACGGTTACCGATGCGTCCGGAGTAATAGTGAAATCGACCCCAAGCACCGCTGCCAGACGGTAGAGCGTATCGAGCGTGGGCATCTGAGTGCCGCTCTCCAGACGCGCTATCGCAGATTGTTTCGTTCCCATTCGTTCTGCCAGTTCTTTTTGCGTCCAACCGGCGGCAAGCCGTGCACCGATCAAGGCTTTTCTGAATTCGAACTGTGGCCGCATTCTCTCACGCGCCTCACGAAACGCGGGATTGCTGGCTTCCTGTTCGGCAATGTAGTCGTCGTATTTCATTGGCTCATCTTTGCCCTTTCGTCATCGTCCAGATCGTTGAGATATTCCTGGACTGGGCATCGCCCGCTTGCGGTCTCGTAGAAGACCAGAGTCCACTTGCTCACTGCCGAAGTATAACATCTACGTTATACATGTGTCAAGGATGCAGGCGCTAACAAACGATCAATAGGGCATCAGGGTGATTGTAATCGGACAGTCCACGGGCATTAACTATGCGGGAAGCTTCCATCAAGGCTGATCGCGCATGTGTCAATGCCGGGAGCAGACTCTATGGCGGAGAACGAAGCCGTCTTTCTGACCCAGGTCGAGCGTGTTTTGTGGTTCTATCTGCGCGGACTGCTAGAGCTTCAGGTAGCGACTAGCGGCGTCGCTGGGCCGGCTCTGCGTTGGCCGCGTTTTCTTCAGCGTCTGACGGGCTTGAGTCCACACGAATTGAGGTCAGCTTCCTCATACACTGACGGCGTCACCCTCTATTTGCCGGCAGCGGTCGAGCTGTTTTCTTCGCGGGAAGACAACCTGCGTCTGTATAAGGGCATAGCCGTGCTGTGTGCGGCTCAGATTGTCGAGGGAAGCTTGGCCTATGTGCGCTGGTTCGTTCCGAGCGCGGAGAAGCGGCTGGCGCTGGATTTGTTCGGTCTGCTCGAAGGGGCACGTCTGGAGAGTCTGCTTTCGCGGGAGTTCAGGGGGCTCGCGGCAGAGCTGACCGTGCTTCGGCGGCAGGCCTGGAACGCGCGTTCGGTCGTGGGCGACGTGAACAGCAAAGATGCGCTGGTGGAGGGGTTGCTGCAGCACCTCTTGCTGGGCTCGACGCGACAGGAGCTGGGTCCCGCCCCGGGAGCGATTTTGGCGGATATCGTGGCCGGCATGGCGCGGCGACCTCCAGAGATGGCTCTGGACACCGCCCACCTGGCCCTCGGGCTGGCGGAGGATATGCGGGCAATTCGCGGGGCGTACCATCCTCGGGCCCCGGTGCCCCATTGGCCGGAGATTCGTCCCGAGCTGGTATTGTCCGCTCGCGAGAAGGTGGACGGAGAGGAGCATGTGGAGCGGGGCGCCCACGCTCCTCGCCAGGCGGGGGGAGCGCGTCCGGCGTCAGAGAGCGGACGACCCTCCAGGCGATATGGCAGCGGGGTGCCTCTGCGCGGTGCCCTGCCTCGGGATCTAGCGGGGGCCCGGGCCGCTTCCGGCGCGCCTTCGGACGAAGCCACCGGACAGCACGACCGCCGTGTCGTCGGATCGCAGCCGCCAGAGAACGCGCTGTCGGCGCGAGCTGTAGAGCCCTCCGGACGCCCTGCCTCGGCTGAGGTCTTACTGCGGCAGTGGGCGGCGAAAGCCGAGGAGGACGGCGATGGGCAGGTCTTTGTCTACGACGAGTGGGACTGTCGGATCGATGGCTATTGCAGGGGGGCATGCCTGCTGCGGCAGGAGCCGTTGCCGGAAGCGATTGAGCCCGACGTTCAGGCAGGGAGCGAGCCGGATCCCGAAGTTGCGCGGCAGATCAGGCGGCAGTTCGAGCGTATGCGGCCTGAGAGGCGTTGGCGCAGACGGGAGCTGGACGGCGAGAAGATAGACCTGGACGCGGCGGTCGAGGCCGTGGTCGATCGCCGTGCGGGCCGCTCGCCGGAGGAGCGTCTGTATATTGCCCGTAGCGAGCGCGTGCGCGATATCTCGGTGGCGCTACTGGTGGATCTGAGCGCCTCTACGGAGACGTGGGTTAAGGGTGAGCGACGCGTAGTGGACGTCGAGCGGGAGGCACTGCTCGTCATCGCCGCTGCGCTGGAGGCGGCCGGAGATTCATATGCCATCTATGGCTTCTCCAGCCGGGTGGAGAAAGGCTGCGCCTTCTACCGAATCAAGGGGTTCGGAGAGAAGCATGGCCCGGTCGTGCGGTCGCGCATCCAAGTGCTCACCGGGCGCGGCTACACGCGGATGGGTGTCCCTGTCCGGCACGTGACGCGCATCCTGACCGCCACCGAGGCCAGGGTGAAGCTGATGCTGGTGTTGAGCGATGGCAAGCCCAATGAGTTAGGCATCTACCAGGGACAGTACGCCGTGGAGGACACGCGGCAGGCAGTGCTGGAAGCCCGAGCGCGCGGCGTCTTCCCCTTCGGTCTGACCATCGACCGTGGGGATCGGGGCTACCTGCCCCGCATCTTCGGTCCCAATGGATACGCCGTGATCGACGACGTCTTACAGTTGCCCGCGCGCCTGGCAGCCGTGTACCGTCGGCTTACGACCTGAGGTCCGCGGCGGTACGGTAGGCGGAAGATCAGGGCATATCTTCCAGTGATCGCATGAGAGGGTGCCCTCTGAGTTGCTCTACTCACTTGCGCTGATCTCTATAAGCTCGGATCACCTGCGTTCCATTGCCTCACTTCAATTGATGACGATCTGGGTGACCACGTAGAAGATGCCGATGACCAGACTGCCGGCCAGGATTGCGGCGGCCGAGCTGTTCTCCTGGAAGATCTCATCCATCAGATGGTAGCGACGCTGAAGTACCTCGAAGACGCCCACAACGATCAGTATGCTGACAAACGACCACAGTAGCGTGTTACCAAGGCTCACGGCAAAGGTTGCGATATCCAGGCTCAACGGTGGGACCTCCCTTTTATTAGAATAAGACCAGCGAGTTTGGTGGGTGTGGGGGGCGCTGTGTGGATCGGATCGGTCCTATCCGACCGATCAGTCCGATCGGTCGGATAGGACGGACATGGCTCGGCTCATCGGTCACAGAGCCCTAGCACGCTAGGTGGGCTCTCAGCCGTAGATGCCCTTGATATCGTTTTCGTCGATCGGACGTCCGGTGTGGAAGGCGATATGGGTGGTCCAGATGCCCAGGGCCTCCTGTCCCTCGGGGCCGACCAGCTCGAAGTAGACGTTATCCGTGGCTTGCGGGCTGACATCGCGCCAGGCTTCTCGGCGCAGAGGCTTGCCTCTGGAGGCTGCCTCGAAAGTGCCGGTGCTCTTGATGCGGTACGAGACCCCGGCGTAGTCGAACAATACCGGATTAGTGGTAACAGTGCCGGCCCGGACGCGTGCCTCGAAAGTCTTCAGGATGCCCTGACGTCCCACATCGGCCGTGAGAAGGTCGAAGGTTGGCGAGCCCTGGGTGAAAACCTCCCCGGCTTCGAACAGCGTGTTGCCGTCCGGAGCCAGCTCCAGAAGCGGACCCGAATCCAGAAAGGCCCAGCGCCATTGGGTGCTGCGTCCCAGCAACTCCTCACGACAGTCGAGGATTGTCGAGACGATCGCGTCGCCGCCAGCCCAGAAGACAAGAACGTCGTTGGGCTGCAGATTATCCAGACTGGCTTGGCGCTTGGACGGATCGACAGCTTCGTCCGGACGCTTTCCAGCCAGGCTTGGCGTCGGCTGTGAACGTCTGCCACCACGACTCACGTAGACTAGATAGCCGCCGAGCAGCAGCGCGGCGACAGCAAGCAATACGATCAATTGGCCAAAGTCCATCTTCTGTTACCTTTACCTTCTTCCGCCGATTCTGCCACCGCCGATGCGTCCGCCACCGGATTTGCCGCCGAAGAGCCCTCCTTTGCTACCACCGGAGATCGATCCACCGCTCTTTCCACTGGCCGCTCCACCGGTGCCGGTCCCGCTGTTCTTTCCGCTGATGCCACTGCCCGAGCTCGCTGAGCCGCTCTTGCCAGAGCCTGCCTGGGCGCCGGGACTGTTGGGGCTGGCGCGAAATCCGCCTTTGCTGGAGGCGGCGTTGCCACTTCCCGTACCCCCTTGCTGCCCACTCGCCGCGCTGGGTTGCTTGTTGGTGGCCGCGGTTCCGCCTCCGGTGCCCTCGTTCTTGCCGCCCACGGAGGATGGGGCCGGTTTGACCTTGGTGTAGTCCGGAGCCTGGGGCTTGTCGTTAGTAACATCGCCGTGGAGGGTATCGCCGCGCCCGAAGCTGTCCGTGGGTGGATACCTGTAGGCAGGGTCCGTGGGTGACTTCTGCGATGTGCCTGGGTTGGGCTGAGTGATCACTACGGGGCCACGTCCCAGACCTCCTCCCAGCGCCTGTCCGAGCAGGAAGGGGAACCAGAAGCTATTGAACGGCCCGTTGTTGTCCTGGGCGAGTACTGTAACGGGTTCGTCCTCTTTGAGGTGGACGACCGGCTCTCCGCCTTTGATCTCCACAAAGCTTCGCTCGTCCTGCACCAGCTTGACATTACTGCCCTTGTACTGGTGTATCCCGCCGGAGGAGTCGATCCAGTAGAACTCGTAGTTCTTGCCGTCGTAGGTGAGGGACTGGTCCTTTAGCTCGTATTGCCCATCCTGTTTGGGCAGATTGCTACTGCTGCACCCCACCAGGGCGAGGGCCAGAGTCAGAATCAAGATAACGGAAACAATCTTGGACATGGGCGCTTTCCTATCCGTACTTTGTCATTCTGACTCGCCTAAGGCGCCTCAGAATGACAAAGTACCGCTATAGGCGACATCCCGGCGAGCCCGGTTATCACCAGAGAGTAAACAGTCCAATTGTACCGCTCCGCGAGCCGCGGCGCCATGGTACGGTCAGAGCGTCCTAGGGTTCGACCACACTGGTTTTGTCATTCTGAGGCGCGCACCCTTCGGCTCGGCTCAGGGCAGGCGCCGAAGAATCCGTGCCCTGGGGATACGGATTCTTCGCGCTGCGGCGCTCAGAATGACAGGTAGCGTCTTCTCTGTGGTCGAACACTAGGGTTTATGCGTTCTCCGGCGCGTCACGCCATGCTGCGACCGCCCGGGGCTGAAGCCGCCGGGCTGAGTCAACGAAGCCGGCTAGAAGCCGGCTGAGC
>SCTZ01000023.1 GCA_004297765.1 Chloroflexota bacterium | reverse complement strand
TTTGTGTGACGAACCGCCGGATGCGGACCCGCATGTCCGGTGGTGTGAGAGCCGGGCGGGGTGACCCACCCGGCTACTCGATTGAGGGTCCCCCGGGTCTTCATTGGTCCGGGACGGCGATCCATCGGCGTCAGGGGCTGAACCCTCACCCTGACCCTCGCCCTTGCGCACAAGGGAGAGGGAATAGCACCGCCCGCTCGCTGTACTTGAGGAACGACGCACTAAGCCCGTCGTTCCTCAAGTCAGTTCCGCATAGCGGCGTCGGTGCAATTGAACCGACGCCGGAGACCGTCACGGTTTCGGAAACCGCGGCGGTCTTCTCCGATAGGACGCCGGACTTGAGGAACGCCGCAAGGGCCGTACTATTGCTGTCCGACGCCGATCCTGACGCCTGCGACGCTCGCATTCCCCTGGGCAAGGATGGCAAGCCGTTCTTCGTGGCCGGGCCGTACGATAATCCCGAGCGTGTGATCAAGCAGCTCACACGTGCCGTCGGCGCAGACAACTTCTACTTTGTCGCCCCTCTCGGCAACATCGCGGAGTTGGATGGATGAGCGAATACCAGTACTACGAGTTCCATGCGATCGATCGGCCGTTGACGAAAGACGAGATGGCCGAGCTGCGTGCCCTTACCGCCAGGCTTATGCAGGCTAGTGGCTGGATTGAGTGCTATTAGGACAGGTATCACCCCACGTCCCGTCGCCGCAACCCGGCCAGCCCGGCGACGGTGAGCCCTGCGGCCACGACGACCAGCCAGAATAGGGGTGCCAGAGATACCTGGCGGACCAGGACCCATGGAACGTGGCTGAAGGGAGAGAGGTCCAGCATCCACTGACTAAGCTGCAGCACCTGACCCAGTTGCCCGAGCAGCAGGAAGATCACCAGCAAGGCCCACGTGACGGCGGTGAACCGGGGCAGCAGACCGAACAGCCCTACTGCGATTCCGACCAGCACCCAAACGGCAGGCAATTGCACGATCGCTGCGACCACCGCTCGCGGCACCTCCTGGACCACGTTCCCGGCGCTCAGACCGTAGCTCAGGCCGGCGGCCACACCGACCACCACCAGCAAGATCGCCGGACCGAAGGCCGCGAAGCCCAAATGGCTGGCCGCCCAGCGCAGCCGACCGACCGAGGTTGCTAACACTGGCTCGGCGCGCATACGCTCTTCCTCAGACCGCAGCCGAAGCGCGGCCTGGACAGCGTATGCCGCGGCGACCAGTCCGGCTATACTCATGATCGCAGAGAGGAAGGTGTCGACCAGGACTCCCTGGCCGCCGATCCGGGCGAAGATGGCTTCGAGCTGTGGACTGGTAGTCAGGAGGTCCGCAATACCCTGGGCGGCACTGCCGATCACGAGACCGACCACGGCAAAGCCAATCGTCCAGGCCCGCAGGGGACCCCGCTGCAATCGCCACGCCAGAGCCAGAGGGGTGCGCAGAGAAGGCGATGCGCTTGCCGGGCCGAGCCGCGGCGGCAAGATGCCTGCGCCCAGGTCTCTCCGCGACGCCAGCGCGTAGGCCGCGATCGCCACAACGACGCTCGTGCCGGCGAAAAGGGCCAAGATCCACCAGCTTTCATCGGCGAAGGGACGGGTGCGCTGTACCCAGCCGATGGGCGATAGCCACGACAGCCAGGACAGCCGACCGTTTTCGCCGCCCGAATCGCCGATGAAGCGCAACAGGTAGGAGAGTCCGAGGACGGCCACGGAGATACCCTTAGCCCTGCCGGCGCTCTCCGTCAACTGGGCGGCCAATCCGGCCATCGCGGCGAAGACCCAACCGGCGGCCGCAAACGAGAGGCCCAGCGCGACGGACCCAGAGGCGGGCAACCCGAGCACAGTCAACCCACCAGCGACAACCGCGGCAAACACCAGGTTGGCGGCGAGTGTCATGGTCAGGGCCGCGGACAATGGGGCGTGCCGGCCTACTACCGTCGCGCCCAGCAGCTCGCGTCGACCCGCTTCCTCCTCGGTGCGGGTATGCCGGATAACGGTGAGCAGGCTGATCAGCGCGACCACCACGGCCATGATACCGCCCACGCGCCACGCGGTGAGCCCGCCGATGCTCAGGTCGAACAACGGACCGAGCATCGCGGTTATCGCGGGGCTAGCTGCGATCGTGCCAGCTAGTCCCTGGCGCGACTCGGGGGTCGGGTAGAGTTGCGCGAAGCTGCTCGCGACGCCGATCACCACGAGGGCTAGCAGCACAATCCAGATCGGCATGAGAATCCGGTCTCGCCGCAGGATCAGTCGCATCAGCGCGCCGGTTCCGACCAGGGGGCTCATCGGGATGCCTCGCGCGTGGTGGGCAAGGCGTCCTGGTAGTGCCGCAGGAACAACTCCTCCAGGGTCGGCGGCTGGCTGATAAGGCTGCGTAGACCGATCGAGGTCAGATGGCGGAGCACGCCGTCCAGCTCGGCGGTTTCTATCTGGCACTGCACCCGCGTGCCCTCGACGTGCAGGTTGTGCACGCCCGGCAACTCGTCCAGCCCGGACGGCGGGCGCGACAGCTCAGCGGAGATCGAGGTCCGGGTGAGGTGGCGCAGCTCGGCCAGCGAGCCACTTTCCACCGTCTGCCCGTCGCGAATGATGCTCACCCGGTCGCAGAGCGCCTCCACCTCGGCCAGGATGTGGCTGGACAGCAGCACAGTGCGTCCGTTGAGCCGATCCGTCTCGATGCACTGACGGAACGCGGCCTCCATCAACGGGTCAAGTCCCGAGGTCGGCTCGTCCAGCAGCAGCAACTCGACATCGGAGGCGAGCGCCGCGACAAGAGCGACCTTCTGTCGGTTGCCCTTCGAATAGGCGCCGCATTTCCTGGTCGGGTCGAGATCGAAGCGTTCCAGCAGATCGGCGCGCCGGCGTGGGTCGAGTCCGCCCCGCAGCCGTCCCAGCAGATCGATCACCTCGCCACCAGAGAGGTCCGGCCACAGGGCGACATCGCCGGGCACATAGGCCAGGCGACGGTGCAGCGCGACGGTGTCGCGCCACGGGTCGCCGCCGAGCAGATGAGCTTCGCCGGCGTCGGCCCGCAGCAGACCGAGCAAGATGCGTATGGTCGTCGTTTTCCCCGCGCCATTCGGTCCCAGGAAGCCGTGCACCTCACCCGTGCGGACGGACAGGTCAAGCCCATTGAGCGCGCGGGTCCGGCCGAAAGACTTGAACAGTCCGGACGTTGAGATCGCGGTTGTCGTCGGTGACATCGCACACCACCTTTACTGCAAGTAAACGCAACTGGCCAGAACACTGTACCATGATAGAGTATGACGATGAAGACGAAGAGTCAAGGCGCATTCTGAAAGCATATTGACAGGCTAGTACGGGGGAAGTAGCATGATTGCGACGCTGTCGGCTGAGGCCGGATAGGAAGGACCGTCCCTTTCGACAAGTATCGCGCGTTCTAATAATAGCGCTTGCGTTCGGAGGGAGTGGATGGAGTGGTGGGTTTGGCTATTCACAGGGCTCGTATTACTGGCGCTCGAGTTGCTGACGCCGGGGGCACTGTTCTTAGTGTTCTTCGGCGCCGGGGCAATTGCGGTGGGGCTGCTGTCGGCCATCGGCCTGGGAGGGCCGCTGTGGCTGCAGATACTGCTCTTTGCGCTGCTATCCCTGGCGGCACTCTTCACGTTACGCCGCCTGCTCCTTTCCAAGCTGCACTTGCGGCTTCCGGACAGAATGATTGATCGATTGGTCGGAGAGACCGCGCTCGCTTTGGAGGATATCGCCGTGGATGGTGTGGGCAAAGCCGAGTTGCGTGGATCGACCTGGAATGCTCGCAACGTCGGCGAGGCTCCCGTGTCGCGCGGCCAGCGGTGTACGGTCATGCGCGTAGAGGGCCTCACTCTCTGGATATACGAGGAGTGATGCTCGGCAGTGCTCTGGTGCAAGCCGCTATTCGGGCTCATGGAGGAGTCAAGGGGGAGAAGAAATGACTGAAGGTCTCATCGTCGTCGCTGCGCTGGCCGTCATCATCGTCATAATCGTCATCAAGACCGCCATCGTCGTGCCTCAGCAAAGCGTGTTCGTGGTGGAACGGCTGGGCAAGTACAGCAACACGTTGGAGGCAGGACTGCACATCCTGGTGCCGTTCGTCGATGCGATCCGCTACAAGCATTCGCTGAAGGAGATCGCCGTCGACATTCCGGAGCAAATCTGCATCACCAAGGACAACGTGCAGGTGACCGTGGACGGGGTGCTGTACATGAAGGTGTTGAACGCGGAGCGTGCGTCCTACGGGATCACCGACTACAAGTTCGCGATCACGCAACTGGCCCAGACCACCCTGCGCAGCGAGGTGGGCAAGATCGACCTGGACCGCACGTTCGAGGAGCGGACCTACATCAACACGGCGGTCGTGAGTGAGCTTGACAAGGCAAGTGAGCCCTGGGGCGTAAAGGTGCTGCGCTACGAGATCAAGAACATCACGCCTCCCGTGGACATCCTGGCTGCGATGGAGAAGCAAATGCGAGCCGAGCGCGAGAAGCGCGCCATGGTGCTCACCTCTGAAGGCACGAGAGATGCCGCCATCAACAGCGCGGAGGGCGAGAAGCAGCAGGTCATCAAAGCATCTGAGGCCAAGAAACAGCAGCAAATCAACGAAGCTGAAGGTCAGGCTGCCGCCATACTAACCGTGGCTACTGCGACTGCTGATGGCATACGCAGAGTGGCGGAAGCAATCCAGGCGCCTGGTGGTTTCGAAGCAGTGCAGTTGCGCGTGGCCGAGCAGTACATAGACCAATTCGGCAATCTCGCGCAAGAGGGGAATACACTCATCGTGCCGGCCACGCTTAGCGACGTCGCGTCCATGATCGCCATGGCGATGAATGTGATCCGCCAGAAAAGCGACGGTCGACAGTCTTCAGACGTCTTGCCTGGCCCGCGCTAAGCGTATTGGGGCGTGCCAGGGCACAAGTCCGGATAGGGACTGGCTATGTGACGCTCCCCACGGATATCAGGTAGAGCGCCGCCTCCTCTCGACCGTCCACGCCGACGAGGGCGTTCACGTCGTCGTCCCAGAAGGCGCCTATACCGCACACGCCCAGACCCAGCGAGGTGGCCTGCAGATAGACGTTTTCGCCCAGATGACCGGCGTCCAGCAGGACATATCGATACGCGCGGTCCCTGTAGCGCCAGCGGGAACGCTGAAAGACCCCCGTGACCACAAGCACGGCACACGCGGTGGACGCCTGGTCCTGTCCCCCGGAGGCCGCCAGCATGGCCAGGCGAAAGTCGCCCTTCTTCAGCACGTCCAGGGCGTGATCAAGGGGTCGGTAGTGGTACACGCCGGGGGACAGATCCGCGACATTGTGGACCACCACGTATAGCTCGAGAGGGTGCTGTGCACCCGCTGATGGGGCTGCCCGCAGAGCTTCGTGGGGGCGGGTGACGCCCGCGGCCGCGAAGAGGAGCAGCGATAGCTGATCAGGAGTCAGGGGCGTCCCCGTGTAGTCACGGCTGGAGCGCCGCCGTCTGATCGCTTCCTCAACGCTCAACCCTGCGTACCCCGTGACCTCCGGCAAGCTCACGCGCGGCGTGTCGGGATACTCCTTATAGAGTGGCGGTCGCTCGCCCCAGTCGAGGGGCTTGGTTAGCACCCCGGAGAAGCTGGGCTTGCTCCATTCATGGTACAGCGTCCCCAGATCGCTGCCCTGTGGTGGAGAAGCCGGCTCAGGTAGCACTGCGGAGAGCGGCCATCGTCCAGACCCCGAGGGAACCAGCCAGGGCCGGACCACGAACCCGGCCGCTCCGGCAGCCAGACCGAAGAGGAAGCTGCGCCGGGAGGGCAGGGGAACGCGGTGGTGAGGAGGCCCGGCCGGCGCGGCTCGCTCCGGGATATCCGGGCGGCCCCTGCCGATCGCTCGCCGCACGTGCTGCCAGAGTTGCCGCCGTCTGAACGCCATGTGCACACAGCCGAGGCCGAAGAGGGCGTAGCTGAAGACGCGGTGAAAGATGGATCTCTCCACGCCCAGCGCCTCGGCCAGCACGCCCGTGACACCTGCGCCGAGCAGCGCACCCAACAGGGCCAGGGTAATCGCCAGGTCAACCCACCTTCTCACCATGCCCACACCTCCATCTTCGTCGACCTGCTCCTGCCGCAGACGGCCGTCGCGACCCGGGGCGTGAGCGACACGCCTATCGCGGCCGAGCGCTCCATGTACTTCAGCGGAGGCAACGGCGGCTACAACACCGTCGGCATTCCATTGCCCTGACGCCTTCAGCGCCTTTTGGGACTGGATCGAGCACGATATGGCGAGGGTGCGGCCAGGACCTCTACCTCGGTCGGACCAGGTAGACGATTCCTCCCTCTCTCAGCCAGACGTTGGCGAACTGGGCGCGTTTGTACACGCGGCGGACGCCCTCGCCCCGACTGGCCGGGTCGTTCACGATCACGTCTCCCTGCGCGGTGAAGCCGCGCACGACGATCAGGTGTCCGCCCGGGACCGAGGACACCGAGGCGTTGTCTAGCTCTCCTGCCAGCCAGGTCAAGCTCGCGATCACCGGCCGTCCGGCCGCGATCTCGGCCTCCAGTTGCTCGACGCTGTAAAAGCGATCGACATAGGCTTCCAGTCCCTGGCTGCCGGCGTAGGCGGTGTTGAGCGTCCAGTTGCCGTAGATGCCCGTCGCGGCGTCGCGCACTCCCTTGATCGTCTCGGGCACCGAACGGTCGATGCCCCAGTAGCGGAGTACCATCGTCAGCGAGGTCGGACTGCAGACTAACGAAGCGACCGACGGATCCTGGTCTACCTGCGAGAGACGCGGAACATCGATGTCGCGTCCGGCCGCGGCACCCGAGGCCAGCTTCGGACCGCCCTGCGCTCCGGCGCCCTGCCCGTAGTTGACGGCGACGAGTCGCACCGTGGGCGTGACGGCCGGGTTCGTCGTGCTGAAGGTGATGCGGTACTGAAGGGCGTTGGCCCGTGCCTTGAGCTTGAGCGTGTCGGTGCTGACGCTGCCCATGCCATCGCCCTGCGTGCCCGCGCTGCTGCCGCCGGACGGTCCCCAGGTCCCCATCGTGTACCACTTCGACCAGCCGTCGGGCGTCCGAGCGCGCAGATCGAAGCTCAGCTTCGTCCCGGCGGGCGTCTCGGCGTTCCAGGAGATAACGGCCGTGTCGAACGCGAAGGCGGCCTCACGAACCACGGAGACGGCCTGGCCGGACATCACGTAGCTCTCCCCCTCGCGTGCGAGCTGCAGCCGCGTGCCGTCGAAGGCTGCTCCTTCGCTATCCACCGAACCGAGATCAGCCCCGCTCTGACGCCAGGTTGCAGTCGAGGTAGAAGCGGCCGGCTGGGCCGGCGATGGTGTTGCTGACGGTGCGCTGGTAGCTGTCGCGGGAGCGGGCGGCGTCGTCGGGGACGTCGCTGACACCGTGGCCGTCGGCGACAGCGCTGGGGACGTGGCCGTCGGGCTGGGATTGGTGCTCGGACTAGACAGAGGAGAAGCCGTCGGTGTAGCTGACTCGCCAGGCACTATGGCGCTGGTCTGGCCTGTCGGCGACGCAACCGCGGTTGGCGCGGACGTCGAGGTCAGAGGTGCGGTCGACGGGATTCCGGAGCAGCCGACGAGCGCCGACGCCACCACGGTCAGAGCGAGCAGCACTACCAGGTAAGGTCTCACTGCCGGGTGAAGGGCAGCTAGAGATGTCGTAAGGTCGGGATTGTGGGAGGTTACCTTCGTCAATCCTGTCTCCTTCAGTCGGAGGAACTCGCAGAGGCTAGTGCGACCGATAGACCGCTCTGCGGCGGCATAGGTGGTCTCTCTGGAGTATCTTGCCTCTATTCATCAATTGCCACCAGCATACTACACTCTCTCGGAAACCGAAAGATCCTGCCCTTGTCTCGCTGCTCTGAGTATTCGCTTTGTCAGCACTATGATCGATAGTGCCTGCCAGTCGTGTAGGTTCCAACGAAGCGTTGGTGGCTCGGTGGCAGATGTGTTGATAAAAGGCCCACATAGCGTTACTATTATCGTATGGCGAAAAGGCAGGGACATTCCGGCGGCCGAGGATCTGATCATCCTCGACGTCCTACAGAGAGTAACGGCAAGGTGGCTCGCGGCGTGCAGTATGAGAGCTACACGGACGGCGCGAGCGGCATTCGCTTCGTCTTCAAAAGGGATTCCCTGGACCCGGAATTGCTCCACATCTTCGTCCGCCATGCCACGCACCCTGAAGAGGCCATAGAGACTTTCTTTGCTGCTGAACCAAGCTGGGACGAGAAACATAGGCGCTTTGAAACCTACTCGGATACACACGGGATCTTCTGGAACTGGATCGAGCCGGGAAGGGTAGTGATGATAATAACGTGTTTCAAGTTGTAGGGGGAATCTGATGAGTAAGCGTGTGATCGAGGGACCGACGCCATACGAGATGAGCCCAGAGCAGGACGAGCAGGCTAGAGCTATGATCGAACAGGCAGAGGAGGATCTGGGCGAAATACGTGTCAACATGCGCTGGGGCAAGTTTCAGATAGATGCGATTAGGCGAGCCGCGGCGCGATACGGCATGCCGTATCAAACCTACATCCGTCAGGCGGCATTCCGTCAGGCTGTTGAGGATCTCAAGGCAACCGAGTCGCTAACCAAAACGAGGGAGAATCGAGCGCGTGGAGCTTAGGTTCTCACATAGATTGCGGCGATGAGCTTCAGGTAGGATTTCCTCGGGCCGGTCGAGGGCGTTTGGGGGCATCTGGATCACGAATACTCGTGTATGGTTGTGAGGAGCCGTCCGGGCTGCTGTGCCCGGCGAGCCAATGTCCCAGTGACGCGCTCGGCCGCGAAAGAACGCGAAAGACGCGAAGACATGTGGGACCGCGCGCCGTCCACCTTTTCGCGCCGTTTCGCGACCTGGCTTGGGAAGCCAAGCGGTGTCTCAGTGAGCCAGCCTGGTTCGTTGGCAAAGCGCGGTCAGGCGCTTTCGTGATCCAAACGGCCTGCACCGATTGTCTGCCTTAGAATACTGGTTACGCTGGTTCGGCAGTGTGTGCAAAGGGATCTCTTGGAGTGGCAGCATAATGCGAGCAATCGTCTCACAGCGCGGAGACTGTCGACGTGTTCCGTGCCAGCGTGGTACAGCCTGCTACGCCTAGTTCATTCGCATCGCACATTTCCAACGTGATGTTGCTAAAGAACGTGAAGGCCTGCTGCCGTAGTCTTTGCATGATCATATCGCAGTAAGCGGGATCGATCTCGACCCCAATGCTATTTCGATTCCCTTTGGTCGCGGCTAGCATGGTTGTACCTGTGCCACAAAACGGATCGAGCACCGTGTCGCCGTGAAATGAGAACATGCGCACGAGTCTGTACGCCAATTCTACAGGGAAGGGAGCAGGATGGTCTTTGGTTGAGGCACCCGTTATCTTCCAAAATTGCTGAAACCATTCGTCGTAGTCTTTCTTGTCTATCATGGATAGCTGGCGTTGTTCGGGAGTAGGCTTACGGTATCCTCCCGGCTTGCGCTGCATCAAGATGAACTCGATGTCGTTCTTGATGATCGCGTTGGGCTCATAGGGCTTGCCCAAGAACTTCGTACCGTTGCTGACTTCGTAGTTCGCGTTGGCGATTTTGTGCCAGATGATCGGGTTCAGGTTGTCAAACCCTATGTGCCTACACGTGACGGCAATATCCGCATGGAGAGGAACCACGACATGCCTACCATGTTGCCTTCTGGACAAGCACACATCGCCCACGACGCAAACCAGCCGACCTCCAGGAACTAGGACGCGGTAGCATTCCCGCCACACTCTAGCTAGTTGCTCGACAAACTCCTCGTAGTCCGCAATATGGCCCATCTGCCCCGGATGTTCTCGGTACTTCTTGAGTGTCCAATAGGGAGGAGAAGTTACGACGAGATGGATACTTTCATCATCGAGAAAGGATAGGTCACGGGCGTCTCCGTGAACTAATCGATGGCAAAAAGGGCCTTGATTCATTCTTTGACCGCCTCTAGTGTCGCGAGTAGGAGTCGCACGGCGCTATCGATAGACTCCTCGGAAGTGGCTGCGAAAACTATATCGTCGATTTTGGACAAGCGCAGCCGGTTCTGGATGTTGATGTGCTCCTCGATAAACGGATAGTAGATGACGGCCCCGAACTTCGAGTCCGGAAAGGCCGCCTTCAGCTTATCTGCCTTGTTGACGATCTCATCGCAACGTTTGTGGATATCACGACGTGCCTCAATACGCTTGATGTCGACGCCAATCTCAATCTGTCCGTGCTCGGGAAAGGCAGCGTCTAGCTCGAACTGCTCACTCCCTACCTTGAACAATCGCTTTCGGAACGGCCCTTGTCCGTGTCGACTAAGAGCCTCTAGGATGCGTAGCTCCCATCTCCCCTTTTCCTTCCGAATCTCCTTATCGATGTAGGAGACCCGATCCAGGTTACTCATCGACGGAATCTCGAGGTACGGAGGCAGGAATGGCTTTATATACCCGGCGATAACTTTCGCGTAGTCCTCGCTCAAGCGCGGTGCATACGTATTCAGGTTCCTGATGCCAAGATCTCTTTCGATGGCCCGAGCAGCAATGTTACAGGACGCCAGGATTGGCTTGAGTACCTCCGGCCTTGCTACCAATGCATTGGCTAAGTCGAGAGCAGTCATGGCAGTGAAGACAACCACTTCTACCTCGCGCGTTTCGATGAAGGCGCCGAATGCCTCGCGCAATGCGGCTTCTATAGTTTGTTGCCGGGCTTCGGCCAACTCCTTTACCCACTCGATGTAGTCTCCATGGCTCTGATACCCATCTGGCACTTCTCTTATCCAATCCTGTTATCAGGTTGATTGTCCGCCTGTGTAAACGCTGTGGCCATTATACCCGTCTGCCAGGTAACAGAAAAGATTGATCGCTCTCGCGAGCCATGACGCATCAAACATCCGCCCTCCACCCCGTGGAACTTTTTCCACCCCTCCAACGTCTATTAACCAGAAGCCCAAAAGCTCCAGTGTCACGGCGCTGGATCGCCACACAATACGAGAGGCTCGGAGGTGCACCGTGTTCAAGAGTAGGATTCTGTACGGGCTGATGGCCGGCGCGGTTCTGCTGGGATTGCTGGGAGGGTGTGGCGTTCCGTCGCTGCCTCCGCTGTCGGGGGGCACGACGGAGCCGGCGGATGGGTATGTGGCCACGGTGCCTAGCGTGCTGCGTGCGGGGCAGGTGGAGGGCATCGGCGTGTCTCTGCTGCGAGGCGAGAGGCCTGTGGCGGGGGACGTGAGCCTGCGGCTGCTTCAGGAGGGGCGGGCTGTCGCGGAGGGCGGCGGGCGCGTGGAGGGCAAGGGGACTGTCTCTCTATCGGTGCCGCGGGTGAGCGAGGGGGAGTACACGCTGGAGGTCTCCGGGCAGGGCTTTCGCGATCAGGCCGCGGTGCGGGTCGAGGACGGCACCATCGTCTTCGTAGAGACCGACAAGCCGATCTATAAGCCGGGGCAGACCGTCCACATCCGGGTCCTGACCCTGGACGCCGAGCTGCGCCCGGTCAAGGCCGATACTTCGGTGGAAGTACAGGACGCCAAGGGCATCAAGGTTTATAAGAAGACCGCCTCCGCCGACGAGCTCGGGATGGCCAGCCTGGATCTGCCCCTCTCCACCGAGCCCAACCTGGGCGTCTGGAAGGTGACGGCCGAGAGCGGGAAGCGGAAAGCGCAGATCGACGTGCGGGTGGAGGAGTACGTCCTGCCCAAGTTCGAGGTTAACGTGGATCTGCCCCGCCAGTGGGTGCTGGCCGATCAGCCCATCACCGGCACCATCGGCGCCGAGTATAGCTATGGCAAGCCGGTCAAGGGCGAGGTGCAGATAAAGGCCATGCGCTACGTGGGCACGTGGCAGCAGTTCGCCAGCCTGAACAGACAGCTCGACGGCAAGACCACCTTCCAGTTGCCGGCCGTCGGCTATGTGGCCGGGGTCCCGGCGGCCGGAGGTATGGGCAACGTGAGCCTGGAGGTCACGGTGCGCGAGCAGTCCACCGGCTACGAGGGCAAAACCACGCAGCTCCTCACGGTGGCATCGGCTCCTCTGACGCTGCAGGTCATCCCGGAGAGCGGCGCGCTGAAGCCCACGCTGCCGTTCTCGTTGCTGGTCCTCAGCCAGTCGCCGGACAAGAAGCCGGTGGATGCCAAGGTTGATCTGGCTCTGGCCTACCAGGACAAGGATTTCAAACAGCTAACCCTGGAGAATCGTCAGGTCTCCACCAAGAATGGCAAGGGGCTGCTCCAGATCAACGTGCCCAAAGACGCCGTTTCGCTGAGCCTGCAGGCCCGCTCCGGCAACGCCGTGACGTCATTGAGTCTCCAGGCCGGCTACTCGCCGTCGGGCAATTTCGTACACGTGGAGCAGGTGGGCGATCCTCAGCTCAAGGTGGGCGGCACGGCTCGCTTCAAGGTCTCATCCACCAGAGAGGCCAACAGCTTCTATTACGAGGTGTTGGCGCGGGGCAAGGTGGTCTTCTCCGACCAGTCGCGCTCGCCTGATCTCGAAGTTCCGCTCTCGCCGCTGATGGCCCCGTCGGCGCGCTTGCTGGTCTATCAGATCCTCCCTAATAGCGAGGTGGCGGCGGATTCCCTGCCGTTCACCGTGCTGGGCGACTACCCCAGTCAGGTGCAGGTCTCCTTCCCCAAGGGCGAGGCCGCGCCGGGTGAGGAGCTTCAGCTTGGCGTGCAGACCGATGGACCCGCCAAGGTCGGCCTGGCGGCAGTCGACCGCTCCGTTTACATCCTGGCCGAGAACCGGCTCAACCTGCAGCAGGTCTTCGACGAGCTGGAGCGACTGTACATGAAGCCGCAAGTGGAGCTGCACGACGCGCGCGTCTCGATGCCCACGCTGAATGCGCCGGGCGCGCGGGACGTGTTCAAGGACGCCGGTGTGGTCGTTCTCAGCAACAAGCAGGTCCCCGAGGGCAAGAAGTACGAGGTGCAGCAGAAGAACGGCGCTCTGCTCGGAAGAGCCGGAGACGTGATGGAGATGGCGCCGGGCGCCCCTCAGATAGCGGCCGCCCCGCAAGCCCCCTCGGAGGGCCGGGCAAGTCAAGCCGCGTCGGCCGGGACGGGGTTGGCCGAGGTGCAGCGGGTGCGCCAGTTCTTCCCGGAGACCTGGCTGTGGACCGATCTCATCACGGATGCCAGCGGTCGGGCCAAGCTCCCGGTGAAAGCTCCCGATAGCATCACCACCTGGATGGTGCGCGCCGTCGGGCTCTCCAGGGACAAGGGGCTGGGCATCGGCGAAACGCAGCTCAAGGTCTTCCAGCCCTTCTTCCTGTCGGCGGACCTGCCCTACTCGGCCATCCGCGGCGAGGAGCTGCCGGCCAAGATCGCGTTGTACAACTACCTGGCGACTCCACAGGAGATCAGCGTGGAGGTCAAGCAGGCCGACTGGTTCTCCCTGCTGGACGAGTCTGTCAAGACGGTCACGGTGGCGCCCAACGAGGTGGGCGGCCTGGAGTTCAAGATCCGCCCACGCGAGCTGGGCACGGGCAAGCTGGAGGTGACGGCCCGCAGCAAGGAGGCCGCAGACGGCGTTATCAAGGAGTTGCTGGTCGAGGCGGAGGGAGTACAGCGAGAGCAGGTAGAGAACCTGGTCCTCTCGGCCGAAGCCGCTCGTACAATCACCACAGCCGCGCCGCCCGAGGCCATCGCGGGCTCCCCGCGCGCCTCCGTGGCGGTCACGGGCAACTATCTGACCCAGACCATCGAGGGGCTGGAGAAGCTCCTACAAATGCCGTTCGGCTGCGGCGAGCAGAACATGCTACTCTTCGCGCCGGACGTCTTCATCTCGCGCTACCTGCGAGCGACCAATCAATCCAAGCCGGAGATTATGGCCAAGGCCGAGCAACTGATGATCACCGGCTACCAGCGTCAGCTGACCTATCGGCGCAACGACGGCAGCTTCTCGGCCTTCGGCAACAATGATAAAGAAGGTAGCCTTTGGCTGACAGCCTTCGTCCTGAAGACCTTCGCCCAGGCCAAAGATCTGATCTACATCGACCAGAGCGTGCTGGACGCGGCCCGCAACTGGATCGTCGGCCATCAGAAGGGCGATGGCTCCTTCGAATCGGTGGGCTTCGTCGCTCACCAGGAGCTGCTAGGTGGACTGAAGGGTAAGGACGCGCTCACGGCCTTCACCGCCATCGCCCTGCGCGAGGGCGGTGATACGGCCGCCTCCGGCAAGGCCATCAGCTATCTGGAGGGGCGATTGAGCCAGATCGATGATTCTTATACCATGGCCATCACAGCCTATGCGCTGGCGCTCGCGAAGAGCCCGCAAGCCGGCGCGGCCCACGATCGGCTGATGGGCATGGCCGTACAGGACGACGAGGGTTTGCACTGGAAGTCCGGCAGCGAGGAGCCCCGGCCGCTACAGCCGATGCCGCGGCGCGGAGAGGCGGCTCCCGTCGCGCCTATGCCGCCGCAGCACAATCAGAGCGCGGACATCGAGGCCACCGCCTACGGCACCCTGGCCCTGGTGGAGCAGGGCGACAGGCTCAACGCCTCGCGGGCCGCGCGCTGGCTGGTCTCGAAGCGCAACGCCTATGGCGGCTTCGGGTCGACCCAGGACACGGTGGTCGGCCTCCAGGCTCTGACCCGCTACGCGACCGACGCCCGCTCCGACGTCGATCTAACCATCACCCTGCGCGCCGGCGATTTTCGCAAGGAGGTGCGCGTGGGGGCGGGGAACGCCGACGTGCTCCAGTTGGTAGACGTCCCGGTGGGTCCCGAAGTGACGATCGAGGCCCGCGGCAAGGGTCAGGCCGTGGTGCAGGGTGTGCGGCGCTTCAACCTCCCGGCCGCGGAGAAGAAGGATAGCTCTGCCTTCGCCATCGACGTCAAGTACGGAGCTGACAACGTGCAGGTCAACGACATCGTGGACGTCACAGTGGCGGTCCAGTTCAACCCGCCCGAGCCGATGCAGGCCGGCATGGTCGTCCTGGACGTCTCGGTGCCCACCGGCTTCGCGCCGGTGAGCGAGTCCATCGCGGCCGTGGCCAAGCAGCAGCCCAAGGTCAAGCGCTACGACGTGGCCGGGCGCAAGGTCATCTTCTACATCGAGGACATGACGCCGGGCGAGAAGCTGGCGTTCAGCTTCCAGACCCGCGCCCTCTACCCGGTGCGCGCCAAAGCCGTTGCCTCGCAGGCCTACTCCTACTACCGGCCAGAGTGGAAGGGGGAGAGCCTGGGTGGAGAGATCGTGGTGGGGGTGGGGAACTAAGGGCGTCGTTCCTCAAGTACAGCGAGCGGACGGCGATATTCCCTCGCCCTGTCGCAAAAGGAAGAGGGTCAGGGTGAGGGTTCAGCCCCTGACGCCGATGGATCATCGCCCCGGGCCAATGAAGACCCGGGGGACCCTCACCCTCGCCCTCTCCCTTTGCGAAAGGAGAGGGGATGGCACGTCAGCTATCCCGATGTCATCGAGATCAAAGCGTGTCCATCCTTGATCTTTCCGCTTGCCATTCCTGGTCCGCTCTGTATAATCAACCTGCCAGAGCTTTGCCGGGGTAGTTCTGATCTGTTGCTGAGCCCTGACCTTGCGCAGACGCCTCTCATAGGGCAGGGCGCACATCTGTCATCCTGAGCCGCAGCGAAGGATCTCCTCGTAGGAACGGGCGACGGGCCTTTGAACCAGGGGAAAGGCCTTATTGGGACGACCAACGGGGAGATTCTTCGCCTCCGCTGCGGCTCCGGCTCAGAATGACAGGAGTCGTCTGAAATAAGGTCCCTCGCGAATAGTCGGTGGGGAAAGTCCCCAGCAAAACGCCATTATTCGTGGCGCTCCTCCCTATTCCGGTGCCCCCTGGGCGCCAAGGTGGGGATTGCTATCGACCCTACCCGCGATCTTGACCTTATTTCAGTGGACTCATGACAGAATAGGGGCTGCGGCTCCCGCAGAACGACAGGGGGAGGCTCTGGCTGAGAACGACGACCCTTGTTTTTCTCCGTGGTCGATTTCAAGGAGACAGAGCCCCATGCCAGCCAACAACAAGAGTCAGCCAGACCATCCAGCAAGACGAGTGGTCTCGAACACCGGATTGCTCGTGGTTCTGGCTGCCGTGCTGCTAGGCGTGGTCCTGCGGCTCTACAAGCTGGGCGAGCAGAGCTTCTGGCTCGATGAGGGTTTGGGCATGTTCTACGCCCGACCGGAGCTGTCGGCGCTCTTTGCGCTCCTGGTAGGTGGCAATCATCCGCCGCTCTACTTCCTTCTCGTCCATTTCTGGTACCCGCTGGCCGGCGAGTCGGAGTACGCCTTGCGCTACCTCTCGGTGTTCTTCGGGGTGCTCACTCTTCCTTTGGTCTATCAGGTGGCCAGGCGGTTTACTCACACGGGCTGGCTGGTTGGGCTCGTGGCCGTCGCCATGGCCGCGCTCTCCCCCATGTTCGTCTGGTACTCTCAGGAAAGTCGCATGTACACGCTGATGACCTTCCTGGCAGTGCTCTCCGCCTATCAGCTGCTGCGTCTGACCGATCGTCTGGAAACCCAGGGCAAGACTTCCTGGATCGAGTGGCTGGTCTACGGTGTGGTCTGCGCTCTGGCTATCTACGCCCACTACTACGCCGCGTTGGCGGTGCTATTCGAGGGGGTCTACTTCGGGGTATGGCTGCTGGCACGGATGTTTCGCCGCGGGGAGCCGCTCGGAGCAGCTCTGCGCCCGCTCCTGTTCTGGGTTCCATCCCAGATAGTGGCCGTGCTTCTGTACAGCCCCTGGTTGGCTCAGACGGGAAAGTCCTACGAGGCGAACGACACCTACTGGTGGGGAACCATCGAGCTTTCCACTGTCGTCGAGCAAACGGTAAAGAGCTTTGCCGTCGGGGATACGCTACTGGGAAGCTGGGGCACGTGGGGTAGCCTGGCTTGGGCCGGACTGGCCGGCTTGGGGCTGCTTTGGATCCTCCTGCGCCCGAATCGCTTGATCGATCGTGTGCGATCGCTTTTCTTGCTGCTATGGCTGGCGGTCCCCATCCTGGGCATCTATGGCATCGTGGCCAACCGTCCGAAGTTCGCGGCCCGCTACTTGATGCCGTCCAGCCTGGCCTTCTACGTTCTGGCGGCCCTGGGTCTGGTATGTCTGCTGGTGGCCGTCCGGCGCCGTCCGTTGACCTACCTGTCCCGCCCGGTCGGCCTGGGGCTGGCAGGCCTCGCGCTCGGGCCCGCGCTGTTCTCTCTGGGCAACACGTACTTCGTGGAAGATTTCGCGCGGGATGATCTGCGCTCGGTCGCGGCCTACATCCGGCAGCATGAGCAAGCTGGCGACACAGTGGTGGTGCTGGGCGGCCATCTGGCGCCGGCTTTTCAGTACTACTATAGGGGGCCTTTGGCGCTCAGTCCCGTCCCCGACAAGCGGCTGCCGACGCTGACGCGGCCTCTGGGCAACGAGGTGATCGACGACCTCAACGCCATCACGCGCGGAAAACAGCGCCTCTGGCTGGTGCTGTGGCAGGATCAGCTGGTCGATCCGCGTGGCATCGTCCTGGAGCAACTGATGAGAAATTGCCAGCGCCTGGAGGTCGGTCAGCTCTTCCACGGCCTCAACCTGCTGCTGTTCTCCCTGGACGGCTGCACGCCACTCAAGATCGCCACGCAGATGGATCATGCCCTGGCGGCCAACTTCGGCGATCAGATGAGCCTGGAGGGCTTCTCCGTGGATCCTCCTGTGGTCCAGTCCGGACAGCCGCTGCGGGTCACGCTGTTCTGGCACGGGACGAAGCAGATGGAGGAAGACTACACGGTCTTCATCCACCTGCTGAACCCGCGCAACCACATCTATGGTCAGATCGACAAGCATCCCATCAATGACTACTTCCCCACCTCGCACTGGCGGTCGGGCGAGAGCATGGAGGATGCCTACACGTTCCAGGTCCTGCCTGGCACACCGCCCGGTCAATACGAGCTCGAGATAGGCGTCTATCGCACGCCCTCCATGGAGCGCCTGCCCGTGCTGGACGAGGCCGCAAAGCCCGTGGCGGATCGCGTGGTTCTGACCCAGGTGCAGGTGACCCCGGCGCAGTCGCCCCCGACCGATCCAGTGATCCCGCACCCTCTCGACCTGGCCCTAACGGATGAGCTGACTCTGAAAGGCTACGGCATCGAGCCCACGACGCTGCCGCCCGGCGGATATCTGCACTACACGCTGCTCTGGCAGAAGGCCGGAACCTCCTCGGAGAACAGAAGGCTGCGCCTGCGCCTCCTGAACGAGCGCGGCCAGACCATCGCGGAGCAACTGGACGACCCCACCGACGGCGTCTATCCCACCGGGCAATGGCAGCCGAACCAGATCGTGCGCCACGTCGGAGCCATCCAGGTGCCCGCCGAGGCGCGCGGCACCTTCCAGGTCGAGCTTTCCGTAACCGACAAGGACGGGCACGCCCTCGGCTCCGCTGAGAGCGGTTCTTTCCGGCTGCCGGAGAAGGTGTCGATCAAGTAGGTTAGAATCCCGCGAAAGTCATAGGACCGGCCAGGGGCAGGTGCGATAAATAGGTAGCCACAAAAGGGCTATTGACACATGCTACCGCTCTTGCTACCATAACATTGTTCTTCTGGTACATAGAAAAAGGGGCAATGATCCCAGGCTCGTTGTGTGGTCACCTCAGTCTGGGGGGAACGGCCGGTGAAACCGACCCTGGTGACGGGTCGGTTTTTGATTGCTCTCGCGGGCGATCCGCCGCGGTCTGAGGTTTCTGACCGCCATGCTCCTGGTCGCTGAGGAGAGCGGATCCGTGCCCCCTGTACGCCAGTACTGTGAAATCGACGATTGGAAGCGTGCCTCCGACCGCGGGCTCTGGCCGGGGGTATAGCGAGCCGAGAGGAGTTTGGGGATGTCAACCGTGGTGCGTGCGCTTGCTCGGTCCAGGTGGTGTCGGGCCGCAGTTCTTGCGGCTCTCGCGGTGCTGCTCGCGGTGTCGCAGTCCGGGCTAGCGGTGGATGCCGGGTCGGTGACGTCAATCGGCGGTAAGACCACCGCGGGCTCGTCCCGGATCGCTGCCTCCGCTCCGGTCGTCTCGCCGACCACGGCTCGTGACGACGATTTACTTCCCATCGCGGGAACACTGGGCCCTGCGCAGACGGCACGGCTCTCGATGCGTCCTGGGCTTCCATCCCTCTCTGATAGCGACGTAGCCAGGCTCGAAGCCGCGACCGCTAGATCGCACAAACCCGGGCCATCCCTTCCCGATGTGCCCGCCACGGCCGGAACTCGAGCACCCGAGGTGGGTCACGAGCCACGCGCTGGGCAGGGTCTCAACGCAGGCTCTGACCTGACGACCTTCCGAGACACTTCGCTGGCCTCGATCGCGCCCGGGAGCATGTCGACGACAGATGAGCCCAGCGTGTCGATGAACGGAAACACCGTCTTCTACACGGGCAACTGGTACGCGGCCGTCTCAACCGACGGCGGGAACAGCTTTAGCCACATCGATCCCTATACTGAGCTGCCATCCGTGTACGGCGGTTTTTGCTGCGACCAGAGGACGATCTACGACCGAAGCCGCGATTTGACCATCTGGCTCCTTCAGTACAGCGCGGATTCCTCCAACAACAACGCCCAGAGGATCGCCGTGGCCCACGGTCAGGCCGGGGTAGCGAGTGGTACCTGGACGTATTGGGACATCACCGCGGTAAACGCCGGAGTCGGCTCCGGATACGAGCTCGATTTCCCAAACCTGGCACTCAGCTCCAATTACCTCTACCTGACGACAAACACCTTCGACAGCTCCGGATATTTCTACAGGTCGCTTGTTGTGCGCTTTTCGCTGGACGCATTGGCGGCCGGGACGACTCCGCTACAGTTCACGGGTTTTGTCAACGGTGGCTTCACCTTCGCTCCGGTGTCCGGAGCAACTACACCGATGTACTTCGGCCGACATTACAATTCATCGACCCTCAGGCTGTACTCATGGCCGGAAAGCGCCACCGACGCTACGGGCGTGACCTACTCGGATGTAATACACTCGTCTTACCCGATTGGCACGGGGTATTGCTTTAGCCCGGATGGGACGAACATGTGTGGCTACATCGATGCCAGGATTCAGGCGGGCTGGGTTGCCGGGGGCGTGATCGGCTTCGCTTGGACGGCAAACCAGGGCACCGGGGGGTTGGGAAGCTTTCCCTACCCCTACATCCACGTGGTCCGTATCAACGAATCGAGTAAGGCTCTGATCGATGAGCCGATTCTCTGGAGCTCGAGCTATGCTTACGCCTATCCGGGCATCGGGGTGAACGGTCGTGGGCATCTGGCCATGAGCGTCGCCTTCGCCGGTCCCTCCGATTATCCGAGTAGCAGGCTATTCGTCTCGGACGACCTCAGCGGTGGCACCTGGCAAGCTGCTTACACGCGAGCGGGCACCAACGGCCCCGGACGCAACCGTTGGGGCGACTACTTGACGGTTCGTTCCTACGAGAGCGCTGGTGTGATTGGCAATACCTGGGCAGCGACGACGTTCACCCAACAGGGCCCATGCACGAGCACGTCTACCTCGCAGTGCGCCAACGTCGTGCCACGTTTCGTGTGGTTCGGCCGGCTGAGAGACAATCCGGCGGGACCAACGGCCACCCCTACGCCGACCAGCACACGCACCGCGACACCAATACCGCCCACAGTCACCGCCACGAGCACACCGACGGCCACCTCGACGCCAGCGGCGACCGTCGCCATTCGTAACGTGCACGCCTCACTCAATCCCTTCAACCCGCTGCAGTCCGGGACTATCCTGAGCTTCGAGCTCACCGCCTCCTGTGGCAACACCCTGGCCGCCATCTTCGATATGAATGGGGCCGGGGTGCTGAAGTACTGGACGCTGGGTGCACGGTCAGCGGGCACTCAGAGCGTTGCGTGGGACGGCAAGAACGCGGGGGGCACCACGCTGGGGGAGGGGCTCTACGCCTACTATGCCGTCTGCCTGGATACGGGAGGTAATGCCCTGGCCGTGGGCTACGACTTCCTGAGCATCAGCCCGCTCATCGCCAACATGACGGTCAATCCGAAGCCCTATTATCCGCAGGCGGGCAATGCCAGCCTGGGCTTCAACCTCTCTCTGCCGAGCGGCGGGTTCACCACGGCCGTGATCCTCAATCCGCAGGGTATCCAGGTCAAGATGTTCCCCTGGCAACTCAGCCCGTCCGGGGCAGTTGGCTACAGTTGGGATGGCAGAGATGGCGGGGGGAACCTGGTGCCGAACGGGCGCTACACCTACATAGTGGCGGCGGTGGACCCAGGCAACATGAGTCAGATGCACGTCGGGGTCGTGCTCTTCGACGTGGGACTGCCGTTGAGCGCCGGCGCCGCGCAGGCACAGCCCTGGGTTGAGGGCGCGACGGACCAGCTACGCAAGGTGTCCGGCGCCTCACGGTAGCCTCCTTTGGAAGGGGTGGGATAGGGCCCATACTCGTACGCGATCACTAGAGGGTGTCTGAGAAGCCATAGTGCCGATGTCCCCCGTCCCTGCCCCAGGGCACATGCAATGTGCCCCTACAGCGCGCCTCCCGTAGGGGCACATTGTATGTGCCCTGGGGGTGGGGATGCGAGGTCCGCCTTTTCAGACACCCTCTAGCGCAGTTCGCACTGTGCTTGATCAGCTTTCCGTCCGCCACTACGTGAGATAACCCGTCCCGTCAATGTCTGTCAGAGTTCTGTCAGAGTTATTGTAGTCGCGTTGTCGCGGCGGTCCTTACCGCATGCGAGCTTACTATCAACCTGTTGACAGTGCACTTCTGGCGGCATATAATATCATCGTCTGATAAGGGCCCTGGTATGGGCTAAGACCGCAAGCGGGCAGCGGGCGTTTTCCGTGCGCTACTGGGAACCACAGGGAGGTAGACGATGCCGTGGAAACAACTGGCTCAACGTAACTTAGTGGTCCTCCTGGCGGCCGCTACACTTGGTCTGGCTCTGCTGTTGATCCCGCTTCGGTTTCTTGATAGCTCGGTTGGCGATTTCGGACCGCCAGGGGATGTGATTGCGCAAGCCTACGCTGTAGCAACCGCGACTCCGACGCCCACGCCGCCGCCTCCACAAGGGATCAGCATTGTCGCCGTGGGGGCTTCGCCCAACCCATTCAACCCGCTGCAGTCCGGAACGACCCTGAAGTTCAATCTCAGCGCCCCATGTGGCAATACCCTGGCCGCCATCTTCGATATGAATGGAGCCGGTGTCCTGAAGTACTGGGGGCTAGGTGCACTAGCGGCGGGCAACCAGAGCATTCCGTGGGACGGCAAGAACTCGAGCGGCGTTACTCTGGGAGAGGGACTTTACGCCTACTATGTCGTCTGCCTCGATGCGGGAGGCAATACCGTGGGTGTGGGCTGGAATTTCCTTAACATCAGTCCGATCATCTATAACATGACGGTCCAGCCCGGGCCGTACGATCCTGTGTCGGGGAATGCCACTCTTGGCTTCAACCTGTCCCAGGGGAACTGGGCGTTCACCACGGCCCTGATCCTCAGTCCGCAAGGGACCCAGGTCAAGGTATTCCCCTGGCAGGTCAGCCCCTCCGGACCGATCAGTTACATCTGGGATGGAAGGGACGGCGCGGGGAACGTGGTGCCCTACCATCCCAACTACTTGTTCGTGGTCGCGGTGGTGGACCCGAGCAACACGAATCAGATGCATGTCGGAGTCACACGATTTGGGGTGGTGCCGTGGACCCCACGAGCATCCAACGCCGAGTCCGCGCAGGCACAGCCATGGTCCCAGGAAGCGATAGAACAACTCCGCAAGATGGCCGGCGTCTCACACTGATCTCACCCCAGCTAGAGAGTGTCCCTCGCTATAGAGGAGCCTACTGATGGGCTCCTCTATAGCACAGCCTGGTTCGACATCAACAATGGCATCCAGCAAACTAACAATCTCGATTCCCGAGGATCTACGGCGCCGCGCGAAATCCGTGGCCGCGTTGCGGAACGAACACGTCAGCGACGTTGTTCGGCGGGCGCTCGAGGATTACGTCGCCGAGGTAATGGAAGAGGCCGACGATATTCGCGCCATCGATGAGATAGAAGCGCGGATGGCGGCGGGAAAAGTTCGCGTTAGAGACTGGGCTGAGTTCGAGGCGGAGCAGGATGCCATGGCCCGACCCACAGTGCCAGCAAGAGAATCTGGATCACCGCTCCGCCGAGCCAGTAGAGCATCTCGTAGTCGAACCATTGGCTGACCGCCAGCGCGGTGAATGATGCCGCCAGCACGGCATCCTTGTGCCCGGAGCCTCGCAGCAGCAGCCACAGGACAGGCCCGAGCCACAGCAGGACCGCCGTGATCCCACCTGCCGTTCCACCCTCGGCCAGGCGCAGTAGTAGCCAGTTATGCACCGGAACGATGCGCGACTGCCAGGACGCGTAGTCGGGCAACTGCCGGGCTGCGAAGGAGAAGTTACCGCTTCCCGCCCCCCACCATGGGTTCTGGTGCCAGAGCTCCCATGCGATCTCCTGAGTGGTAATGCGCTCAGGACCACCTGTCCCGCCCAGCCGCATCAACACATCAGGCTGCCATCCGATCACGGCTCCGACCAGCGCAGTCGTGAGGACCACCAGAATCAGAGTTCGCCTGGAGCGTGTCGTGGGCGCCGTCGTCGCCACCACCACTGCTACCGCGAGTCCCGCTGCCATTGCCAGTCCACTAGCGCGCGCTCCGCTGGCCAGGACCGCGGCGCACATCAGTACCCAGATGGATACCCACAACCATTTGCGAGCGAAAGTCAGAGCGACCAGAGGAGCTATCGTGGCGATGAGGGCTCCTAGCAGCGTGGGATAGGCGGTCAACCCCTGGGCTCGCTCGCCCTCCGCCAGGGTCGCGAAGCTCCAACGCTCGGCCAGCCATGCCGAGCCGGTGGGCAGAGCGCTAAGCCCCTGCACCAATGCGATCACGGCCTGCAGCAGCGCCACTCCGATCAGGGTCACAAGAATCCAGCTTGATGGCCGGCGGGACCTGCCACGGATCAGAGCGGTCAGCAAGAGCCATAAGGCCGCGTCGCGAGCTACGTACAAAACCAGGCCACGGAGCGGAGCCGCGGAGCCCAGAACTGAGATGAACTCGAAGAGCAGGTTGGTGGTCATGACGCCCCAGACACCCATGGCCAGGCGCGAGGTCCAGGAGGAACGAGAGAGCAACAGCAGCCCGGCCAGAAGCGGTGGGCCGGCTCCCGCTACGAGAGTCCACCTGTAGGTGTCCGCCAACCCAACCGGAGCGTCCCCGGCCCAGATACGCCGCGGATAGTCCGCGGTGGTCAGCACTGCCACGATGTACGCGACGGCAATAAGGATCCCTACGCTCGTCGGCTGACGGGACGAGGTAGGCATGACTGCGTCGCCCGAATCCTGGTGCTCAGCTACCATACGAGGAAGTATACCAAACGTTTCGTGACATTACTGTAAGGATCCCGGATGGCCAAACTGACAGCAGGACGCGGGTCCGATCGAAGCTACGCATGGTAAGCTAAAAGGTAGTGGGCGGCAAAGCCCTAGCTGTCCACATGCTGTCGTTGAGCGTGTAGACTAGGTGACTCATCCAGCAAGTCCTCCTGCCTTCCGTAGGGGCGCAATTCATTGCGCCGGGCGGGGAGGGGAGCGCTGGGCGTGATAAATCACGCCCCTACGAGACCGATTAGCGGATGCACCACCAAGGGAGGCGAAAGATGTCGTGGGGGCGATTGGCTCGGAGTCGGATGACCATCTTCCTGGTCGGTGTGGCTCTTACCATTGCTGCGCTGGTGGCCCCGCTGCAGTTCCTCGACAATGCGGTCAGTTTCTTCGGACAGCCAGGAGATGTGATCGCGCAAGCCTACGGAGGGGCTTCCGCAACGCCGGCGCCGAGCAATACGCCGATCGCGACAGCGGCCGTGACCAACACGCCAGTAGCGACCGCGGTCGTAACCAACACGCCGGTCATGACATCCGTGGCGACGGGTACGCCAATAGCGACGTCGGTGGTCACCAAGACGCCTGTCGCGACGTCAGTGGCTACGGAGACCCCAACCACGCCCTCGGCAGTGACGAATACATCGACCGCGACGGCGGTTGTGCCCAGCACTTCAACCCCGACCTTGGCGGCGACCAGCACTTCGACCGCCGCGGCGGTGACAAACACAGCTACTCCGACCTCAGTGATTACTAACAGTCCCACCCGGACGCCGATGGTGACCGAAACCCCAACCGCGACGGCCACGGCGACCGCGACCGGAACTTTGACCCTGACACCGACGACGACCAAGACTCCCACCATGACGCCGACGACAACCCAAACTCCAACAGCTACGCCTGCTAACTGGCGTATTGTTGCCCCGGCGAACGGCACGACGATCACGTCCTGCCCCATCACCATTCAGGTAACGGGCGGCACCGTCGGAGCGGCCCAGTTTTGGGCCTTCTACAGTGGTAATTGGCATGACCTGGGCAAGGATAGCAACGGGAGCGACGGCTGGAGCATCTCGTGGGACTGCTCCCGCGTTAGCAATCAAACGGTGGCGTTGACTGCCTGGGTCTGGGATGCCTACAACCGCCTGACCATGGATCCCGGCGGTATCATAGATGTGGCCCTCGAGTTGCCCCGGGGCATCGTTTCTCCCGCCAACGGCACGACCGTCACGAGTGCGCCCCTGACGATCCAGTTCGCGGGCAGCGGCCTGAACAGGGTCGAGTTCTGGGCCTACTACGACGGTCGTTGGCACGATCTGGGTACGGATATCGATGGGTCGGATGGGTGGAGCATCGTATGGGACTGCTCCGGCGTCATCAACCAGCCGGTGGAGCTGACCACCTGGATATGGGATGCCAGCAACAACCTCATCATGGATCCCGGCGGTACCATCGCCGTCAGGCTCCAGACATCCTGGAGCATCATCTCTCCCCTGAGCGGGGCGAGTGTCACGACCGCGCCCCTCACCATTCAGTTCGCCAGAAGCAACGTCAGCCGGGTCCAGTTCTGGGCCTACTATGACGCTCGTTGGCACGACCTGGGCACGGATTTCAATGGGGCTGATGGGTGGAGCGTCTCCTGGGATTGGAGCGGGATCAGCAACCAGTCGGTAGAGTTGACCACCTGGGTCTGGGACATCAGCGACAACCTGGTCATGGATCCCGGCGGTGTCATCGACGTAGTGCTTTTCCAGACGTCCTGGAGCATCATAGATCCCATCAGCGGCGCGACTATCATGACCGCGCCCCTCACCATTTGGTTCGCAACGAGCAACGTCGACCGGGTTAGGTTCTGGGCCTACTACGATGGCGTTTGGCACGATCTCGGCACGGACATCGATGGGTCCGATGGGTGGAGTATCTCCTGGGATTGGAGCGCGATCAGCAACCAGCCGGCAGAGCTAACCACCTGGATCTGGGATGCCAGCGACAATCGTATCATGGATCCCGGAGGTGTGGTGGTCGTGATGCTGCGGGCTCCCTGAGCGCGGAGCCAGAACTGGTTTTGTGTCTTATCCTTGCCCGTTATGCTAGAATCGATGCAGCAACGCATCGGGGAAGGATACATGGAAATACTCTGCGCCGAGGAGATGGGGTTCTGTGTCGGGGTGCGGCGGGCTATCGAGATCATGGAGGCTGCGGCCCGGGAGAAAGGGCCGATCAGAACCCTGGGCGCCATAGTGCATAATCCGCAGGTCGTCGAGCGACTTCGACGGCAAGGGGTCGAGGTGATCGAGCGTCTGGACCAGGCTGCTGGGTCTACCGTGGCCATCACCTCGCACGGCGCGGGCCCCAGCGTGAACCAGGAGATCGCTTCACGCGGGCTGCCCATGGTGGACGCCACTTGCCCGCTGGTTCGCCAGGTACACCAGAAGGCCCAGGCTCTGGCTCAGGATGGCTACGGCGTGGTCGTCTTCGGCGAGGCCGGACACGCGGAGGTGCAGGGCATTCTGGGCTGGGCAGGACCAAGATGTCTCGCCACGACGGATCCGCAGCTTGTCGTGCAGGAGCGCGCGCGACTTGGGCGCAAGCTTGGGGTCGTCTGCCAGACCACGCAGAGCCCGGCCGCCCTGGCCGCCTTCGTCTCCGCTCTGGCCGGGTTGCTGGGCGAGGGACTGGGCGAGTTGCGGGTGGTGAACACCATCTGTCAGCCGACGATCAAGCACCAGTCGTCGGCTGTTGAGCTCTCGACAAAGGTCGATCTGATGCTGGTGGTGGGTGGCAAGAGCAGCGCCAACACGCGCCGGCTGGCCGAGCTATGTCAGGCGGCTGGCTCGGAGACGTACCATATCGAGAGCCCGGACGAGATCGCCGCAGATTGGCTGGTCGGCCGCGAGCGCGTTGGCATCACGGCCGGAGCCTCCACGCCGGACTGGGTCGTCCAAGACGTCATCGAACAGGTGCGGCGGCTGTCCTCTCCTTCGTAAGCAGTAGCTCCTACTTTGTCAGTTGCAGCAGGCAGAACATGACCCCCAGCGTATCCTTGGGATGGAGGAAGCACTCCTGCCAAACGGAGTAGTCGCCCCAGGGCCGCAGCACGCGCTTGCCCAGCGTGCGCACGCCTTGCTTCTCCACCCAGGCCATGGCCTGGTCCAGATCCTCGACTTCCAGCGAGAGGTGATGCAGCCCGGGCCCGCGGGTTGCGAGACGCTTGCCGGTGACCGATTCCTGGTCGTGGGGCACCAGAAACGCCATGCGGTTGGCCCCGAGGGAGAAGGCCAGGTTGTCGATGCGCTCCTCCTCGTCATGCAAATCGTACAGCAGCTTCGCTCCCAGCACGCGGCTGTAGAATAGCCAGGCGCCTTCCTTGTCGCCGCACGCAATGCTGATGGCGTGGACGTTCTTGACCTGGATATCGGCCGGCACTTCGTGTGCGATAGGACGCGGGTTCTCGGGCTCGCTGTGCTCGACCACCGAGTAGAGCACGCCCGCACTCAGGCGCGGGGGAATGTACTGCTCCTCCCAATGGGCGAAATTCTCCAACGGTCCGACGACGTGCTCCCCCGCGATCTGGTAACCCTCTTCCGCCAGCCCGCGGATGGCCTCTTTCAAGCTGTCCACCCGCAATGAGACGTGGTACAGACCCGTACCACGCTTCCTAATGAACCGATCGATGAGGGAGTCGGACACCACGGGACAGAGCAACTCCAGGGTGCTATCTCCGAACCAGAGCGGGGCATAGCTGTACCCGTCCTTTCCCGGCGGAACGATCTGCTTGAGCTTGGCGCCGAAGGTTCTCTCCATGAAGGCGATACCATCGTCCAGATTCCTGACCGCGATGGAGGCGCGCTCGATTCCTCTGACTTTGATCACGGTATCCTCCCCAATGCAACGTCACGCCCCTTTCTCATCGGGCAAGGGTACTATACCACGCTCCTACGGAGATAAGTCAAGGATGGTTGCCTTGACACTCCCGCCTTTCGCCAGAGTCCAAACCTTAGCTCTCTGCGTCTGTAAGCTAGCACCGGCTGCATCTAAGGCTGTTTGGCTGGGAGAATCGGCAGGATGACGCCCTGGGTGCGATCTGCTAGAATTTGAATACGATGAAAGTTCTCGGGATCGAATCATCCTGCGACGAGACCGCCGCCGCTGTTGTCGTGGACGGTCGCCTGGTCTTGTCCAATGCGATCTTTTCCCAAATAGCGATCCATGCGCAGTATGGGGGCGTCGTGCCTGAGGTGGCTTCGCGTCAGCACACTCTCTCCATCATCCCGATCCTGCGCCGAGCATTGGACGATGCCGGAGTGGGGCTGGCGGAGATTGACGCGGTGGCCGTGACCCGCGGCCCTGGCCTGGTGGGCTCGCTATTGGTGGGGCTTAACGTGGCCAAAGGAGTGGCCTTCCAGCGTGGACTGCCGCTGATCGGTGTGAACCATCTGGAGGGTCACATCTACGCCAACTGGCTCATCGAGCAGGGACCGGGCCCCCCGCCGCCGCAATTTCCGCTCATTTGCCTTGTGGTCAGCGGAGCCCATTCTGACCTGGTGCTGATGACCGAGCATGAGCAGTACCAGCTGCTGGGACGCAGTCTGGACGATGCCGCGGGCGAGGCCTTTGACAAGGTATCGCGCTTGCTGGGGTTAGGGTATCCTGGCGGACCCGCCATCCAACGGGTCGCGGCCTCCACAGAGGCAACGCCGTTCCACCTACCGCGGGCCTGGCTGCGCGGCACCTACGACTTCAGCTTCAGCGGGCTGAAGACAGCCGTTCTGCACATGGTTCAGAAGGAGCTGCCGGAGCCGCGCCAAGACGCCCAGACGGAAGGGGCACCGGAGCGAATCGCGGCCGAGATCGCCGCGGCCTTTCAGGAGTCGGTGGTGGACGTGTTGGCCACCAAGACGGTCGCGGCCGCCAAGCGCCACCGGGCAAAAGAGATATTGCTGGCCGGTGGCGTGGCAGCCAACAAGCCGCTACGTGAGCGTATCATCCAGACCTCGCCGATCCCAGTGCACGTGCCGCGCCCGATCTACTGCACGGATAACGCCGCCATGATCGCCTCGGCCGGCTACTTCAAGCTGAGCGAGGGTCGGCGCAGCGGATGGGACTTGGACGTCACCACCACGTTGAAGTTGGTATAGAACAGCATCAGGCGATCATGCGCTCTAGGATAGGTAGCTGCTCCTAGGGGGCTGTGGGACGTCAACTAGATATCAGCTAGACGAAAGGCAACTATGCCTGCCAGGGAGAATCGAGAAGCCAATGAGATAGAGCCTCTGCTATCGGCTCCGGCTGAGCAGCAAGCGAGGATGCTAGACGAGGTCCTCTCGGCATCGGCTGACCATATCTACGTGTATGACAGGGCCGGTCGGTACATCTACGTGAGCCTGGCGGGGGCCCGGGCCTTGGGATTCGAGCGGACCGAGATGGTCGGCAAGACCTGGCGAGAGCTAGGTTTTCCTGCCGAGATCATGGAGTCGTTCGATGTCCAGCGGGAACAGGTATTTGCCACAAGCCAACCGGTAGTTGGCATAACTGGCTTCCCGACGACCTGCGGCGACAGAGACTACGAATACATCCTCACCCCGATCCATAGCGTGGACGGTAGCATCGTGGCCGTGGTCTGTGCCTCCAGGGATATCACCGAGCGCAAGCGGGCTGGGGAGGAACGTGAGCGTCTACTCAGAGAGACTGAGACGCAGCGGCGTCTTTTCCAGATGGTCATCGACAATGCCCCCGCTGGCATCGCCGTTCTTGACGGCAGGGAGTTTCGGGTGAAATGGTGCAACCAGGTCTACCGTGAGTTCCTGGAGGAGCCCTATCGCGGCATGGATCTCACGGGCCTGCGCCTGCAGGAGTTCATCCCCCGAGCCGAAGAGAACGGACTGGCTGACATTTTTCGTCAGGTCGCGGCCACCGGTCAGCCGCATATTGATCCGGAGTGGAAGGGCACTGGTTTCGCGCGGGGCATCACCTACTGGAACTGGGTGTTGTTGCCATTGGCTCCTGAAGGCGGCGGGATCCCCGATCTTATGGTCCTAGCCATCGAGATCACCGAGCAAGTGGTGTCTCGCAAGAAGATCGAGGAGATTGCAGAGATAGCGCAACAGAGGGCTGCCCAGCTCGAGACCATCCTCGACAATATGGTCGACGCTGTCTACGTTTGTGATGCAAAAGGGCGTGTCATCCTTCTGAACAAGGCTGTTTCGAGGCTACTGGGAGCGCGCAGTGCCGAAGATCTCCGTGGCTCGTTCCAGAGACTGCTCGAGCGATTCAAGCTCCGGCACATTGACGGCAGACCGATGGAGATAGAGGAACTGCCGCAGAGCCGCGCACTAATGGGGGAGACGGTCATCCAGGATGACGAGATTCTATCGAACCTAACAACCCGGCGGGACGTATACATCCGAGTCAGTGCGTCTCCCATCCGAGACGAACGCGGAGCGGTTATCGGCGCGGTGTCGGTGGTCAGGGACGTGACCGAGTTGATCGAGCTCGACCAGCTCAAGGACCAGTTCATTCTCGTCGCCGCTCATGAGCTCAAGACGCCGGTGACCGGCATCAAGGGCTTTGCCCAGTTGCTGCTCCAGCGTGAGCACGAGGGAATCAGCCCGCTGGGACTCAAGGCTCTGCAGGCCATCGATCGCCAGGCCAACCGGATCACCGGACTTGTCAACGACTTGTTGGATATCTCACAGCTCCAAACGGGCCAACTGGAGCTAGCCATTGAGAGCATCGATCTTCCCGCGCTCGTCCAGGAGGTGATCGATCGGATCGCCCTCACCACAGCCAGGCACCGAATTCAAGTGATACAGGCGGAGCCAGTGGTGGTTCAAGGAGACAGGGTGAGGCTAGACGAGGTAGTGGCTAACCTGCTCGACAACGCGATAAGGTACTCACCCAAGGGCGGCGAGATCGACGTGGCGATAGCCAGGACCGAGCACGAGGCGGTCGTATCCGTCGCGGATCAGGGCGTAGGCATCCCCATCGACAAGCAAGCTCGCATCTTCCAGCGCTTCTACCGGGCTCACACCGGCACGCCCTATGACTATGGCGGCATGGGCGTGGACCTATACATCTCCAAGGAAATCATCACCCGCCATGGCGGCAGACTGTGGTTCCATAGCAAGGAAGGCGAGGGAAGCACTTTCTCTTTAGCGCTGCCGCTTGCGCAGTAGTACTTCCTCCCGTCTACCAGTTCCTCTCCGGGCTCATCAAATGAGCGTTTGTGGTAGCTTGCCATGCGATAGTGGCGCACTTCTATCGTCTTCTCCCGTCTGGTCGAGCAACAACTGGCCCCGTACGTGAAGAAATGGTAAAGGAATAGCGATCCAGCCCACTGGATGCCTCATAGCTATTGACAGTAACAGCCTGGCTTCCTAATATGTTCTTGTTCTGCTGGCACAATCACAAAGGGGAAGCGCTGATCCCAGGCCCGTAATCTGGTCGCCTCGGCCTTGGGGGAGCTACTGGTGAAACCGACCCTACTAGTTAGGTATGGGTCGGTTTTTGTTTGTCTGCGACCGACGCGTTGGGCAGCAGCATGATCGGAGGATTTGAGAGAGGAGACTTGGGGATGACACCTACCGCGCGTCTGAGGAAACTCGTCCCGGTAGTCGGCTGGCTGTCCATGCTCGTGCTGGTCCTCGCCGCCACCATACTGCTGGCCTCGTCGACGGCCGAGGCGAGTGCGAGCGTGTCCAAAGCGCAGGGGCGCTCGAGTGGCGCAACGGACGGGGACACCGTGGTCTGCACCACCTCCTGGATTAACGCGTCGGGGGGCTCGTGGCTCACCGGCTCGAACTGGAGCACCGGGCTGGTGCCCGGGACGTCCGACGACGTGTGTATCATCCAGGACGGCACGTACACCGTGACGGCCTACGGCGCGGCGGTTACGGTGAAATCACTCACCATTGGCGGAGCGACGGGCACACAGCGCCTCAAGATCGGCAGCACGGGAGCCGCACACGCGTACCTGACGACCACGGGCGGAATGTCGGTCGGCAGCCAGGGCGAGGTAGAACTGACCAATAGCGACGGCGCTGGCAACAACGCGTGGCTGGCGGGTCCAGTCAACAACGCGGGAACCATCCTGAGCAGTGCGGGGGCCGGAGGAACGCGCTTCCTCCAGGGGAATTTGACCAACAGCGGCGCTCTACTGATCGATCAGTTCACTAACTTCAACGGGAATGGTACGGTCCTGCAGAACTTTGGCACGGTGACAGTCGGGGATGGGGTCGGGCTGAACATGCAGAATGGCGCCTCGTTCACCAATGCGGGCGGCGTGATCGGTGCGACGACACCGACCGGCAGCGGCTACGTCTACCAGATAGGTGGCACGTTCACACAGGGCGAGGGCACGACCACCGGAGCAAAGCCCGTCTACGTGGACAACGCGACCCTCAGCTACACGGGGAGCGGGGCGAGTAGCATCACGCTGCGTCAAACGAGCACGCTGACCGGCAATATTGCTGCCGGACAGACGTTGAGCATCGAGAGCATCAGCACGGCTACCGCCAGTGTGACCGCGGCGTCGAGCTTTACGAACGCCGGCACGATAGTGTTCACCAACGGCGATAGCTGCGGTTGCACCATCATGTTCACCGTCTCGTCCGGGACGATGACCAACACCGGCACGATCCGGAGCGAGTTGGCGCATGGAGGCGGACGCTACCTCAGGGGGAGCGTGACCAACAACGGCAGTTTCATCGTCAACCAGACGACCAACTTTGACTGGAACGGCAAGCTGTTCCAGAACGGCGGCACGGTGGCGATTGCCGACGGGATGGGCTTGCTTGTCCTCGGGGGCGCCTCGTTCACCAACGCAGGCGGGTCGGTCGGTGCCACCAGCGCAGGCGGCAGTGGCCTGATATACGAGGCGGGCGGCACGTTTACGCAGGGCGAGGGCACGACCACCGGGACGAAGCCCGTCTACGTGGACAACGCGACCCTCAGCTACACCGGGAGCGGGGCGAGCAACATCACGCTCCGTCAAACCAGCACGCTGACCGGCAGTATTGCTGCCGGACAGACGTTGAGCATCGAGAGTCTCTGCAGCATCAACGCCACCGTGACGGCTGGAGCGAGCTTCACCAACGCGGGGACCATCACGTTGACCGACGGCGATAGCTGCGGCAACACTATCGGTCTCATCGTTTCGTCCGGGACCATGACCAACACGGGCACGCTCCGGATTGAGCGGGCCAATGGCGGTGGGCGGTATCTCCAGAGCAATCTGACCAACAGTGGTAGCCTGCTGGTCAACACGAACACGAGTTTTAGCCTGGCTGGCATGACGCTTCTCAACAGCGGGACGATCGCCATCGCGGACGGGTTCTACCTCAGTCTGGCCAGTGGCGCTTCGCTCACCAACGCGGGCGGGGTGGTCGGCGCCACGACGTCGACAGGCACCGGCTACCTGTACCAGAGCGGTGGTACCCTCACGCAGGGAGACGGTACCACGACTGGCACCAACCCCATCTACCTGGCCAACGGGGCTTTGCGCTACACCGGGAGCGGGGCGAGCAAGATTGCCCTGCGCGGCACGAGCACGCTGAGCGGATCCATGGCCACTGGCCAGACGCTGAGGATCGAGAGCGTCTATAACCTGAACACGGAAATTACGGCGGCCGTGGGTTTCACCAACAGGGGCACCATTGTGCTGACCAACGGCGATGGCAACGGCTACGGCGTGACGCTGGTCGTCTCGTCGGGAGTGCTAACCAACATCGGCACCATCCAGACCGTGCCGGCCGCCGGCGGGGCGCGGGTCATCCAGGGCGATCTCGCGAATAGCGGCACCCTTCAGCTCGACGCGCTCACGACCCTCCAGGGCAACCTGACCAATAGCGGCAGCCTGCTGATCAACGCGAATACGAGCTATAACAAGGCTGGCACGGCGCTCCTGAATAGCGGGACGGTCGCCATCGCGGACGGGGTCAACCTGAGTATCGCGGGTGGGGCGTCGCTCACCAACGCGGGCGGGGTGGTGGGCGCCACCACGTCGACAGGCAGCGGTTACCTGTACCAGACCGCCGGAACGTTCACGCAGGGGGATGGCACCACCGTCGGAACGAAGCCGGTCTATGTGGTCAACGGGGCTCTGCGCTATACCGGGAGCGGGGCGAGCAGCATCGCCCTGCGCGGCACGAGCACGTTGAGTGGAGCCACGGCCGCCGGCCAGACGCTACGGATCGAGAGCGCTTATGGCCTTAGCAGCAACGTGACGGTGGACGCCGGTTTCACGAACGCGGGGACCATCGTGTTAACCGACGGCGATAGCTACGGCTACAGCGTCACATTGGTCGCTTCATCCGGCATGTTGACGAACAGCGGCGTCCTGCAGACCCTGCCGGGCGTGGGTGGTGGGCGGGTCATCCAGGGCAGCGTGATCAACAATGGCAGCCTGCTGATCGACGCTAACACCAGTTACAACCTGGCGGGCACGACGCTCACGAACAGCGGCGCGGTGGCCATCGCGGACGGGATCGTGCTGAGCCTCTCGGGCGGCGCCTCGTTCGTCAACGCGGGCGGATCGACGGGGGCTACTTCTCCCACCGGGACGGGGCAGTTGAATCAGACCGGCGGTGCGTTCACCCAGGGGGACGGCACCATTCCCGGCACTAAGCCCGTCATTCTGCGAGCCGTTGCTCTCAGCTATACTGGCGGCGGGGCGAGCAGCATCGCCCTGCGTGGAGCCAGCACGCTCAGCGGCAACCTGACCGCAGATCAGACCCTGGTCCTCGAGAGCCTCTACCTGGGTGGGGGGTACAACCTCACTGCCGACGTAACGGCCGTCGCGAGCTTCACCAACGCGGGAACCATCGTGCTGACCAACGGCGATGCGTACGATTACAGCGCCTACCTCACCCTGTCGTCCGGGACGCTGACCAACACTGGCACCATCCGGACCCTGCCGGGGGCCGGCGGGGCGCGGAAGCTGGTGGCCAATATCATCAATACCGGTATCCTCCGGTTCGACGCGGCCACGACCTTCCAGGGCAACCTGACCAATACCGGCAACGTTCTGGTCAACGCGAACACGAGCTACCTGGGGGCCAACACGCTTCTCAACCAGGGCACGATCTCGATGGCCGATGGGGTCGCCCTGACGGCGCCGAACGCTCCGTCGATTACCAACGACGCGGACGGATCGATCGTCGCGTCGGGTTCGCTTGGAAACGGCTACCTATTTCAGACCGGAGGCAGCTTTGCCCAGGGTGCCGGCACCACGTCCGGTGTGCGGCCCGTGATCCTGCAGGACCTGACCCTCAATTACACCGGGTCCGGCGAGAGCACGCTTGCGCTGCGTGGGGCAAGCACGCTGCAGGGGCAGAACTTCCCGGGCCAGACCTTGAGGCTCGAGAGTAGCTGTACCAGGTACGACGCCATCGTGGGAGCGCCAGCAAGCTATAACAACGCCGGAGTTATCGTGCTGACCAACGGCGACAGTTGTCCCTACGGCATCATGTTCGGCACCGCGGATGGGTTCCTGACGAACACGGGCACTATCCGGACCCTGACCGCCGTCGGTGGGTATCGCTACATAACGTCCAATCTCATCAACAGCGGGACCGTTTTTGCGGACACAGGCTCGCGCCTCGAGGTCGGATCGTATTATCCGACATCCGCCGGCGCTCTGCAGTCACACGTCTTGAGCGGCACAAACTACGGTATTCTCTGGGCGTGGAGCGGTGGGACGCTCGCAGGGACGTTGGAGCCGGTGCTGGCCCCGGGTTACGCGCCTGCCGATGGGACGAGCTTCTCCTTTGTTATGGATGCCAGCACCAATCCATCGGATCCCAGCAGAGCGTCGTCGACCGAAGGTCGGTTTGATACCGTAGAAAGCGGGACACTCGGCGACAGCGGGCTATATTTCGTGCCTAAATACAGCCGTCGCTTCGGCTTCAGCGCCCATGTGCAGCGGCCGACGGTAACGCCGTCTTCCCCGACGGGGGTGCGTGGCGCCTCGCTGACGCTCACTGGCACGGGCTGGCCCGCTCCCGATGAAATCGGCTGGCCTCCCATGGACACCTCTGTCCTGCTCAGCTTCACCGATCACGACGGGGCGAAGACGCTCTACCCGGTCGTCTGGACCGAGAATCGTTGGGGCGATGGGCAATTCTCCACGAGCGTTACCATTCCGCTGACGGTCACCCTCGGGACGGGCACGTTCACCGCCATGAACAGCATGATCGGGGCAACAGTTACCGCGACGCTTGAGGTGGGTTTGCCGCTCGATAGCACGCCTCCCGTCGTCACGCCCATCGTCACGGGCACGCTCGGCAGCAGCGGCTGGTACACCAGCTCCGTATCCATCGCCTGGACTGTCGCCGATCCCGAATCGGGGATCGTGTCTTCCTCTAGCTGCGATACGGTGACGCTCTCGACCGACACCGCCGGCACCGTGGTGAGTTGTTCGGCCCTCAACGCGGCCGATCTGAGCACCACGGGCTCGGTCACCATCATGATCGATACGACGGCGCCGGTGCTCTCACTGCCGGCCGATATGACGGTACTGGCCAATACCACCGCGGGCGCGCTCGTCAGCTACAGCGCCAGCGCGATCGACACTCTCTCCGGTGTGTCCGCCTTCGCGTGCGATCCGCCCTCCGGCTCGACCTTCCCCGTGGGGACGACCCTGGTGAGCTGCTCGGCGACGGATACGGCGGGCAACACGGCCGCGGGCAGCTTCCAGATAACCGTCCTGCCACGGCCGGATCTGACGGTGGCTGATGTCACAGCTCCGGATACCGGTTCGGCGGGGCAGGCGCTCAACGTTTCGTGGACGGCCGCGAATCAGGGGACGGCGGACGCCGCGCCGTTCTGGCAGGATCGGATCTTCCTCTCGACGGACGACATCTGGGATAGCGGGGATACGTTCCTGGCCAGCGTCACCCGGGGTCTGACGCTCACGGTGGGCGGCAGCTACAGCGTAACCCAGAGCGTGACGGTACCGAAGGTGACTGGGAGCTACTACCTGATCGTCAAGACCGACATGTACAACGCGGTCAAGGAATCAGACGAGACCAACAACACGCGGCCGAGACCGATCCTGGTGCAGACCCCGGACCTGGCGCCCACCGCCTTCAGCGGGCCGAGCACGGCTATGCCGGGGCAGACGGTGCCGCTGACCTGGACCGTCACTAACCAGGGCAACACGGATGCCGTCCCGAGCTGGCAGGATCGGGTCTACCTCTCCACGGACACCAGGTGGGACGGCGGGGACGCTTTCCTGGCGACCGTCACCCAGAGCGTAACGCTGACGGCCGGCGGCAGCTACACGCTGACGCAGAGTGCGGTCCTGCCGAAGCTTGCGGCGGGTAGCTACTTCCTGATCTTCCGCACGGATCACTTCAACGTGGTCAAGGAGCTGAACGAGAACAACAACAGCGCGGTCGTGCCCCTGATCCTGGTCACCAAGCCGGATCTGGATGTTACCAGCCAGAGTACGCCGAGCACGGCCATGCCGGGGCAGACGGTGCCGATCAGTTGGACGGTCAGGAACCAGGGGAACGGCGATGCTGCTCCCTCCTGGCAGGATCGAGTGTATCTGTCGATGGATGGCGTCGGCAACGACTACTACCTGACCAGCACCACGCAGAGCCTGACGGTCACCTCCGGCAGCGGCTACACGGTGTCACAGAACGTGGTGCTGCCCAAAACGGCGGCGGGCAGCTACTTCCTGATCTTCCGAACGGACATGTACAACGCGGTCAAGGAGCTGGACGAGAATAACAATGCGCTGGTGGTGCCGCTCACTCTGTACGCCAGGCCGGAGCTGGTGCCGACGGCGCTGATGGGGCCAGGCACGGCGGAGCCGGGGCAGGCCATCAGCGTGACGTGGACGGTAAAGAACCAGGGGAACGGGGACGCTGCGCCGTCGTGGCAGGATCGGGTCTACCTGTCGACGGATGGCACGTATGATAGCGGCGATACCTTCCTGGTCAACGCGACGCAGGGGGTGACGCTGGCGGTAGGCAGCAGCTATAGCGTGACGCGGAGCGTGACCCTGCCCAACCTGACGGGGAGCTACTATCTACTCCTGCGGACGGACGTGTACAACGCGGTGAAAGAGCAGGACGAGACGAACAATGTGCGGGCGGTGCCCATCACCCTCCAGGCCGTCCAGGCGCCGGACCTGACCCCGACGGCCTTAGCCGCGCCGAGCACGGCCAGTCCGGGGCAGACGGTGCCCATCACGTGGACGGTGAGGAACCAGGGGGATAGCGATGCTTCTCCGTCCTGGCAAGATCGGGTCTACCTGTCGACGAATGGCATCTGGGACAGCGGGGATACGTACGTGACCCTGGTCACGCGCGCCGTTGCCGTGATAGCTGACGATAGCTATACCGTGACGGCCGACGTAAGGCTGCCGAACGTCGCCGTCGGGAGCTACTTCCTGATCATGCGCACGGACATGTTCAACGCGGTGACCGAGAGCGACGAGACGAACAACACGGCGGTGGTCCCGATCACCTTGCAACCGTAGACGGATGGTCTACTATCCAGAGAAACTCCCGATTATCACAACCCAATCTCAACCATCGTAGCCTATGCTGGCTAGTACTTTCTTACCATCCATGAGCTGCCATCGACGTAGACTACGCGTCGCTATTTCGCAAGCAAAGAACGGAGGCTGGTATGAGCTGGAGGGGACTTCGCGCGACAGTCCTTGTAGTAACCATCATGATGGTGGCTCTCGCGGCCACGATCACCTCGGCGACGACCGCCGCACCCGCGCAGGCGGGCCAGGTTGGCTTCGTCGTCACGCCGGTGCAGGCGGTTTACAGTAGTCAACCCACTCTGGTAATGAGTGGTTCCGGTTATGCGCCGGGCGAGCCCATCAAGATCACCGGTGGTCCCTTCAGCGATTTCCAGGTCGATGCTGACAGCTCGGGTGCGTTTACCACAACGCGCCAATCAGATAGTCCCTCGGGGCGCTACGGGGTCTACAACATCAAAGCCCAGGGTCTCACCAGCAACACCACCTACTCCTCCGACGTCTTCCTTACCCGCTTTGAACTCTACAACAACTCCGATTCGGGCAACCCGGCTGTTGCGGCGGGTTCCAGCGCGAGCTTGAATTTCCAGGGCTGGGGCTTCGGCCGCGGCGAGGCGGTCGTGATCAGCTCGGATCCTCCCGGTCTGTTCGCCAACGTGAACAAGACTGCCGACACGAACGGATATTTCTACGTCTCGAATGTGAATACCAACGCGGCCGCATCAGCCGGCGTGTACAAGGTCGTCGCCACCGGCGGCACCAGCGGCTTCGTAACGAGTCAGCCGTTCAACGTCATCAGTGCTCAGGTTTCTCCTGGGCAATTTCGGGCCGGACAGCATCCGGTCGTGACCGTGAGCGCCTCGGGCCTCACGCCTGGAGCCGACATCTCGGTTTACGGTGGGCCCTTTGGTAAGGCGGTAGTCAAAGCCGACGTTGCGGGTGAGATCTCGATTCAAGAGCCCATCGTCTCTAACACCGCGGGACGCTATCTTATCTACGTCTCCGATGGAGCTACTGGCGGTCGCGTACGGGTGCCGCTCTACCTAACGGGGAATTGGTTCGCCTACAACCCGCGCGGGTCGACCAATAGCCAGTACTACTACGCGGCAGGTTTCCAGCCGAACGAGGTGGTTCGGTTCACCGTTTCGCCTCCCGGCTATTTCCAGTTTAGCGGGTCGGATCACTTCGACGTCACGGCCAATAGCGTCGGCGCCACACCGGCATACTACTCGGCCATCAACGGCGTACCGGCCGGGCAATACACCTTCACGGCCACTGGATTGACCAGCGGCTGGACGTCAACTGACCAACTGAGTGTCACCGGAACCGGTCTGGGCGCGACGCCCCAGCAGGTCGCCGCACCTGCCGTCGGCCAGCAGTTCACTCTGTCGGGAATGGGTTTCGCTCCCGGCGAGTATGTCGACGTGACCAATTCGAACTACTACTGGGATCCGTTCTACAGCAATGGCTTTAGCAGTGGCAACGCCCTGGACCTCACGCTCCAAGCGGATGGCAGTGGAGTCATTACGGCCACGCTGCAGAGCAATGGGGGTGCGGGTAGGCAGACTATTCGTGCTAATGGGCGTTCGAGTGGGGTCGACAACAGCGTGTCGGTCTACCTCACTGGGCTGAACCTTGGCTGGGGCAACCTGGCCAAGGCGAACACCGCCAAGTCCCAGTATTTCGAGGGCTATGGCTTCTGGGCTGGCGAGACTGTCCAGTTGTCCTCGAATCCGGCGGGGCTTTTCCCGACCGCCACTGTCACCGTGAACAGTTATGGCAATTTCACATATACGGCTCCCATCGCCGCCGTAGCGGGCGGTGACTACCAGATCATCGCCACTGGGCAGACCAGTGGGTACGTCGGGACGGCGTTGTATTATGTCGGCAGCTTCGCTCTCAGCCCGAATGCCGTGCCCGCGGGGAGCCCATCGAGCGTCACGTTCAGCGGCGCAGGCTTTACTCCCAACGAGCCGATCGACCTATGGAACGATCAGCATGGAAACGTGTTCGCCGACTTCTCGGTCACGGCGGATAGCAACGGCGCCTTCAGTGCCACTCGCAGTACCAGCGGAAACGGATGGAATAACGGTTGGACTTGGGTGCACGCGAAAGGTCGCGTGAGTGGCATTCAGCAGGATCAGCAGATTCATCCGTTGAGCCTATCCGCTAATCTTTCTCGTGCGGTCGCCGGCTCGACTTCGGCGGTGACATTCTACGTGCGTGCCTTCGCTCAGTCGGGCTCTGTGCACTTGTCCAGCTCGCCGCCGGGACTGTTCACGGAGAAGGACGTCACTCTGAATTCCAGTGGGAACGCCGACGTGAGCGCCACGCTGCTCGCCACGGCTCCCGTCGGCACCTACACGGTTCTGGCTCAGGACACGGGCAACGGCTTCTCGGCCAGCGCTACGTTCACCATCGAGCCGTCCGCGGCCGGCAACCCAGTGCTACACGTGGACACCACGCCGCGTCTCTTCAACGCCAATGCGGGGTCGACCCAAACACAATCGGTCAACGTGGCGCTGGATAATCAGGGCGGCGGCGCCAATCTGAACTGGCAGGCTATCACAACGACCGTCAGTGGTGGCGCCTGGCTCAGCCTGAACCCCAGCACCGGGACGATCAGCCCCAATGGTAGTGGCTCCTTCTCGCTCAGCGTCAACCCAACCGGGCTATCCTCCGGCATTTACACCGGAACGGTCACGGTCAGTGGTCAGGGAACCGGCGCGACCGGTTTGCCGATCGGGCTGCTTGACTACTGGCCGGCCGATGGCGACGCTAGTGACGCAGTGGGCAGTCATCCAGGCACAACGCAGGGTGGAGTCAGCTTCGTTCCGGGCAAGGCTGGCCAGGCTTTCAGCTTCGATGGCAGCAGTGGCTACGTCGATCTGGGGAGCTGGTTCAACCTGCAAACGTTCAGCTTCTCGATGTGGATCAAGCCCGGAGCATCTCAGATCACCTGGGCCGACATCATCGACAACAACCATACAGACTATCGGAGTTTCGTAGCTCAGTACCAGAATAGCGGTAGCCTCTTCAACTGGGGTGCGGCCGGCTCGGGTGTAAACTTCACGCTGACTCCGGGTGTGTGGCAACACCTGGTCCTGACGCGGGACTCGAATAATGTCAACAGAGTGTACCTCAATGGGGCCCTCGTCGGCACTGGTGCGGTTGGCTCGCCCATCAACTACGATGGCACGCAGTTTCTGCGGCTGTCTCGCTGGGGTGGTGGGGGGCGATATTTCAACGGACAGATGGACGAAGTACGGGTCTACGATCATGCGCTTTCCTCTGTCGAGGTCGAGGGCTTGTGCAACGCCGAAAACGGAGCGGTCTGCTCCGGTTTGGTGACCCCGATCAACAGTCCGCAGAGCTTGACTGTCACACTGGGCATCCAGGGCGCGACGACACTGGCGCTGTCGCCCAACCATGTCGCGGCGGGCAGCTATCCCACGGTGACGCTCACCGCCACAGGCTTTGGCCCGAACGAGACTGTGGACATCACGGGCGGTCCATGGGCAAGCATCGTGGACAAGACCGACGCCACGGGCAACCTCTCCCGCGATGTGCAGGTCAGCACGTACAACGCTGGCCAATACACCGTGACCATCAAGGGGCGCAGCTCGGGGCTGCAGTCCACTGCTCTCTTCTCACTCACCGCCATCACCGCCAATCCCACGGGTGCGCGTGCGCAGCAGAGCACGGTCCTGCGCGTCTCCGGCGTAGGGTACATTGGCGGAGAGACGGTCTCCCTCAGCTCGTCCCCGTCCGGTCTGTTTCCCGCTGCGACGGCCACGGCCGATGCCAACGGGGCTTTCAACTTCGCGGGCACCATCCCCGCCTCAGCGCCCACCGGGCAGTACCTAATCGTCGCGACGGGCGCCAGTGGCTACACGGCCCAGACGACCTTCAATCTGAGCATCCTGAGCGTGACGCCCGCTCAGACAGCTCAGCCTGGAATACAGCTAGTGGCAAGCGCGTCTGGATATCAGCCCAGTGAGCAGGTACATCTCTGGATGTCCTTGCCCTACTGGCCATATAGCAAGCTGGTCGACACCACGCTGGCAGCGGATGGTGCCGGCGTGTTCACTGCAACCGTGACCTTGCCGCCGGATGCTGGCAACGGCTGGTACGTGGCCAACGCCAAGGGCAACAGCAGCGGCGTGCAGAATACCGCTTCGTTCTTCCAAACCGGTATCGGTTTCAACGTGGCTCTCGTGCCGGCCAACATGCCGAGCTCGGTGGTGCTGTCCGGCAGCGGTTTTCATCAAGGCGAGGTCATTAACCTGGCCGCCAGCCCGTCTGGACTGTTCAGTGCGCCGCCAGTGTCAACGGATGTCAACGGCAATTTCTCGGTGAACCTGACTATCAACGCTCCGGCCGGCTTCTACCACGTGGTGGCCACGGGCGCCTCCAGCGGCTACAGTGGCGCTATCGATCTACACGTCGGTACCCTGTCCGTCACGCCCTCTTGGCAAGTTGCAGGTGGATCGACCCCACTGTTGATTCAGTCGTCGGGCTACGCTGCCAATGACACCGTGCACATTGGGCGCAATACCGGAACAACTGCCCCGTTCGAGAACTTCGACCGCGCGGTGGACGCGAGCGGCGTGCTGACCGTAACTCGCCGTGCCACGAACGGCAGTGCTCAGCGCTTCGACGTCCAGGTCTGGGACGATCGTGGCGCGATCAGCACCGTCCCCTATTATCAGGTCAGTAGCTGGCTCGATAGCGTTAATGGCACGTTGGGTCAGGCCAACACCTTCAACGTGAACGGCAATGGCTATATGGAGAACGAGACCATTCAGGTCTCATCGAATGACCCGAGCTTGTTTGCCCCAGTCTCGTTTTATGCTAACGGGAGCGGCAACTTCCAGTACGCTATCACCACTCTTGCCTCCGCACCGGCCGGCGGCTACATCCTGACCGTGCGCGGGGTGAATAGCGGCTTTGCCACTACCCTGAACTACCACGTTGGATCGTTCAGCGTTTCTCCGGTGCAGGCTGTCGCGGGACAGCGCCCGGCCGTCCAGATGCAGGGCAATGGCTACGCGCCCAACGAGCGGGTCCATCTCACCGATGGCCCCTGGAACGACTTCTGGATTCCAGCCAATGCCTCGGGCGTCATCTCCACGACGCAGGATATCTACACTAACACGGCCGGCCGCTACGTAGTCATGGCCACGGGCGATAGCGGCGCGATGGGACGCGCGACGTTCTACTTGACCGGCGTCTCGCTGAGCACGGGGCAGGTCACCACGGGCTATAATGGCAACCTGTTCGTGTACGGCGCCGGCTTCGGCGAAAACGAGCCGGTGAGCCTGAGTGTGCAGCCAGCCGGACTGTTCTCCTCCACTCTACCGGCGAAGACGGATCCCAATGGTAACGTGGGCCTGGTTGGGAGCATCGATCCTACCGCGGCCAAGGGCTCCTATACGATCACTCTGACCGGCACGCGCACCGGCTACAGTGCCTCGACCGGCTTCGCGATCGGGTCGTTCAGTGCATCGCCCAGCCACGTGACGCGCGGAACGCCGGGCGGAGTAACACTCACTGGCTCGGGCTACAAGCCTGGTGGCACTGTGCATTTCTGGAATGGACCGTGGGCAGATAATCCGACGACCGTAGACGCCAACGGGTTGTTCACTCAGACGTTGACCATCGATCCCAGCAAGGCCGCCGGACGTTACAACCTGCGGGCCTACAGCTATGACGATGGAACGGACAAGTATACGCCATTCAATCTGACCGGAGTGACGGTTTCTCCCAGCAGTGGGCTGGCTTCCATTGCCAACAACCTTACTATCACGGGCGCTGGCTATGCGTCCGGTGATCTGGTCACTGTCAGCGCCGGACCGGCCGGTCTGTTCGACCCACGTACGGTGCTGGTGGGCACCGACGGCGCTTGGTCGGTGGACGTCAATACCGATCCGTCCGCGCCGACGAGCAGCTACACTATCGTGGCCGCGGGGTCCGATGGGTACACGGCCAGCGCACCGTTCTCGATCGGCAGCGGGACGGCCACGCCATTCGTGAGCGTCGTTCCGGACGACCTTTCCGTGAACACGACCAACACCTCGCCGGCCATCACCCAGGCGATCACCTTTACCAACAGCGGTGTGGCGCCGGTTACCTGGACCGCCAGCAAAGCGACCAACGATGGTGGTAGCTGGATGTCGGTCAGCCCGACCTCGGGCACCCTCGACGTTGGCGCCAGCCAGGTCTTGACGATTACCCTGACTCCGTTCAAGCTGGATGCTTCCACTTACGGCGGCACGGTCACTATCAGCCCATCGGGCGGCACAGGGGGCAACCCGGCGCCGGTGGCCGTCGCAATGGTGGTGAGCCAGGGGCAGACCGGTCTCACGGTCAGCCCGCGCCAGGCGCTACACGGCACGACGCCCATGCTGACACTGGCGGGCGCTGGCTACGCGCCCAACGAGCAGGTGTCCATCTCGAGCGGCCCGTTCAGTAACTTCACTGTCACGGCCGATGACACGGGCGCCTTCATGGCCACGCAGCAGGTCTTGCCAAATTGGGATTCCAACGCCTGGAATATTCGGGCCCATGGCAACTCCAGTAGCGTTGACTACTACGCTCCGTTCAATCTGACCTGGCTGCAGTTGTTGACGGCAGGAGTCACGGCCGGCAGCGGGAGCCCGCTCACATTTCACGTGCGCGCCTGGCAGCCCTATGAGGCGGTGAGCGTTAGTGTCACGCCGTCAGGGCTCATCTCCGATACGGTGGGGGTCGCCGACAGCGGCGGCAACATCTGGAACTGGTCGCTGCCCACTAACCTGGGCGCGCCGGCCGGCGTCTACACCGTGAGGGTAACCGGCCAGAGCAGTGGCATGCAGATGAGCGTACCCTTCCATATGATGCAGCTCAGCATCACGCCGGTGACGATCCAGGCCGGCGAGCATCCCGTGTTGACCATTGCCGGGTACGGCTTCACGCCGGGCGGCGACGTCACCATCAGCAATGGTCCTTTTGGCACGTTCGTAGTTACGGCTAGCGGCTCCGGCACCATCAGCGCACAGGAGCCAGTCTATCTCACCACCGCTAGCTCGTATTCCGTGAAAGCTACGGATAATGCCAGCGGCGCGTTCACCACTGCTCCTCTCAACCTGGTCGGTGTGTCATTGCATTGGAGCTACATGAGTAGCGGCGGTGATTACAACTACCTATCGGGCGGCGGCTTTTTGCCCTACGAGCAGATAGACGTCCAGGTTACGCCATCGGACGGCATCGACGACTTCACACTCAACGCCAACAGCGCGGGCAACTTCAGCAATACTTACTTCCGATCGCGGCCTACCACGCCGAACGGCGTGCACACGCTCACGGCAACGGGCAGCCAAAGTGGACGCCAGGCGCAGGCCGTGCTCAATGTCGAGGGCACGACCGGCTTTTCCATCACGCCGAGCGTGGCTCCGGCGGGAAGCTATCCTATTCTGACGCTAAGCGCTCGTGGGTTCGCCCCGGGCGAGCTCGTGGACTTCGGCAGCGGTCCGTACGACTACTTCACAATGCAGGCCGACAACAGCGGCGCCATCACTACCACTGTCCAGAGCACGACGAATTATGCCCAGCGCTGGACACCGTACGCCCGCGGTCGCGTCAGTGGCATCGACGCCTACGCGACCTATGCGCAAATCGACGCTTGGAGCAACCCGCCGGGCGTTCAGATCGGTTTCACGGGCGGTGTCGTGTTGAACGGGGCTGGCTTCCTGCCGGGGGAGAGCGTCACCTTCCAATCCAGCCCAGCCGGGCTGTTTGCCCCGATCTCGCCAGTCGCCGATAGCGCCGGCAACACCAGCCCGAGCGTGCAGATCACCAACGCCGCGGCCGGCGACTACACCATCACTGCCATAGGACAAACCAGCGGATCTAGCGCGAGCTTCCTTTTCATGGTAGGCGCGTTGCTTATCAGCCCTAACCAGTACCGGGCGGGTGAATCACCGCTTCTGACGATCACCGAGCAGGGTTTCCAGCCGGGCGAATTGGTGCGGTTGTACGACGATTCCTGTTCCAGCTGCGTCTTCCCCGAGGGGTTCGGCACGGTGGCTGATGCCAATGGCGTCTACTCCACCTCGTTCCAGCCGACGGCCTCGACGGCTCTCATCCACAAGCTGCGCGCGTACGGCACCGTCAGCGGCATCACCAGCTACGCGACGCTGTACGTGTCCCAGGTGTCCGGTCCTGCTCCCGGTCAGCTCATCGCCGGACAGACAGCCACGCCGACCTTCTCCCTGCGCGGGTTCCGGCCGCGCGTGACGGTTACGCTGAGCTCGAATCCTGCTGGACTGTTCGACCCGGCCATCTCGGCCACCGATGACACCGGGGCCCTGGACTTCCCGGTGACGCTGAATACCCTGTCCCCCGCTGGCATGTACCAGGTAGTGGCGACCGATGTCGCCAGCAGCTTCAGTGCCAGTATGGATGTCCTGTTGGCCGCGCCGGGCAATCCGATCTTGAACGTCGATCCTAGCTCGCCCGCCTTCGTGGCCACCGTAGGCAGCACAAGCTTGCAGTCACAATCATTCCGCGTGTGCAACAAGGGCGGCGGAACGTTGAGCTTCACGTCGTCGTCCTCCACCGGCTCCGGCGGAAGCTGGCTGAGCGCCGATAGCGGCAGCGGTCTCAACGCTGGGTCCTGCGGCTACTACTACGCTCGGATCAACCCAACCGGATTGACGGTAGGCGTCTACACCGGAACCGTGACTTTGAGCGCGCCGGGCGCTGACGCTTCTCCGCAGTCGCTGGAGGTCCGCCTGAGCATCCAGCCGGTGGGCGGCCCCACGGCCGCGGTCTCGCCGGCCTTTGGGTCCATTAACGTGCCCCAGCGGCTGGTTATCATCGGCGCTGGCTTTAATCCGGGCGAGTCGGTGGACGTGACGAGCGGAATCTTCGATCGCAGCCGGACCACGGCCGACGCCGGCGGGCAGGTCTCGCTCGAGCGCTTCGTGACCTACTCCAGTGCCGGCTACGCGGGTCGACAGTCTGTCACCTTGACCGGCGTGTCGAGCGAACTCTCCGCAACCACCTACTACGGGCTGCAGCGTTTCGATCTCACGCCCGCCTCCGCGGTGGCCGGACAGGCCGCAACCCTCACGGCGGACGTATGGGGCATGGCGCCGAGCGAGACGATCACCTTTACGGCCACACCCGGTGACCTCTTCACACCGTTCGCGGCGACGGCCAACAGTTCTGGCTACGTCCACGCGACGTTCAGCACGCTGGCCACCGCACCGGTGGGAACGTACGTCGTCCACGCTGTGGGCGAGAGCTCGGGGTCGGATCTGCAGCGACAGTTCAGCGCGTCCCAGGTCAGCGTCAACCCGCTGCAGTGGTCTTACAACAACGGCCAGACTCCTCAGTTGTTCGTCGAGGGAAGCGGCTACGCGCCCAACGAGTGGGTAGATCTGTGGGCGCGGCGCGTGAATAACCTGGACTACTGGGGGGGAGCGGCTTTCACTGACTTCCCGGTTCTCACCGATGCGTTCGGGCACTTCGGAGTGACGGTCCAGATCAATCCCAACATCTGGTCGGGCGACTACGACCTACGTGCCAAGGGGCGTGTCAGCGGGATGGACTTCCACACCCGCATCTTTCAGACCGACTTCGACTTCCACGATTCCGGCGGCAGCAATCACGTCGCGTTGATTCCCGCCGGGACGACCACGACCGTTGTCCTACGAGGCTGGGGCTTCCAGCCGGGCGAGGGCGTCACGCTGAGCGGGGATACGGCCATTCTCAATGGACAGACTATCGCGACCGCCTCATCGGCTGGAGACTGGCAGTTGACCGTGCCCATCTCGGCCACGGCCGGCACCTACTCTCTCACGGCCAGCGGCGACGTCAGCGGATACACTTCGTCGTCCAAACAGCTCGGCGTGGGCAGTGCCAGCGTTACACCTAACCAGTGGCTGACCTATGAGAGCCCGACGCTCACCATCAGCGCCCTGGGCTTCCAGCCCGAGGAACAGGTGTCGATTACCGGAGGACCGTTCGGCGATTTCGCCGTCATGGCCGACGTGACCGGCGCGGTCAACACGACGCGTCGCGTGACCTCCACCGGCAACTATCAGCAGTGGACGCTGACGCTAACCGGTGCGCAAAGCGGGGTGGTCCAGCGGGTGACCCTCTATCAGACCTACGTTTGGCTGAGCAAGAGCTCTTCCACGGCGACTGTCGCGACTGGTTTCTACGCCTATGGCTACGGTTTCAAGTCCGGCGAGACCATTTCCGTGAGCTCGTCTCCCACCGGCCTGTTTGACCCGACCACCATCACGGCCGATGCGTATGGAAACAAGTATGCATCCTTGACGACGCGGATCGACGCGGCGCCCGGCCAATACCAGGTCGTGTTCACCGGACAATCCAGCGGCTACCAGAACAGCGCTGACTTCCAGGTCGTGGCGCCCGGCGCGCCGTTCATGAGCGTGAGCCCGTCGAGTCTCACCTTCGGGGCGGTCGAGGGCGCGGGCGTACCAGCGGACCAGTCTCTCACCATCGGCAACTCCAGCCAGGGCACCACGCTGAGCTGGACCGCTACGGTGAGCAATACGATCGGTGGCAACTGGCTGTCGCTCAGCAGCAATAGCGGCACGGCAGCCTGGAACAGCGCGTCGTCTGTTACCGTCCGCGCCGACTCGGCCGGTCTGAGCGCCGGCAGCTACTCGGGACAGATCGTGGTCGACGGCGGGGCCGGCACGACCAACGGGTACAAAGTCGTCAACGTGCGTCTGGACGTGGCCTCGCCGGCCGCGCAGTTGACGCTGAACAAGAGCCAGCTCACGTTCACGACCTATACGGATACGAACCCCGATCCGCAGAGCTTCAGGGTGAGCAATACGGGCGGAACGGGTATGACCTGGACCGCAAGCACTATGACCAGCGATGGCGGCAACTGGCTGGATCTGTCCACCACTGGCGGCTCGCTGAATGCCGGTGGGCAGGTAGATGTCAGCGTGGTAATCACGAGCACCGGTCTGGCGGCCGATACGTATACCGGCACGATTACTGTGACCGGCGACCCGGCCACGCTAAACAGTCCCAAGACCATCCAGGTGACACTGCACACCAACGAGCGGCCGACCCAGGCAGACATGGCCGTGTCGCCGCAGACGTTTAGCTTCAACGGGCAAGAAGGTGTGCCGTCCAACCCGTCGTCCTCGTTAACGATCAGCAACACGGGCGGCACGGCTCTGAGCTGGAGCAGCAGCGTCGCGACCTCCAACAACACGCCATGGCTGACTCTCAGCCCGTCCAGCGGCAACGTGGCCGCGGCAGGTGGCAAGCAGGTGGTTGGGGTCAATGTGAACACGGTTGGTCTGTTCGCCGGGGTCTACACGGCTACCATCACCCTGAGCGATGCCAACGCTCTCCACAGCCCGCAAGTCGTGACGGCTACCCTGACCATGGGTGCGCCGCCACCGCCCGGGCTGCAGGTCTCGCCAAGCTTGCTGACCTTCGTCGCCACACAGGGCGGGGTTAATCCGCTGGATCAGCAGCTACAGGTCACCAACAGCGGTGGCCAGATGTTGATCTGGAATGCCACGGTCAGCACCATCGATGGTGGAAACTGGCTGACCATCAATCCTGACCACGGCTCGGCCGTCGGCGGGAATAAGAATACGGCCAACGTCCATGTGAGTATCGCCGGTCTGACGACCGGTGTGTACTCCGGAACAGTCACGATCACGGGTGCGGCGGGAACGACCGATAGTCCGCGGGAGATCCCCGTTAGCCTGCACGTGAATCCGGCCCCACCGATACCGCTGTACGTCCAGGTGAGCGCGGATAAGATGCCTCCTGACAGTTCCTACGCCCCGGGCGAGACGGCTGTGATCTCAGCCACCGTTACGCAGGGTGGCACGCCGATCACCAACGCTGCCGCCCAGGCGCGCTTGGTCGAGCCGGATGGCACGCAGCAGTTGGTGGCTCTGAGCCAGGTTGGGGCGAGCAACGTCTACACTGGCTCGATCACACTCGGCTCCGCGCTGGGGACTGGCGTGGTGTACGTGACGGCTGGGACGCCCGAGGGTCTGACCGCCACGGGTACTGTCTCTATTATCATCAGCGCGCACACCCTGGAATTCGCGGGGAACCAGACCTTCCCGACCTCACTGCGGCAGAGCGACAACGGCACGGTCAACGTGAACGTCTGGAACGAGGCCTACGTTAAAGAGAAGACTGCGTTGGAGTTGGCGGACGTCACGGGCCCGACGCCGGTGATCCTGGCTACCCTGGACCCCGTTACGGCGCTCCCGCGCAGCCTGAACAGCTACAACCTGGGCTTCAGCGCGGCTGGCCTGGCTCTGGGACCGCACACGCTGCGTGCGACGATCACGAAGCTGCCGGCAGTCCAGGACCCGGATGCCGTGACCGAGATCACACGTACGGTCACCATCGTCGAGCCGCGGCCCCAGATGAGCGTCAATCCTCTGGCCCCGACCGTCTCCGTGCAGGCCGGCGGATCGGTCAGCCAGACCATCACCATCGAAAACAAAGGGCAGGGCAGCTCACTGACCGGGATCACGATGAGCCTGGTGTCGCGCACGGGTGGGACGGTCTATCCGTGGGTCAGCCTCAGCGTCACCAGCATAAGCCCGCTGGGCTACGGTGGCAGCAGCTCGTTCAGGGTCATTGCCAGCCCGCCGGCGGACACCGTGCCCAACGGCTATCAGGACACGGCCATCCAGATCAATACCGACAACGGCGGTAGCCTCCAGTTGCCGCTGACAGTGTACGTCGATAGCAATCAGCACACGACCGTGGTCTTCGCGGTGAGCGACGACACGGGTCAGGCGGTGACTGATGGCAAAGTGACGCTCACCTCGACAGTGGCGCCGTACACGAGCCGAACGGTCAACTTGACTCCGGACGGTCACGGACTGGCCTTCTTCGACAACGTCAGCGTGGGCATCCCGTACAGCTACAACGCCACTGCACCGCATCATGATAACGCGGTCGGCTATGTCACGGCCGATAGCCTGGATACGAAGACCGTGCCGGTGGTGCTGGCGGTGCAGGCCATCCAGACCACCTGGACGGTGGTGCCGACCACCATCGAGGACGTCTACGACATCAACCTACAGATCACCTATGAGGTGGACGTGCCGATCCCGCAACTGGCGGTGGATCCAGCCTTGTTCAACTACACCAAGGATCCGGCCAATCCAGGCGGTCCTATGCTGCTGAATAACAGCTCGTCCACATCCGGACAGATGACCATCTACAACCCGAGCCGTATCACTGTCAATAACGTGGTGGTGGATGCCTCCTTCGTGAACGGGGTCAACGTCACACTGGCTTATGACGGCCAGGTGGGCAACAAGGTGACCATTTCGTCCATTCCGCCCCTGAGCAACGTGACGCTTCGCTACGATACCAGCGCCTATTGCCCGGTTAGCACGCTGAGCAGCAACATCTACGTGTCGGCCGACTACACCTACTTCAAGATCACGCCGACTATCTCGCTCAACGAGAACAACTGGAGCATGTCCGGTACCGCGGGCATCGGTGTGACCAAGCCCATGACGGTCAGCAACACGGGCTATAACGTGGCGACCGGCATTACGGTGAGCAATCCGAGCTACAACTGGATCACGGTGCCGCATCTGCTGGGCGATCTGGGGATCGGAGCGATGGCTCCATTCCCGATCGTGGTGAATCCGCCGGTGGGCACGCCAGCGGGAACCTACTCGGAGGATCTGTTGATCACGGCCGGCAACAGCACGCCGGACAATCACCTCGTGCTGACCGTGGAAGTGGCCACGGACGGGAGCTTCACGTTCCAGGGCGCCTACACTGCCGGCAGCGTGCCGCCTTCCACCGGCCACATTCAGACTATCGTGCCCGTCAGGGTCTACAGTTGTGCTGACCCGCTGCCGGGGTCGGGCGGGTATTCAACGGGCGGCGGCGCGCCAACGCTCTCGTTCACGTCTGGCGGCGGAGTCATCTTTACATATCCTTCGGGGACGACGCCGCCGAACATCACGCCACCACCGCCGCCGACGCCGATGGCCCACGAGATCATAAAGCTGGAGATTCCGCAGAAGGCCACCCTGGAGCGCCAGGCCTTCGAGGCCGCGCTGCAGACGACCAATACCTCGGGGACCACCCTGGGCAACTTCCAGGTGACCATCAACGTCATGGACGAGCAGGGATCAGCGACCAATTCGTCCGGACAGCGCTACGTGGATCTGTTCGCCATCACGCCACCCACTGAGAGCGGCTACGGCTCAGGCCATTCTATAGGCGACGGTCAGACGGCCACAAGCGAGTGGACGCTGATCCCGTCGGAGGGACTGGGCGGATCGAATCCCAACGGAACCCACTACAAGGTTTCGGCCACGTACTCCTACGAGATCTTCACTGGCGGCAGCGAGTTCCCGAGCACCGTGCGCGTGACGACCGAGGCTGTGGACATCACGATCTACCCGATGCCGCAGCTATTGCTCGACTACTACGTGCCGCGGGACATCAAGGCTAACCAGCCGGTGAAGCTCGGGGTAGTGGTGCGGAACGTGGGGGCAGGACCGGCCAAGAACCTGACTATCGTGAGCGGGCAGCCGCAGATCAAGGAAAACCAGAGCGGGCTGTTGATTACGTTCGCCTTGCTGGGAGCGAGCCTGAAGGGGGCGAGTATTCCAGCCAATAGCCTGACCTTGAGCTTCGGGGACGTGCCGGCCGGCGGTCAGACCTGGGGCTACTGGGTGCTGGGGACCGACCTGGACGGACAGGTCACGGCCTTCACGGCCACTTACACGCAGCAGGACTACAAGGGGGCGACGCTGAGTCCGCTGATCCTGGCGGTGCACACCAACATCATAGTGCAGGGTGATATCGTCCCCAGCGGCGGCCAATCGCTGGAGCTTGTCTCCCCCAGCCAGGGCGTCGACCCCAACGCCTTGATGAATCTGACCACCGGCATCTCGACGCCGCTCTTGACGGAGTATGTGACCAACTCGTCGCCGGCCACCTCGAGCGTGCCAACCACGACCTGGTGTGTGGCGCCCAATGGCGGCTGGGTGCTCTCGGTGGTGCCGGATGCACTGCCGGCCGTTGGGTTGAAGTCGGTATTGGCGAATTACCCGGATGGCACCAGCGCGGAGCTCTACAACGGCAGCGGACTGGTATGGCGGGGGAGCGATCCACAGGGCAAGAAGGTCTACGTTGTGGATACCCCCAGGGCCGGTGGTGATACCTGCTACGCGATCGCGTACGACGTCAACCCGGTGCCGACCCTGATGGGCATCAGCCCTATGTCGGCCAAGACGGCCACTCCGGGTGATCCGGCCATCACGCTTGCCGTGACGGGAACGGGTTTCGTGAGCAGCTCGGTGGTGAAGTGGCTCAACATCCCGCTGGCCACCACCTACATTGATAGCACGCATCTAACCGCGATGCTGCCGGCCTCTAACATCACCAGTTGGGGCACCGGCCAGATTACGGTGGTCAACCCGGCGCCGGGCGGCGGGACCTCGAACATGCTGCCGTTCTACGTGACGGATACAGGAGCGGTGGTGACCGCCAGCAGCGTGGGGACGAGTACTAACCCCGGCGGTACGGCCAGCGCGACCGTGGGTGGAACCGGTGTCGGAACACCAGGCAGCGTCTCGGTCGATGCGTCGGGTAGTGGAACGGTCGCGGTGGCGACCTACGCCACCAACCCTGGCCAGGATCCCAGCTTCGCGGCGACCGGAGGCTACATCGACGTCTACGTCGCGCCGGGGAGCAGCTTCACGTCTCTGACCATCGTGGATTGCAACCTCAACGGTGGCACGCAGGTCTACTGGTACGATGGGTCCAACTGGGTCCTGGCCTCCAACCAGATCTACGACCCGGTCAGCAAGTGTGTGACCATCACCATCACGGATACCACGGTACCCAGCCTGAGTCAGTTGACGGGCACGCCCTTCGGGGCAGGCGCCATGCCCACACCCGATCTGGTGCCGACCGAGCTTGTGGCGCTGAGCTTGGCCACGCCAGGTCAAACCGTCCCGCTCACCTGGACGGTGAAGAACCAGGGTCACGGAGACGCGACCCCGTCCTGGCAGGATCGGGTCTATCTGTCGACGGATACGACCTACGATAGCGGAGATACCTACCTGACCAGCGTCACGCGGAGCGTTATCCTCACGGCTGGCAACAGCTACACACTGACCCAGAACGTGACGCTGCCCAAGGTGGTGGGGAGCTACTACCTGCTCCTGCGCACGGACATGTATGACGTGCTGGACGAGGCGGATGAGACCAACAACACGTGGGTGACGCCGCTCACGATCCAGGCGCCAGACCTGACTCCGCTGACCTTCACCGCGCCGAGCACGGCCCTGCCGGGGCAGATGGTGCCACTCAGCTGGACCGTCAAGAACGCGGGCAACCAGGACGTCTTGCCCTCCTGGCAGGATCGGGTCTACTTGTCCACGGATACGACCTACGACAGCGGGGATAGCTTCCTGACTAGCGCCACGCAGAGCGCCATGCTCACGGCGGGCAGCAGCTACACGCTGACCCAGAACGTGTCTCTGCCGAAGGTGCTGGGGAGCTACTACTTGATCTTCCGCAGCGACATGTACAACGTGGTGAAAGAGCTGGACGAGAGCAACAACACCTCGGTGGTGCCGCTCCTGATCCAGGCGCCAGACCTGACGCCGACCGCCTTCAGTGGACCGAGCACGGCCATGCCGGGACAGAGCCTGCCCCTGACGTGGACGGTTAAGAACCAGGGCAACCAGGAGTCCACACCGTCCTGGCAGGATCGAGTCTACCTGTCGACAGACAACGTCTACGACAGCGGGGACGCATACGTGACGCTGTTCACGCGCGAGACGCCCCTCACGGCGGGGAACAGCTACACGGTGACGCAGAGCGCGCTGCTGCCTAAGGTGGTGGCGGGCAACTACTATCTTATCTTGCTCAGCGACATGTACGGCGGGGTGAGCGAGGCGGACGAGAACAACAATAGCTCGGCTATTCCCGTTACCCTGATCACCAAGCCGGACCTGGTCCTGACCAGCTACGGGGCGCCGAGCACGGCCATGCCGGGGCAGACGGTGCCGCTGGCCTGGACCGTCAGAAACCAGGGGAATGAGGACGCCGCGCCGTCCTGGCAGGACCGGGTCTACCTATCGACGGATACCGTCTACGATAGTGGGGATACCTACCTGGCGAGCGTCACGCGGAGCCTGACGGTGGCGATGGGCGGCAGCTACAGCGTGACGCAGAACGTAGTGCTGCCGAAGGTGGGAGCTGGGAGCTACTACCTGCTCTTCCGCACGGACATGTACAACACGGTCAAGGAGCTGGACGAGGACAACAATACGGTGAGCGTGCCTATCACGCTGTACACCAAGCCGGATCTGGTGCCGACCAACTTCAGCACGCCGAGCACGGCCGTACCTGGGCAGACGGTGCCCATCAGTTGGACCGTGAAGAACCAGGGCAACGGGGACACGTCCTCCTCGTGGCAGGATCGGGTCTACCTGTCGACGAACGACGTCTACGATAGCGGGGATACCTACCTGGCGAGTGTCACGCGGAGCGTGGTTGTGCCGGTGGGTGGCAGCTACACCGTGAACCAGAACGTGGTGCTGCCCAAGGTGGCGGTGGGGAGCTACTACCTGATCTTCCGGACGGACATGTACGACGGGGTCAAGGAGCTGGACGAGAGCAACAACAGCCTGGTGGAGTCGCTGACGCTGGTGACGAAGCCGGAGCTCGTGCCGACGGCTCTGAGTGCGCCGGGCACGGCCAGTCCGGGGCAGGCCATCAGCGTGACCTGGACTGTGAAGAACCAGGGCAACGGCGATGCCGCGCCGTCCTGGCAGGATCGGGTCTACCTCTCGACGGACAACGTCTACGACAGTGGGGACACCTACCTGGCCAACGCCACGCGGGGGGTGGCCCTGCCGGTGGGCAGCAGCTACAGCGTGACGGCAGGGGTGACGCTACCCAACCTGTCGGGGAGCTACTACCTGATCGTGCGGACGGACGTGTTCGACGGGGTGAAGGAGTCGGACGAGAGCAACAACAGCTACGCGGTGCCGCTGACGCTGATGGTGAAGCCGGGACCGGATCTGGTGCCGACTGACTTCACAGCCTCTAGCGCGGGGATCGGGGGGCAGACGATCACACTCACCTGGACGATCACGAACCAGGGGACGAGCGATGCGGCCCCGTCCTGGCAAGATCGAGTGTACCTGTCGACGGATAACAGCTACGACGGCGGGGATACCTACGTGACCAGCGTCACGCAGAGCGTGACGGCGACGGCGGGGAGCAGCTACACGGTGACGCGGAGCGTGACGCTGCCCAAGGTGGCGGCTGGCAACTACTATCTGGTTCTGCTGACAGATCACTTCAACGGGGTCAAGGAGTTGGCCGAGACCAACAACAGCTCGGCCGTGCCTATCGCGGTGACGCCTTAAGCACCTTGGCAACATGCCGTAGCGCTTGCAGATGCGACCGGCGGCACGCGCTACGGCTAGCAGTAGGATAATCTGTTTGTCTGCAGCTGGCGTGGGGTGGTGGAACATCTAATGAGTGGGGGATATACGTTATATGCGACTAGTTGCACGGACTAGGTGGCTCGCCCTGTGGAGTCTGGTTAGTTTGGTCCTTGGATTGGCAACTTTGCTGCCGGCTGCAACGAGAGTAGTTGCCACAGGGCCAGAGCCGATTACCGTGTACAGCACGGGTTTCGAGACACCGGTTGGGTCCGAGTGGTCAAGCTCGTCGAGGTCCACCACGCCGAAAGGGGGCCGCCGGTTCCTGGGCGAGTTCGGCAATACGATGGTGAGGCTAACCCTGAACGATCTGGCCGCACATACGGATGTCACAGTGACGCTGGACTTTTACGCCCTGAAGTCATGGGATGGCAACCATACGGGCTACGGGCCTGACGTCTTTGATCTGAGAGTGACCGGCGGTCCGACGCTGTTGCACACTACCTTTACCAACACCGGTTACCCACAGGCTTATCCTGGTACATATCCTGGCGGAAGCTATAGCCCTCGCACCGGTGCTGAAGAGAGCAATTCGCTCGGCTATTCTTTCTATGGCGACACCGTCTACCACTTAAGCTACACTATTGCGCACACGGCCAACTCCCTCCAGTTGAACTTCTCCGGGTCGGGGCTCCAAGGTATTTCCGATGAGAGTTGGGGGCTGGACAATGTGCAGGTGCAAATAACACCGGCCGTGCCTACGCTCGCGATTACAACGAGCTCGCCATTACCCGATGGCACCCAGGAAAGCTCCTACTCGGCCACGCTCGCCGCTTCCGGCGGGATGTCGCCGTACAGTTGGTCTGTCGCCTCGGGGACATTGCCCGACGGGCTGTCGCTGGATCCCATTACTGGCCAGATCAACGGCACACCCGGCGCGACCGGTACTTTCAGCTTCACGGCTCAAGTCAGCGATGCCGCTGCAAGCACCGTGTCCAAAGCCTTCAGCCTGACCATTACGCCGCCGCCCCTGCCGGGTCTGCAGGTGCTGCCGACGCAGCTCAGCTTCGTGGCCACGCAGGGCGGCGCGAATCCGCCCGATCAGAATCTGCAGATCACCAACTACGGCAGCAATCTCACCACTCTAAACTGGAATGCAACGTCCAGCACCACCGACGGGGGGAGCTGGCTGTCGATGAGCCCAACCAGCGGGTCGGCTATCGGTGGAACCAGCAACACGGCCACTGTCCACATGAGCACAGCCGGTCTCGCCGCGGGCAACTACACGGGTATGCTCACCATCGCGGGAGAAGCAGGGACTACCACGAGTCCGCGGCAGATCCCAGTCAACTTGCAGGTGAACCCGCCGCCGGTGATCCCGATAGGTCTGCAGGCGAGTACGGACAAAGGCCTGTACGACCCCGGCGACACACTGGTGGTCACAGGGACCGTCACGCAGGGCGGGAACCCGATCGCCAACGCCAGCGTCCAGGCCCGCTACGTGGCCCCGGACGGGGTCCAGCAATTGATCACGCTGAGCAACGGCGGCTCCGGGAACGTGTATACGGGCGCACTATCTGTGGGCAGCACGACGGGCGTTGGCACGCTGTACCTAACGGCTGGGACGCCGGATGGGCTGACGGCCATGGCCACGGTCGGAGTAACCATCACGGGGCACAAGCTGACCTTCGCGGGCAACCAGAGCTTTCCGACCTCTCTCAGACAGAGTGACAACGGCACGGTTACCGTGAACGTGTGGAACGAGGCCTACGTCCCTGAGCTGACCCGGCTGGAGCTAACCGACATCACCGGCGGATCGCCGGTGCTGCTGGCCTCGCTCGAGCCCAGCGCGGCGGCCCGCACGCTGAACACGTACAACCTTGGCTTCAGTGCGGCGGGGCTGGACCTGGGGTCGCACAGCCTGCAGGTGAGCCTGACGAAGCTTCCGGCAGGACAGGCAGAGGGAGCGGTGACGCAGGTGAGCGGGACGGTCACCATCGTGGCGCCGCAGCCCCGGATGAGCGTCAATCCCTTGGCGCCCACCCTCTCGGTTCAGGCCGGGAGCGCGACCAGCCAGAGCATCACGGTCAAGAACAACGGGCAGGGGAGCATCCTGACCGGCATTCGCATGCGCCTGGTGTCGCGCTCGGGTGGCACGCCCTATCCGTGGGTGAGCCTGAGCGCCAGCAGCCTGGCGGATCTGGGCTATAACCAGAGCAGCGCCTTCACGGTCAACGTCGCGCCGGGGGCGAGTGTGGTGCCGAACGCGTACCAGGACACGGCGGTGCAGGTCGATACGGACAACGGTGGGAGCCTGCAGGTGCCGCTGACGGTGTACGTAGACACCATGCTGCATACCAGCGCGCTATTCGCGGTGAGCGACAACACGGGCCAGGCGGTGACTGATGGGCAGGTGAAGCTGACGTCTACAGTGGCGCCCTACCACAGCGAGACGAAGGCGGTGGACGTGCACGGGGTGGTGACCTTCACCAACCTGAGCATGGGTGTGCCATACAGCTATGAGGTCACGGCCCTGCACCACGACAACGCCACGGGTTTCTTCACGGGGCAGGAGGATTACGCGGAGACGGTGCCGGTGGTGCTGCAGGTACAAGCGGTGCAGACCACCTGGACGGTGGTCCCGACCACCATCGTGGACGTCTACGACATCAACCTGCAGATCACCTATCAGGTAGATGTGCCGATCCCGCAGCTAGCGGTTGATCCGGCCCTGTTCGCCTACACCAAGGACCCGGCCAATCCGTCGGGACCGATGCTGTTGAACAACAGCTCGGCCACGTCCGGGCAAATGACGGTCTACAACCCGAGCCGCATCGCGGTGAGCAACGTGGTGGTGGACGCGTCGTTTGTGAACGGAGTAAGCGTGCTGCTGACATACGGCGGAGTGACGGCCAACAAGGTCACGATTCCCAGCATTCCGCCCCAGAGCAGTATGCAGGTGCACTACGACACTAGCGCGTACTGTCCGAGCAGTCAGCTCAATAGCGAGATCCGGGTGAGCGGGGAGTACACCTACTTCAAGATCACGCCGGCTCTGTCGCTGAGCGAGAACAACTGGAGCATGGCGGTCGCCGCGGGTGCTGGGGCGACCAAGAACCTGACGCTGAGCAACACGGGCTACAACGTGGCGACGGACGTCACGGTGAGTGCGCCGAGCCGAAGCTGGATCACGGTGCCGCATCTGCTGGGGAATCTAGGGATCGGGAACACGGCGGCCTTCCCGATCGTGGTGAATCCTCCGGCAGGTCTAGCGGCGGGGACGTACACCGAGGATCTGTTGATCACGGCCGGGAACAGCACACCGGAAAACCATCTGGTGCTGACGGTGGTGGTCGCCGCGGACGGCAGCTTCACGTTCCAGGGGAGCTACACGGCCGGGAGCGTGGCGGCGTCGACGGGGAATATTCAGACGAAGGTGCCGGTGATCGTTTACACCTGTCCGACGGCGGGCTCCGGCGGAGGTGGTGGTGGCGGCGGAGGAGGCGGCGGTGGGGTCTCGGTGCCGTCGGTGACCTACACGCCGGGCGGCGGGGTCGTGTTCACGTATCCGTCGGGCGGGGTGCCGCCCAACATCACGCCGCCGCCGCTGCCACAGCAGACGGCCCACGAGGTCGTGCAGTTGGACATCCCGCAGAAGGCCACGCTGGAGCGGCAGGCCTTCGAGGCCACGCTGCAGACGACCAACACTGCCGGGGCCACGCTGGAGAACTTCCAGGTGACGATCAAGGTGACAGACCTGGCGGGCTCGGAGACCAACGCGTCGGGGCAGCGCTACGTGGATCTGTTCGCCATCACGCCGCCCACGGAGAGCGGCTATGGGGTCAACCATTCCATCCTGGACGGGCAGACAGCAACCAGCGAATGGACGCTGATCCCTGCGGCGGGTCTGGGGGGCACGGATCCCGCCGGACAGAAATACGCGGTGTCGGCCATCTACGCCTACAACTTGGTCGGAACCCCGCAGAGTGTCACGACCAGCGCGGTGGAGATCACGATCTACCCGATGCCGCAGTTGTTGATCGACTACTACGTGCCGCGCGATATCCAGGCCAACCATCCGGTGAAGCTAGGGGTGGTAGTGCGCAACGTGGGGGCGGGTCCGGCCAAGAACCTGACCATTATCAGTGGGCAGCCGCAGATCGTGGACAATAAGAGTGGTCTGCTGATTACGTTTGGCTTGCTGGGAGCCAGCCTGAAGGGTGCGAGTGTCCCGGCGAGCAACTTGACCTTGAGCTTTGGGGATCTGCCTGCGGGGGGGCAGACGTGGGGTTACTGGGTGCTAGGGACGGACGTGGACGGGCAGGTGACGGGCTTCACGGCCACGTACAGCCAGCGGGACTACAAGGGCGCCACGTTGAGTCCGTTGATCGTGGGGGTGCACACCAACATAATCGTGCAAGGGGACGTGGTACCCAGCGGAGGTCAGTCGCTGCAGGTGGTGGCCCCGAGCATGGACGTCGACCCGGACGTGCTGATGGATCTGAACACGGCCATCGCCACGCCACTGACGACGGTGTACGTGACGAACGCGACCCTGGCGACCATGGCTGTGCCAACCACGACGTACGGGGTAGCGGCCAACGGAGGCTGGGTGCTGGCGGTGGTGCCAGATCCGTTGCCTGGGATCGCCTTGAAGTCTGTGCGGGCCAGCTATCCGGGCGAGAGCAGCGCGGAGCTGTACACTGGGAGCGGTCTGGTGTGGCGGGGCAAAGATCCGCAGGGCAACAAGGTGTACGTGGTGGACACGCCCAAGGGGGGTGTGGGAGCTACCACAACCTACGCGATCGGATACACGGCCAACCCGCTACCGAGCATCACGACCATTGGTCCGCAGTCGGCGAAGGCGGGCGGGCCTGCGGCGAGCGTGGTGGTGACTGGCACGGGCTTTACTTCGAACGCTGTGGTGAGCTGGGACGGCACACCGCTGACCACGGTCTACATCATGGAGAACCGGCTGGCGGCTACGGTCCCGGCGAGTCTGATAACGACGGCGCGGACGGCGCAGATCACGGTGGTGAACCCAACGCCGGGCGGCGGGACTTCGAACGCGGTGTCGTTCAGCGTGTTGGGCTGGTCGGATCTGACTCCGACGGAGCTCACAAGTCCGGGCACGGCGCTGCCTGGGCAGACGATCGTGCTGACGTGGACGGTGAAGAACCAGGGTGATGGGGATGCGGCGGCGTCCTGGCAAGATCGAATCTATCTGTCCACGGATGGGAGTTTGGACAGCGGAGATACCTACGTGACGTTGGTCTCGCGCGGTGTCACTCAGGCGGCTGGCAGCAGCTACACGGTGACGCAGAGCGTGAGCGTGCCCAAGGTGGCGCCGGGCAGCTACCAGTTGATCCTGCGCACGGACATGTACGACGCGGTGAAGGAGTCGGACGAGACCAACAACGAGCGGGTGGTGCCGCTGGTGGTGCAGGCGCCGGACCTGGCGCCGACGGAGTTCACAACGCCGAGCACGGCTATGCCGGGGCAGATGGTGCCGATCAGTTGGACGGTCAAGAACAAGGGTAACGGGGATGCGGCGCCGTCCTGGCAGGATCGGGTTTACCTTTCGACGGACGACAAGTGGGACAGCGGGGATAGCTTCCTGACGCTGGTGACGCGCGGTGTCACGCTCGCGGCTGGCAGCAGCTACACCGAGACGCAGAGCGTGACGCTCCCGAAGACGGCGGGCAGCTACTCCTTGATCCTGCGGACGGACATGTACAACGGAGTGGCGGAGTCGGACGAAGCGAACAACGAGCGGGTGGTATCGCTGGTGGTAGAGGCTCCTGACCTGACGCCGACGGCGCTGACGGCGCCTGCCGTTGGGATCGCATATCAGACGATACCGGTGACGTGGACGGTGAAGAACCAGGGGAATGGGGACGCGGAGCCGAGTTGGTACGACCAGGTGTACCTGTCGACGGACGCGGTGTGGGACAGCGCGGACCGGCTCATGACCAGCGTAACGCGCGGCGTGACGCAGGCGGCTGGCAGCAGCTATACGGTAAAGCGTACGGCGTACCTGCCGAAGGTGGCAGCCGGGAGCTACTGGGTGATCGTGCGTACGGACACTGGGAACAGTGTTGGCGAGACAGACGAGACGAACAACATACGGGTGGTGCCGGTGGAGATTCGGGTTCCTGACCTGGTGCCGACAAGCCTGACGTACGCTGGGACAGGCAAGGTGGGGCAGTCGCTGACGATCAGTTGGACAGTAAAGAACCAGGGCAACGGGGACGCGCTGACGACCTTTGGCGACTGGGCGGACAAGGTGTACCTGTCCACGAACGGGACGTGGGATAGCGGAGACACGCTAGTGGGAAGCGTCAGCCACAGCGTGGCAGTGAGCGCAGGCGGGAGCTACACGGCCAGCCTGACGATCACAGTGCCGAGCGTGGCGGCGGGGAACTACTTCCTGATCCTGCGCAGCGATGCGGACAATGTGCTCTTCGAGAACAGTGAGGCGAACAACACGGCTGCTGTGCCGCTCGCGGTGACGGCGGGATCTTAATCCGCCGGTCACCGCCGTCCAGGCGTCAGAATCCTGCATTATAGGCCTGGTCGTAGGGCGAGAGTCTGGTCGCGATATTGATGGTGTTTAACGAAATAAGATGGTACAGCATCCGCCCTTTGTTCCCCCCACGCAGGGCGCAATAGAATTGCGCCCCTACGAGGCACCGCACGCCGTAGGGGCGGCATTCATGACGCCCGGTGGGGCGGTGGGGTTGGCGCCCGTCCATGTACCACGTTATTTTGTCAGCGACCATAAAAGGCCGCATCAAGCCTGCTATGACCGGCCGAATTGTGCGGTTTGACGGCGTCGCTTCAACGGAGACCGCCGCGGTTTCGAAAACCGCGGCGGTCTGGCCTTGATCTGACGCCACACTGCACCGTGCCGGGTGGTATGACGAGGAGCAATCTGGCGCTCATCTCAACCTGCGTCACCCTCAGAAGGTTGGAAAGGTGATCGTGCCCGTGCATAGGGGCAAGGAACTGAAGCTGGGCACGCTAGCGAGCATCTTGGAAGATGCTGGACTTGCCGTGGATGAGTTCAGGAGGATGCTATGAGGCGATACTCGTTGCTGCTGATTCCCGACCCCGAGGAAGGCGGTTTCACGGTGCGTGTTCCTGCGCTTCCCGGTCTGACCACGGAGGGCGACACAATTGAGGAAGCCATAGCCAACGCACGTGATGCCATAGACCTCTGGATAAGGTCCGCTGAGAAGCACGGTGAGCCGATCCCCGAGGAGGGACTACCGCCGCAGATAATCACGATTGACGTGGCGGCGTAGCGTCGGTGGGTTTCAGTCAGAGGAGCGAACAATCTGCGGGCAGCTTTCTCCCGCTCGGTATGAACAGGGGTAAGCCGTGCCCTTTCCTCGACACTATTTCTACACTTTCCTCACCGCTGCTCCGCCAGAGGTTATCCCTGACCCCAATGCGCGCGCAGTGCATCGTCTCCTGTCCGTGATCAATCCGACCGACGCGCCGATTCTCGTCGCTGCCATTGAGAGCGGCGCGGACTGCCTCGTGACGGGCAATTCACGGCATTTCACGCCGGCCGTCGCCACGTCGGTCGGCTTCCCCATCTTCAGTCCGGCCGAGTATGTCGCGCGCCTCGCGTAGCGATGACTACCCGTAAAACCACTCGGCGACCCCGCGATCAGACGGTCGAGGCACGGTTATTGCCACTTTGGAACCGCGAAGGGTGTAGGGCAGCAAGCGTAAGCTGATTATTTGAGACGTGGTCATAATTGTGAGACGATGCTGCTTGGGAGCGCGGGCATCCTGCCCGCGCGAGCGCTCGCGCGGGCAGGATGCCCACGCTCCCAGGTTCCCGCCTCCGCGCACTGCACCAATCGTGATTTATGACTAGGTCTCGATTATTTGAGACCCGGCGGGTTCCATGTCGCGCAAGGATCAGTATCTTCCGCCCGCGGGCGCCGATCACGGATATAGCACGGCGGAGATCGGCGCGCTCAGCCGCATGCTGGGAGCCATTATCGATCTGGCCTTGGCCAAGCGCGCGGTCACGCTGATGGTCGTGATGCTCGTCATCGCGGGAGGGATCTGGGCGGCGCGCCAGCTCAAGATCGAGTTGCTGCCCAACATGGATATCCCCGTGGTCACCGTGATGACCATCTACCCCACCGCTGATCCCGACTCCGTTTTGAACGACGTGACCGTTCCCGTCGAGAGCGCGGTGGCCGGTCTGCCTGGACTCAAGTCGCTGGATTCCATCTCTGAAGCGGGCGTCTCCGTCGTGGTAGCTCAGTTCGCGTATGGCACAGATCTCAAGCGAGCCGTCGACACTATCAATCGTAACCTGGCCAGCGCCCAGCTTCCGGCCGGGTCTCTCGCTCCGAAGGTCTCCGAAGTGGATCTGAACGCTTTTCCCATCATGCGCCTGAGCGTGACGGGCAAGCAGGATACGGCTGCGCTAGCGGAGATGGCAGAACGGCAGCTTGTCCCGCAATTGGGAGCGGTGGATGGGGTCAGCAGCGTCCAGATCACCGGAAGCGCCGCAAGGCGTGTGGTGGTTTCGCTGAAGGCGGATCAGCTGAAAGCCCGCAACGTTACGGTCTCCCAGGTGGTGAGCTCGCTGCGGGCCAACAACGTGGCCGCGCCGTCCGGCGGCATCCCTGAGGGTGGGCTGGATCTGCCGGTGCGCGTCGGTAACCAGTTGCTCTCGCTGCAGGACGTAGAGAACCTGATCGTGCTGCCCAGCGCATCAGCTATGGGTGGGGCGGGAGGTCTTTCAGGCGTGCCGCAGTCCTGGCGACCGCCTTCCCCGGACAGCAGCGAGCCAACTCGGCAGCCCGACGAGGTGTACCAGGTCAAGCCGGGGGATACGCTCTCCAGCATAGCCCAGCGTTTCTATGGGGACGCCGGGGCCTTCCAGCGCATCGTAGATGCCAACAAGGCCCAGCTTAGCAATCCAAACTCGATTCGTCCCGGCATGACGTTAATCATCCCCGCGGCGCTGACCACTTCCACCACTCCGGGGGCTCCCGCGAGCCCGCCGGCCAGCATCGGATCCGGGACCGGACAGGTACCTGGCTTGCCCGCGGGCGGGCAGATACCCGGCATGGCTATTCCGCAGATGCCGTCCATCCCGCAGATCTATATCCGGGATCTGGGGCAGGTTGCTCTGGGCACGGCCGAGGACGCCAGTCTGACGCGCACCAATGGTCAGAACAGCGTGGGCGTGCTCATCTTCAAAACGCGGGACGCCAACACTGTCCGGGTGGCCGACGCGGTCAATCATAAGATCGCGGAGATCAAATCCGGCCTGGGCGACGCGGGCGTGGTCGTCATCGAAGATCAATCGACCGCTGTGCGGGAATCCATCTCCGGTCTCGAGCGCGAAGGTCTGCTGGGCGGCCTCTTTGCCGTTCTCGTCATCTTCCTGTTTCTCTTCAATGCCCGCTCCACCATGGTGACCGCCGTGTCCATTCCGGTCTCGATCCTGGTGGCCTTTCTTCTCATGGGCTGGCGCGATCTTAGCCTGAACATCATGACCATGGGCGGTTTGACGGTCTCCCTCGGGCGGGTGGTGGACGACGCGATCGTGGTGCTGGAGAACATCTATCGGCATGTTCAGCGGGGCGAGTCCCCCATGCGCGCCGCGTCGGCGGGCGCCCGGGAGGTGTCCGCGGCCATCACCATCTCTACCCTCACGACGGTGGCCGTCTTCTTACCGCTGGGTTTCGTGGGAGGCATCGTCGGACAGGTCTTCACGCCATTTGCACTAACCGTCACCTTCGCCCTACTGGCCTCGTTAGCCGTGGCTCTGACCATCATCCCGGTGCTGGCGACTTTTCTCGTCCGGCCCGGCCGTGGGAGGCTAGAGGCTGGGGCTCGCTCTCGCAGCCCCCAATCCCCAGCTTCCACCCCTCGCCTCCACGCCATCTGCAGCCCCGGCGTCTCCTGGGCCCTGCGGCACCGGCGGGCCACGCTGGGGGTGGCCGCGGTGCTCTTCGTTGGATCGCTCTGGACGTTGCCGTTCATCGGCACGTCTTTCCTGCCATCCTCCTCCGAGAAGCTCCTGCAGGTGACGGTGGAGATGCCGCCCGGGACGAATCTGCACGCCACGGAGGCCGTGGCCGAACAGGTGGAGAATCAGTTGTCCAATCTGAAGGAGGTGGAGGTCTTTCAGACCACGATTGGCAACACGGGCTCCCTGATGGGCATGACAGGTATAGGCGCGGGCAATGCGTCGACGGCCGATATCTTCGTCCGTCTGGTCTCCTCGGCCGACGTGCACGGTGTGGCCGAGAGCCTGCGTCAATCGCTGAGCTCGATCGACAGCGCCGCGTCGATCGTGGTCTCGCCGCTGGAAACCATGGAGGGCGGATCCAGCAAGCTACAGGTGACGATAGTCGGGGACGACTATGAACAGGTCTCTGACACCGCGAACCGAGCGGTATCGGCCCTTGGGCAGATCGAAGGACTGGCCAACGTCCGCAGCGATCTGGCCGTGTCGAAGCCGGAGGTCTCCGTCAAAGTCAAGCCGGACGCGGCTCTTCAGCATGGACTGACGGCCATTCAGGTGGTTCAGGCCGTCAGAGACATGATCACAGGACAGCAGGCTACCAAGATGACCCTGGATGGCAAACCCATCGATGTCTACGTCCAGGTGAACGCCGCCGACAAAGATAGCCTGGACAAGCTTAAAGCTCTGACGGTTGGCACGATCAACCCGGTGCCACTATCGGAGATCGCCGACGTGCGCTCCGTGGACGGTCCCGTGCGCATCACTCGCCACAATCAGGCGAGGGCAGCGACGATCAGCGGCGACGTCCTGAAGGCAGACACCGGCGCCGTCAGCAGCGCCGCTCGCCAGATGATGAACGATTTGGACAAGCCTGCCGGCGTGAGGGTACAGGTGGGCGGTGTGGCCGAGCAGATGATGGAGGGCTTCTCTAACCTGGGGATCGCCCTGGCGGTGGCAGTGGGGTTGGTCTACCTGGTGATGGTGGCCACCATGGGCTCACTCTCCGAGCCGCTGGTGATTCTGGCCAGTCTGCCGCTGGCCTCCGTGGGTGCGTTGCTGGCGCTCCTGTTGACCGGCCGATCTCTGGGCATGTCCGCCATGATCGGCATGCTGATGCTGGTCGGCATCGTTGTGACCAACGCCGTGGTCTTGCTGGATCTGGTCGGCCAACTGCGGCGCCGCGGCTTTGGCGTACGCGAGGCCCTGATCGAGGGCGGCCGCACCCGCGTCCGTCCGATCCTGATGACTGCCGCCGCCACTATATTAGCCCTCACCCCGCTCATGCTGGGCTTCGGGCAGGGCTCCCTCATCGCCTCTGAGCTCGCGACCGTGGTCGTCGGCGGACTGCTCACCTCGACCCTGCTGACTCTGCTGGTGGTGCCGGTGGTCTACAGCCTGGTCCAGGAGTTGACGGAGCGGTGGGGCTCGTCGGAGAGTTAGTGCGTCGTTCCTCAAGTGCGGCATCCTGTCGGAAAAGACCGCTGCGGTCGCCTCAGGCGACCGCGGAGTTCTACGGCGGCGGTCCAACTGCGCCGTCTCCGCAACGTGGTACTGACTTACGGAACGACTCAGTTAGCGCTTCTTCTTTACTTCGCCAGGTACTCAACGTGTGCGCCTGGAGTTATGTACGCCACGCCCTTCAGGGTGATTGCCATGAAGGCGAAGGTCGCAATGGTCAGCCAGGCCGCTCGTGGACCGCGCCAGCGATAGGTGGCCCGCAGGTGTAGGTTGATGCCGTAGAAGAGCCAGGTGGCTAGAGACCATGTCTCGATGGCGTCCCAGCTCCAATAATTGCCCCAGGCGTCGTTGGCCCAGATGGAGCCTGACATGATCATGACGGCCAGGAAGACGAACCCCAGTCCCGTGAATCGGTAGCTCAGCTCGTCCATTCGGGCAAGTACTGGCAATCGCTCGTAGAAATGATGGTTCGCTCTCGTGCGTTGCGAGCGCTCTTTGAGCAGGAAGAGCACGCCAAGTCCGAAAGCGAGCAGGATGTTGCCGAAGGCTAGCTTGGCGAACCCCACGTGGATCACAAGCCAATAGCTTCGCAGGGATGGGGGGAGTGGCTCCACGTCGGCTGTCGACAGGGCGGAGATTCCCATGAGCAACAGCGCGATGGGCGCGATGGCCGCCCCGACCAGCCGCAGGCGCGGAAAGCGGAGCTGAAGCGCGAGGAAGGCCGCCAGACCCACCCACACGTCGGATGAGAGAACCTCGTAGCGGTTGATGTACGGCCCATGCCCGACAATTATCCAGCGGAGCAAGATGGCCGCGCCATGTGGCAGGAGAGCGCCGGCCACCAGCCAGGTCGTCCACACGATCACGTCGTGCCGGCGCCAGAACAGCCCAACCATGAAGGCCGCGGTAGCGATCGCGTAAAGAGTCACCGCGGCCCAGTAGAGATACGCTGACAGATTAAGCGGGTCCATGATCTCCTCTCATGCTCTTTCCTATCAGGGAGCTCGTGATCGCGACCACGAGACCGAGTCGGTCGCCTCAGGCGACCGACTCGGTCTGGCCAATCACGAAGGAACTATCGTGCAAGAGTATCATCCGTGTCGCGAGCTCCGCTACCTCTTCATCCATCGATGCTTGATACCTGTCGGCCCGACCGCCGATGCAGAGCGCGCGGTTCCCCTCTGCCGTGCGCTCGACCCAGACCCAGATCCGCCTGGGGACCCAGAGGTAGATAATGGCGGCTCCCAGGATGCACAGGCCGAACCCGGTGAAGATTATGGGTAGACCCGGATCTCGCACCACGGGGAAACCTGCCCATCGGGAGACCTGCTTAAAGCTCAAGGCGTATCCATTGAACGTTATGCTGTCACCGAGGGCCAACGGCCCCTGGAAAACCAGTCGCTCCTGTTCATCACGCAGGAACAGATACAGCCAGGACTCGTCCGGCCGCGCCTGCGACCAGTTCTCCACGTCGAGGGCTTCTGCCTGTGGGGCCGGATAGAAGTCCGCCTCGGCTTGGAGGGAGACCCCGGGGAGAGGAAAGCGGTTGGTCGCGGGATGGGTGGGCTCGGACGGTGTTGCGAAATTGACGAAACCTGAGCTGATTGTGTTGCCCGCGGCATCCTTCAGTGAGAGGAGGACGGCGAAGCCATGCTGGTTGGCCTGGTAGATAGACGCGCCCAAGAAGCTCAGCGGTCGTCCCGGGCCAAGCAGGGCCGTTCTGGTCTCGCCCGAAGGAGCTTGCACGGTCACGGCGCTCGACATCTCGCGCAGCGTGCCGTTGTCCCAGTAGCGCGTGTGCAGTTGGTCCAGGCGTAGCCGGAAGCTTGCATGCTGCTCTCGAAAGAGCGGTCCCTCATCGATTTGCAGGTAGCCACCGCGTTGCTCCGTGAAGGTCTGACCCTCCGCCAGCTCGAAGTAGCCGGCCATCTTGCCGCCCCCGCTATAGGCGCCGCCCAGTAGGACGATCATGAGGCCAAGATGAAATATCGCCGAGCCCCAGATTCCGTAGCGGCGCTTTCCGGCAAAGAGGGCGCTTCCGCTGGCGACCGGACGCACGCGGTAGCCCACCTGACGCAACACGACCGAGGCTCGCTGGAAGGGGGCGTGGACGAGGGGATGGGCGTCTGAAGTCGGTTGGGGCTGTTGCGTGTCGCTCATCTGGATGGTCAGGTGCCCTCCGTCCCTCCTGACGGAGCGAGGAACGTCGCACTCCTCACGGTGGCGATGCCGATCGATACGCCAGGTCCGCCGGCAGTTGGAGACTGTGCAGACCAGCAGACTCAGGAAGAGCAGTCCCAGGAGCGTGAGGAACCACCAGGAGTTGTACACACGGGTGAGACCGAGGCCGTTGGCGAGCTCGGCCCATCGGGCGTGCTCCGTCTGCCAATTCTGAAAATCGGCGGGTGAGACCAGAGCCTTCTGCGGCACCAGGGTGCCGGAGACGGCGCCAACCAGGATCACCCCCAGCAATACCAGCGCCAGCTCGCGCGAGCGCAACAGGCGGAGGAGAGCTGCGATGTGTGTGACCCGCGACCGTGTTGCTTGTTGGTTCGCCATTGCTGTTTGCGTCGATACCGCCTTGAGCATTCTTGTACCAATTGTCCTTGGTTGCATCCTGTTGTCCACCGCCCGTCCGCCGCTAAAGCGAGCGGGCTGAGACAACGAAGCCCCTTCCGAGGGGCTGGGCGCGGTAGTCAGCCCGCCTCGGCGGGCTTCGTTGACTCAGCCCAGTGGCTTCAGCCCTGGGCGTTCTTCGGCGTTGCATCAGCAAATCAGGACAAAGACAAACACAATCGGTATTACCTACCTGCAATTGCCCATGGCCGTCTGGCAGTTTGGACGATCCCAGTTCCCGCTGCTGGCCCAACTGTCGATGGTGCTGAGACCGCCAATGCGGTTGATGTAGGGCGCGCCGTCGCCGTCGAAGCCCAGCAGATGTTCGCGCTGCCAGCCGTGAGGAACGGCCACGTGGCAATCCATGCAAACGATCGGTTGATCGTTGTTGAGCTTGTTGCGCCCGTTGCCAACATGGCGCACGTGCAGGTTCTCGCCTCCATTCTGCGAGAACCCGGTCTGCCAGCCGTTGTTGCGGTTGGCGTCGAAGTTCGTGTAGCGATCGTAGTCGTGGCACTTGAAGCACAGATGGTTGGATGTGCTGGGCATGCCTCGGTTGCCGGGGTTTTGCCCGGTGGTGCGGTCCCAGTTACCCTGCAGAATGAAGGGCGACTGCGAGCCGTGGGGACCCTTGAGCTCGGTTGGAGTCTCGCTGCGATGGCAATCGGTGCAGAACATGGTACTGCCGGGGTTGAAGCCGTTGATGAGCGAGCTGGCATAGCTGCCGTTGGCCCCCGTGAACGGGTTCTTGCCCGGCGCCTCCACCGGATGGTAGGCCGGGTTGAGGGTGTTGAACTCCTTTGGCTGGTTGGTCTGGGAGAAGCCGCCGCTGGGCGAAAGGGGCGGGTTGGTGCCGTAGGCCCACGAAGAATGGCACTTGAAGCATACCTGGTACTCGTGGGTCACCTGGTTGACCGTGGAGTACTCGGGAGCCGTCCATGCGGCCGTGTTGTTCACGGCCACGCCCCAAACTCCCTGCTGCGGACCGGCGGCGTAGTTGGTGCCGTTGATATGGGTCACCTTCCCGGCATAGTGCGGGTTGTGGCAGTCGGTGCATTCCACGTGGCGGCTGGTGCCAGAGAAACTGGCGGGATCCTTGGTCGTGTACTCCGCGGTGGAGTGGATGCCGGCCGTGGCGGTTATAGGCATCTTGTAGGTCTTGTCGAACTGGGCCTTGATGTTCGGCGCCCCGCTGCCGTCGTGGCAGACGAAGCAGGTAGCTTCTTCCGGCCAACGAGCCTGGAGCGACTTGGAGGCCGGCGAGGTATGCACGCGGTGGCATCCCGCGCAGATGCTCGGCAAACCGTCTCTCCAGGAAACGTTCCCGTTATGGGCGGGATTCTGCGGCGTTGGCGTGGCCGGGCCGGGCGTGCCGACTCCGGTAGTGGTGGGTGTCGGCGTGACCGTGGGCGTGCCCGGCGTGGTGGTGGCCGTTGCCGTTGACGTAGGACCGACCGCCGCGGGCCTGCCGCTAGGGACGGTGATGTTGCTGTTCTGGTCCGTCGAGTCGAAACCCAGGTAGACGCTGCCGCCAGTATTCTGGTCGGCCAACACCTGGATCTGCACGCCCCAGGATTCGCCAGGGTTCAGCACCTGGGTGGCCAGCGTGTAGTTCCACGTGATGGGGTTGGTTACCGTACCGGCGTAGGCGGTACCCACGGTGTCGATCCGATTCGTCTGGGCGGTGGTGGCCATCAGGGTCGCCGTGCCGCCGATGCTGATCCTGTAAAGGAGGGCACGGAACCAGAAACGGGGTCCCGAGACGGATTGCCGGACGTGGACCCGGAACGTCCATTGACCGGTCAGCACCCACGTCGTGCCATCGGGCGTGGCGTCGGAGATCCACATGTTGGTGGCTGCATACGCGAAGTTCTGCCAAGCGTCTTTGTTGACCGACGTCGAGGCCTCGGCTAGCGTGCCGGCCGGGAGGCTGGTGTTGGCCGTCCTGAAGGTACTGCTCCCGATTGTCATCGTCATAGCGTGCAGATAATCCAACTCCGGTACGATGGGTGTGCTGGTGGACGTAGCTGTGGCCGTGGACGTGGCGGTGAGTGTCGGTGTGGCGGTTGCCGTGTCAGTGGCGGTCGAGGTCGGAGTGGCAGTAGACGTTGCCGTGGCTGTGGCGGCTGAGGTGGAGCTGGCCGCGGGTGTCGCCGTGCGGGTTGGCGTGGAGGTGGGCAAAGGCGTGCTGGTCGGCGTTGCCGTGGGACCTGGTGGCGTGTCGGTTGCGGTGGCGGTGACGGTGGCTGTGTCGGTCGCCGTGGCGGTGTCGGTCGCGGTCGCGGTCGCGGTCGCGGTGTCGGTAGCGGTGGCCGTGGCAGTTGCGGTGTCCGTGCTCGCCGGAGTCGAGGTAGCTGTGGACGTTGGCGTGGATGTCGGCGCCACGGGCTTGGAGTTGGGAACGGTCACCGAGCTGTTTCGTGCGGAGACGTCGAAGCCCAGGTAGGCGAACTGACTGGCTTCGTCGCGGTCGGCCAGCGCCTGGAATTGCACGCCCCAGCGCTCGCCCGCGCTGAGCACGGTGCTAGCCAGGTTGTGGGACCAGGTGATGCTGCTGCCATAGGTGTTGAAGGGCTTCAACTGCCCGCTCTGTCCGGACGTGGCCAGCAGCGTGGCGCTGTTGTTCGTGTCGAGCTTGTAGATGCGGGCGCGAAAGTTGAACTGGGCCCTTTCGGATTGGGTCTGTCGAGTGAAGATGGTGAAGCTCCAACTGCCCGTTAGGGTCCAGGTGGCCCCCGACGGCGTTGCGTCGGAGACCCACATGTTCTTTCCGCCGAAGGAGAAGGTCTGCCAGGTGCTCTGGTTAATGTTGGCGGAGGCCTCCGTCAAGGTGCCCGCGAGGCCGGTGGTGTTGACCGTTCCGTAGGTGGTGCTTCCCAGCGTGACGGCGGCGGCGTGGAGATAATGGGTTTCGGCCGCGTAGACGACCGGAACCGCGAGTGGCGCCAGCGGCACCAAGAAGCCCAGCGCCACCGCGACCATGGCAGCGAAATAATGAAAGATGAATACGTGCAAGCGTCGATGGCTTCCCATCATGGTCACCGAATTATCGAGTATTTTCTAGTTTGGCGCCCAGAGACCAGACCTGAACCCGGCCGTTGGCCCGGTCCGCCACGTACACCTGGTCGCCGGCGACGGCCAATCCGTTCGGAAAGCCCAGTTGACCCGGACCATCTCCCTCACGTCCGTACGAATACATGAACTGTCCGTCCTGGTCGAAGACCAACACGCGATGCTCCATCGTGGCGACCACGTGCATGTCGCCGCGGGAGTCCAGGGCGATTCCGCGCATCACGCCGGTCTCGGGACCCTCGTGTCCGCTCGCAAACACGCCCTGGAAAGCGCCGTCGGAGCCAAAGATCTGGATACGGTTGTTGTTGGAATCGGCCACGTAGACGCGTCCCCACTCGTCCACCCAGGAGAAATTGGGGTACTGCATCTGCCCGGTCTCACTCCCACGTCCCCGTCCGAACACGCGCTCTATGGTGCCGTCGGACCGCAGCGCCATAACCTGGTGGTTGCCGACGTCGTTCACGTAGAGCAAACCGTTGCGGAAGAAGAGACCGGCAGGCAAGCCGAAGGGCTTGGCACCAGCCTCGTCCTCGGCGAAGTAGCGAAGGAAAGCACCGGTTGAGTCGAAAACAGAGATGCGCCCGGTCACGTTGTCTGAGACATAGCAATTGTCCTGATCGTCCACGGCCACGCCGAGCGGATAGACCAGATCACCCGGCCGAGGCTCTGCCACGATCGCGCGACCTATGCTTCGCTGCCAGACGCCGTCGGGTGAGAATACCTGGACGGACCGGTAACCCCCATCGGCCACGTAGACCAGCCCACGCCGGCTCACGGTGACGGCCAGAGGGGTATCCAGATACTGATCGATGCGTCCTGTGAGGCTGAAGAGGAAGCGCATCTCGCCACCTTCGCCGGGGGTTGGAAGAGAACTCGGTCCATGAGTCTCCCTGCCCGAGGCCAACCCAAGAGACTGTGCAAGTATGACAACAGAGATGGCGAGAATCACCGCCAGCGCGAACACCAGGGCCCGTGGAGGAAAAAGCTGGCTGAGGAGAGGGCAGTGAGCGCGCACGAGGGACCTGCAAAGCGCCCGCGTGTGCCAGGGGAGCGCGACCGAGCGAGCGGGGTTTGCATCCTCCCGGTCCGATCGCGGTCGCTGATTCGGCTGTCTCCCGGCGTGCGTAGTGGATTCGGGTTGCCCGGGTGCCCTCATTGGAACGACGTTTCCCCCTTCTGTCTTGGGTAGAACCGGATAGCGCCTCCGGCGGGTCTCCAATGCCAGGAGGCGCCTCTACGTGATAGAATAGTGTTTGGCTTCCGCCTGAAAGCAGCAAAGATGCGGCTGTCCTTCCCTCTTTGCCGCTCCGTGAGCGGGCTTTGCACCGTGCTTCGGTGGAAAGTCCACGCACAGGAAGCCGGGTGGGGAGGGAGAAGAATTTACTTCTCCCTCCCGCGGTCTAGATCGCTCCTCGATCTACCACTGGTGACAGGCTTCGCACATGCCGCGGTTGTCGGTATAGAGCAGCGTGGTGCGGCTCTCGTCGATCTGCGACGGCGTGATGTCGTTGTCGGCCAGTCCCCCAAACTGCTTCTTGAGGGCATAGCCGGACATATCTGCGCTGGTGCCGTGAACGCGGTGGCACGTCAGACAGGTCACGTGGTTGTTGAGGCTGGTGCTGTCCTTGCTGGCCAGCCGCAGCGTCGGGAAGAGCTTAGGAGCGCCGCCGGGTCCATCGGTGCCCGTAATCGGGTTGGTCTCCGGGTTCTGCGTGGGCCCCGTGTTCGGGTTCGTCCAGTTTGAATACGGCATCTCCGTGCGGTGGCGATAGTGCATCACCGAGCCGAAGGCCGAGTTGCTGGCGACGCCCAGGCTTGCCCCGTCGGACGGATAGGCCGTGTGGCAGGCGCCGCAGAAGCTGGCGAAGCCCTGGCTGTTGCTGGAGTAGCTGGCGTAGTACTCCTTGGTGTACTTATCAGCGGGCGCTCCGGCTTCGAGACCGCGCGCTCCCTCGTCGATCACCATGGCGTTGGTCGTGTCGTTGTACGCTTTGACGTCGACGGTCACGCCGTTGATGCTCTGCTTCAGCAGGCGGTAGTTGCTGGTACCGTGCGGGTTGTGGCAACTGGTGCACTGCAGGGGCTCGGAGAGGGTGTTCGGGTTTTCGCCCGTGTTGGCACCCTTTCCCATGCCGCCGGCCGCGTAGTTGGGGGACTGGTTCTGTCCACCGAAGCCCCACGGGCTCAGCGTATTGTCCGCCGGGTTTGCGTTGTGGCGAGAGGTGGTGACCTTGGTGCCGACGTAGTTGAAGCCGCCACCGTTGAGGATGGGCAGCGCCTGATCGCCGACCCTGGTCTGGGCCTTGACGACGGCGTTCTCACCACCGGCGCTGACCGTGATGGCGCTCAGGATGCTGTCGCCCGCCGTAGCGGTGCCGGTCGGCTTGACCCGCAGACGAACGTAGGCGACGTCGTTGGCGAGCACGCTCACGCTATTGATCACCGTGCTGGTGGGGTTGCCCGGGTTCTCCGCATCATTGGTCGGGCTCGCCGTGCTCGTGGTCGCGGATACGAAGTCCGACGCGTCGAAGTCCGACGCAATGGCTCCCGGCAGGAGCGTGTCCGTCACGGCCAGGCTGGCCGTGATGCCGCTGCCGGTCTTGTTCTTGATGCGAAGAGTGATATAGCCATTCTTCCCGGGCGAAGTCGAAAGGTCGCCGTAGGGCGCCAGGCTCAGGTACATGTTGGTCGTGCTGTTGTCGCGGGGTACCGCGCCGCTGTCGAGAGTGAGCAGCGAAGCAGCGGGGTCGTAGCCCACGCCCGCCACGCGCACGCCGTCGAGAACGTTCAGGACGGATCCGGCGCCGTTGTGACAGGTGAGACACAGAGCGTACTGGCTCTCAGCTTTCAGCAACTTGCCTTGGCTGAGACCCTGGTGAAGCCGATGACAGCCGGCGCATTTGTCGGTCAGGTTCGTGGCGTCCTTGTAGTCGCCGTGGGGACCGCCGTTCGCCAGGGCTACGGCCGGCACGGACAGGAGCAGCAGAAATGCTAGCCCCATGATCACGAGTATTCCCCGTCTCATACTGATCAGCCCTCCTTCCTAGTGTAGTCCAATGTTTCCATCTCCGAATATAGCTGCTTCGGTCTGTCTATTATTTGTTGAGGCCTCACCCCCTCTCATTCGGTTCAGTCCCGCCTGCCCAACGGCCTACGCCGCGCTGGGGGAACCTAATACCGCCACATCTGGACTCGGTTGTTGCCCCAGTCCGCTACCCAGATCCGCCCCTTGCTGTCTACGGTTACCCCATTCGGGAACCGGAACTGTCCGCTATCGACACCCGTGCTGCCAAAAGAGTACAGGTACTCTAACTTCTCGCCAGTCTGGAAAACTCTGACGAGGTCGCTTGATGCGTCGGCCACATAGAGCCGGCCGTCGTCATCCAGAGCCACTCCGCGAGGCATAGCCAGACCGGCCTTAGCATCGGTGGATTCGATCTGCCCGACAACTGCGCCGGTGGAGTCAAAGGTCAGGAGGCGGCCATTGTTACTGTCGCTAACGTAGGTTCGTCCGAGGCTATCCTGCACGGCACCGTTGGGGAAGGACAGCTTGTCTCCCGTCAATGGGTGGGTAATCCGCCGGATCAATCGCTCGTTCCTGGCGAACACGAGAACGCTGTGGGCATTGCCCTCGACGTTGGTCACTATCAAGCTGCCATCCGATTGCACGTTGAGACCCAACGGAGACCAGTCTTTCTCCGCCTCCTCCGGTTGGTACACGCCGATCCAGGCCCCTTTGTCATCGTACATATGTACCGCCGGGCGTTGGCGGTCACTGACGAAGACCCGTCCATTCTTGTCAACGGCAATGTACATGGGCTTGCGCTGTCCCGCGCTGGTGTTGGGTGGGGACAGGGTCTGCAGGAGATTGCCGGACGGGTTGAAGACTTTCACAACCCGCTCTCCATCGCTCTCGGCGACGTAGACTCGCTCCCCATCCGGGCTGACGGCAATGGACATCGGTCCGGCCAGCTTGCTGATCACTCCCGCATAAATTGGAGGGGTCGTTTGTTGTAGTGCTGAGATACGCGGCAGCGGAAGTAGGGCCGCAATTGGCTTGCGTGTTAGCATGTAGCCGAACGCGATGTAGGTGATCAGCCCCGTTGCGACTAGGAGCAATAGGAATGTACCGATGGCAATAGTTCTTCTGCTGTGGCGCGGCAGGGGAGGGGCGATCTTTGTGCTCTGCTCGACCGTCATTTCTGCACCTCACCTGCTGGTATTTTTTCGTACACCCGCTTGAGGGACATCTCGGCCAGGATGTGGTTCTGTCCCAAATTGACCGCGCTCAGGTATGCATCCAGGGCCTCCTGGTAGCGGCCTTCGTTCTCATAGCACATCCCCAGTCCCCACAGGGCATCGGCGTTGTCGGGAGCGGCGGATGTGGATCGCTGGAGCAGAGTCAAGCCGCGCTGATAGTCGCGGTTGGCAACCGCCACCATGCCGTCCGCGTACTCAGCCATGGCCGGGTCACCCATTTGCGTGTAGACGGCCGACATGGCTCGATAGGCATCGGTAAAGCGCGGGTCCAGACTAACAGCCTTTCGGTACGATTCGACGGCCTCCTGTCCACGGTTTTGCTTGCGCTGCACCTCGCCAAGCAGATACCAGGCGTCGGAGTCCGTCCGTTCGATGTCCAGGGCCTGCAACAGGTTTGACCGGGCGACCTCGAGGTTGCCAATACGCTCTTGAATGAGAGCCAATCGGTAGTACACGGCTTCCAGTTGGCGCAAGGTCTTCTTGTAGGGGTTATCCTTGTTCAGATCCGCCACTTTCTGAAATGCGGCCAGAGCTTCTTTGTCATTGTTCTGAGCCAGGTAGATATTGCCCATGCCAATTAGCGCCGCCTGATGGTCTGGCTCGATCTCCAGGGCGCTCTTGTACTGGGCCAGGGCCGCCTCGTAGATATCTCGCTCGGTATAGGCCTGGGCCACCTGCACCCGCAGATTCGCGTTGTCCGGCTCTTGCTTGACTAGTTCCTCCAGCTCGCGCATGGTATTGTCGACTGGAGAAGGCCCAACCAGACTGGCACGGTCGACGACGTAGTAGAGACTGAAGCCAACCAGGACGATAAACAGGATAGACGCCAGGAAACGAATTCCCAAGGTCAAAATCACGTCTGTAGCTGTTCGGGCTTGTGGCGCACCAATGTTCATCGTCTTTCCTTTTGCTTCCACGGAACCTTCACCTTCTTTCCACCGATCACTCTTTCCCTGTGCTGGCAACTCCGGATTCAGGAACCCCGCGCTATTGACGCCTGAGTGTTAGAAGATACTCTGTCAATGCCTCGAAATCCTCATCGGGCACGTTGAACCTCGGCATGAGCGTCCCCGGGCTGATAGACTGTGGGTCCTTGAAGTGATCGAGAATCCACTGCGCGGAGTGTCGCTCTCCGACGCCGGCCAGGTCGGGTGCGATCACGCCACCCTTGCCGTTGATGCTGTGGCAGGTCACACATCTCTCGCGCTCGAAGACAGTTCGACCCTTCGCGGCTAGCTCCCTCGATTTGTCCGGGGCTGGCTCGGTGCTGGCCGAGATAGCCGGCTTGGGGGATGGCGTCTGTGTCGGCGTGGGAGGCACTCGCGTCGGCGATGGAGCCGGCAGCGTCGGCGTCGCGGCCGCTCGGGTAGCAGTGGCCGCGGGCTTCTCCTGTTCGCCCTGAGCGGGGACCTTCGTGGCCGCGGGCTTCTCCTGCTCGCCCTGAGCGGAGGCCGTCGTGACCTCCGGCAAAGCCGCGGCCTTCACGGCGGCCGGACCGCTGGATCCCGCGGTGGGGTTCGCGGGCAGGAGCAGAGAGACCCCGACCCCCAAGAGAGGGATGGTCAGCAAAGCGCCTAATCCGGCAATCATGACGACAAGTCGCCCTGGCTGAAGACTACTGTCTCCGCGTGATCGGATAAACAATACCAGCCAGATAGGCAACAGCACCAGAAAGGTAGCCGCTATGGCCCAGGAGAGCGTCGATCTCTCCAATGCGGCAAAAACACCCAGGGGTAAGCTCTCCATCATGTAACCCGTGTCCCTCCACGCACAGTCATCGGCCCATCGCGACATTTCATGCGACGGCTTACCGGGCCAGTTCGGTCCCGATGTACAACATGATCGCGCTGATGTCGTCGTCGCTGAGCGAGCCGCCTTTCGACTTGCCCCATGTTGGCATGCCGGCGGCAGGCTTGCCGTTGGTGATGCGGGCCCGCAGGCCCTCCGCGCTGGTGTTCTGAACCCATTCCTTCGAGCCGAGCGGGCAGGCCTTCTGCTGCAGGCCGTCGGCCCCGTGGCACATCTGACAGTTCTTCGTAAAGAGCGCTTTGCCCGTCGCCGTGTCTATCTTGGTGGGCTCCACGATCGCGCTGGTCGCAGCCACCGGGCTCGCGGAGGCGGCACCGGCCGCCGTGCCTGCACCACCTCCACCACCGCCCGCCCCGACGGCGTCTTTCAGGAAGGCGACCACAGCCTTGATTTCGTCAGTGGAGAGCTTTCCGGCCCAGGCGGGCATGCCGCCTTTGCCGTTGGTGACGCTGTTGGTGAGTCCGGCGTCGCCCTTCTCCTCCACCCAGCTCTTATCCGTCAGCTTGCAAGTTGGGATGCGGTCCCGCGTGTCGCCGTGGCAAGCGGTGCAGTTCTTGGTGAAGACCTCCTTGCCCTTGGTCACCAGGTCAGCGCTGATCGCTCCGCCGCTGGCCGGGGCCGCGGAAAACGAGGCTCCGGACGCACTGCCGCCACCCGCCCCGACGGCGTCGAGGAGGAAGCTGACGACAGATTTGATCTCGTCGTTAGAGAGCTTGCCGGCCCAGGCGGGCATGCCGCCCTTGCCGTTGGTGACGCTATTGGTGAGACCGGCTTCTCCCTTCTGGGTCACCCAGTCCTTATCCGCCAGCTTGCAAGTCGGGATGCGATCCCGCGTCTCGCCGTGGCAAGCCGTGCAGTTCTTGGCGAAGACCTCTTTGCCCTTGGCCACCGCCTCGGGACTGAGGACGCTGGCGCCGGCTGGGGCGCTGCTGCTTGAAGTGCTGCCGCTGCCCCCCTTGATCCCGACGGCGTCTTTCAGGAAGGCGACCACAGCCTTGATTTCGTCAGTGGAGAGCTTTCCGGCCCAGGCGGGCATGCCGCCCTTGCCGTTGGTGACGCTGTTGGTGAGACCAGCGTCGCCCTTCTCCTCCACCCAGCTCTTATCCGTAAGCTTGCAGGTCGGGATGCGGTCCCGTGTCTCACCGTGGCAAGCCGTACAGTTCTTGGTGAAGACTTCCTTGCCCTTGGCTATCAAATCAGCACTGATCGCTCCGCCACCGGCCGGGGCCGCGGAAGAGGAGGGCCCAGACGTGCCGCTTGCGTTGCTGCCAGCAGAACCAGACGCAGAAGGCGAGGGACTGGCAGATGCACCTGCGCTGGGGGACGATCCGGTGTCGGCAGCCGCGGCGCTTAGATAGGCGACCAGTCCGTTGATCTGGTCATCGCTGAAGGGTCCACCGCTTTCCTTACCCCAGGCGGGCATGCCCTTTGCGTTGCCACGGGCAATAGTCTGCTTCAGCAGGGTGTCGCCCTTCTGCTGGAGGAATCCCTTGGAGCGGAGCTGGATACCTGAGACTTTGTCCCCCGTCTCGCCGTGGCACGGGGCGCAGTTTCTGGAGTAGAGCTCCTTCGCCTCGCCGGCCGGTCCGGCCAGAGGTAGTGCGCTGGAGGCCCGGGTGCCTGACCAGGCTTTCAGGTAGGCAAGGATGGCTCCGATGTCGCTGGGATCAAGGGATCCACCCTTGGCACGGCCGAATCCAGGCATGGTTGAGGCGCCTTCGCCGATCGAGGCGATGAGCTTGCCGTCGCCTCGCGATGTTAGGAACTCGAGGGAAGCCAGAGCCACTCCCGAGACACGATCACCTTTCTCGCCGTGACAGCCCAGACAACTGGCAACATATGTCTCGCGACCGCGGCCCGCGGCCGCGGCGACATTAGTCTCGACCACGTTGCGCAGGTAGGAGATCGTGTCCTGGATCTGACTATCGGTCAATCGACCGCCCTTGGTCTTGCTATTGCCCGGCATTTGTCCCCGTCCGTCGGCAATAGTTGTGGCCAGACTATCGTTAGAGCGGCTATCAAGGAAGCCTTTCACATTGAGTGGGGCGACGGGGATGCGGTCGCCCTTGTCTCCGTGGCAGCGCGCGCATGACTCCGTGTAGAGTTGCTGGCCAGCCCCGGCCTTGACGCTGGAGCTCTCGCGGCTCGCCGCATAGTTGAGGTAGGCTACTACATTCTGGACCTGGGCGTCGGTTAGAGGTCCTCCTCTCGGCTTGCCCCAGGCCGGCATAGCGCCTTTGCCCTCGCTGATAACCAAAATGAGAGTAGCATCCCCGCGTGATTCCAGAAACTCCTTGGACTGTAGAGGAGCTATGGGCATGCGAATGCCCTCTGCCCCGTGGCAGGTGCTGCAATGCTGCTGGTAAAGTTGCTTGCCCGCGGAAACCGTCGGCAACAAGGAGGCGGGCTTGGTGTTAGAGCCTGCTCCCGTCTCTTTGGTCAAAGCCGAGTTCGATCCGCAGGCCATAGCCATCGCGATCAGAACGCCGGCAACGACGATCACGCCCAGGCGGAGAAAACGCTGTGCTTTCCACCAACACCTCGGACGTGGTCCGACGGCGCCTTGCCCCGAGCCAAATTGTTGCCCGTTATCCATACTTCTCCTCCACGAAACGAATTGCGAGCTGTGGTGGACTACTGCGGTGTTACCGGTGTACTGACACACGTCAACCGCAGTCGCGCCTGTTCGTCTGTCATTCTGAGCGCCGCAGCGCGAAGAATCCGCTCCCCTCGCCCCGGGGGATTCCTTCGCTGCGACTCAGGATGACACTCCACCGCCTGCTTGAGACAGCTATCTGTCAATTCATTGGTCACAGAGCACTACTGGAATCCGCAATGAGATTAATGTTGGCGTGCGTAGGCGGCCTTGCCTTGGCGCTCGGCGAGCGCCCTCTGAACGTTGCGAACCAGGAGACGGACATCGAACGGCTTACGGATAAATCCGGTCGCCTGGGATCTGCGGAGCGCGGAGCGGCTTAGGAAGTCCTCACTGGTAATGATCACCCCGGCATCGCTCAGGATCCCGGACAATCTCATCAGGTTCAGGACTTCCCATCCGTCGTGATCCGGCAGTCCGAGATCCAGGATGATCAGGTCGGGGTTCTCTTTCCAGACCAGCTTAACGCAGTCCCATGCGGTGCCAGCCTCAGAGACCTCGAACTCATCAGTTGTCAGGTTGGTCCGGATGAGCTCTCGGATCTTGCTGTCGCTGTCGGCGACCAGGACCTTGGACCTGTCTGCAACACGCACGCAGCGCCATCCTTGCTTGCAGAGTTCGTTGGTAGTCATGGTAGCGGCCCAAGGTTACTGCGAGGTAACGATGTGGGCGCCAAGGTTGCAGGAAGGTTACGGGTGTGGGGGAGAAGCGACGAAGCTGTAGCCAATGCCTCGTCGGGTGCGGATGTACTGTGGATGGTGCGGGTCCTGCTCGATCTTCTGGCGAAGGCGACTGATGCAGACTTTGAGGATCTCGCGGTCGTCGCTGTATTCTTGCCCCCATACTTTTCTGAGGAGGTCCTCTTGCGAGACAACGAATCCCGCGTTAGCAACCAACTGACTCAGCAGCTTGAATTCCGTTGCGGAGAGGCCGACGTCGGCGCCGGCTACCAGCGCGCGATGATGGGCGAAGTCGATGGTCAGCTCACCGCAGGTGAAGTCGCCTTTCCGTTGCGGCTTCCTTGAGTCCATGGAGCGCCGCAGCACGGCCTCCACCCTGGCCAGGAGCTCATCGGCACCGAAAGGCTTGGTCACGTAGTCGTCGGCTCCCGCGCGCAGTCCTCGTACTTTGTGTTCCTGCTCGCCGCGTGCCGTCAGCATGATGATTGGCACGAGTGAGAACTCGCGGATCCGGCGGCAGGTCTCATAGCCGTCGAGAAACGGCATCATGATGTCCAGGATGACCAGATCGGGCTGTTCGGTCTCCAGGATCTTGAGTCCGCCCAAACCGTCGGAGGCCGTCAAGACCCGATAGCCACTTGCCTGCATGTTGACGCGTACGAGCTGAACGTAGTGCGGATCATCGTCGACGACGAGGATCGTAGCTTTCCTCATGGCAGAACACCTCCCTTGTGTGCGAGCGACTCCTGATCGCGCTGAGCTACTTGTCTGAAAATGGGCAGGCTGAAATAGAACGTGCTGCCCTGACCTATCTTGCTTTCGACCCAGATTCGTCCGCCATGGGCTTGGATAATCTTACGACAGATGGAAAGTCCGAGTCCCACGCCGCCCACTTGACGAGTCAGGCTGCTGTCCACGCGTTGGAATCGCTCGAAGACGCGCTCCCACTGATCCTCGGCGATGCCGATGCCCTCGTCTGCGACGGAGACGACCACCGTGCCGTCCTCCGTGCTGCCTAAGACGCTGATGCAGCCGCCTTCAGGCGAGTACTTAACCGCGTTCTCCAGCAGATTGACCAGCACCTGCTCGATGTGATGGGGGTCCGCCTGCGCCCGCGGCAGACTCTGCGGCATGCTGACGACGAACTTGTGCTTCTTGGACAGCGACCGCACTGTCTTTACGGCTGCTCTGGCAACGTGCCCTACCTGGATTGGCTGTTTCTCGATGGCAAAGCGGCCGGCTTCAAGTCGTGACATGTCGAGGAGCTCGTTCACCAGTTTCTGCATTCGCTCGCTGCCTTGCACGATCTCGCCGATGAAACGCCGCTGCGTCTTTTCGTCCCAGGAAGCATCCCGGCGCAGCAGCGTCGTGGCGTAGCCCTTGATGTGGCCGAGGGGCGAGCGCAACTCGTGAGACACGTTGGAGATGAACTGCTCCTTCATGCGATCCAGTTGCTCCTGGGCGGAGATATCGCGCAACACGTGCACCAGACCGACCAGGTGCCCGTCGTCGTCGAAGATGGGCGCCTGGGTCGCTCCTACAGTGACTGGATCCCCACAGCGCGTGTGCACTACTAGCCGCGTGCTGGCTGGAAATTCCAACGACTCCAGGTGGGACGTGGATGACCAGTCCGTTTTACATAAGAAGACGCCGCTCGCGCCCTGACAGCCTAGGGCCTCCTCGCAGGTCCGTCCGAGCACTTCGTTCTCAGTCCAGCCTAGCATATGGGCGGCGGCAGGATTGAACGACGTGATGTATAGCTTGGTATCGACGGTGAACACCGCATCTGCTATCGAGCGGAAGATGCCCTGATACTGGCTCTTCTCCATTCTCAGGGCGTGGTAGGCGCTCTGCAATTTGAGTCGCATCGTGTCAAAAGTGCCGGCAAGACGGCCTATCTCTCCACCGCCCGAAATCGAGATCGGGCGGGAGAGATCGCCCGAGGCCATTTGCTCGGAAGCAGTTATCAACGCTTCAACAGGACGAACGACCCGGCGCGTGGTGAACCAGACGAAGACAAGTGCCAGCAACAAGGATAGTACGGCGACCACGCTAGCCTCGGTCTGCACGCGGCGCACCGGTGCGTACGTCTCTTCTTCTGTGCCGCCCAGTCCAATACCCCAGGGAGCCAGCTTGAGCGGTACGAAGGCCATCACATGCACGCCTTCCACCTGTCCGTCCTCGACATAGGGTGTTGCCTCGACATTCTCTCGCTGCTCCCGCAGCATGCGCTGGTAGAACTCAGGGTGCTCGCCGGGGTGCAGCACGTGCTCTGGCCCTGAGGAGGCCACAACGATGCCGCGGGCATCGAGGAGGTCCGCGTGGCCGGTTCGCCCGAGATTCTGGGCGTAGGTAAGCGATCCGGCGAAGGCGGGGCTGGTCAGGTCGATCAACCCGGTCAGGTAGGAGACGATCTCTCCGTCACTGTTGTGTACCGGGATGGTCACGGCCACGGTAGGCCTGTCCGTCAGGGGGTTGCGGAAGGCGTTGGAGACATTGGGACCCTCCTTCCCCAGCGTATCCCGAATATAGGGCTCGCCGGAGAGGTCGTGACCTATCGGTGCGAGCTCGCGCGGATGGGCCAGCGCCACGATGCCATGGCGGTCCACGAGGATCAACCCCTGCGTGAAGTTGCCGAGCTGGCCGTAAGTATGGGCCATCAGGTGTTCTTCTTCGGATAGATTGCCTCGCTCCGGGTTGAAGGAGGCGAAGGTCGTGGCTTTGGAGAGATCGTTGACGGCCTCTTGCAATAGGGTTTCGACATACGTGGCCGTCATCTGTGTGATAACCAGTCGCTCGTGCACGATGCGATCGGTGGTATCCTGCACGACTCGCAGAGCGACAACGGTAAGCAGAGCCAGCACGCTGATCAGCCCGAGCGAAACCAGTAGGCTGATGCGAGACTGGAGTGGTAGATTGTCGAGCCAGGACAGCAGCCGTGTCATCTTATAGTGTGCCTCTCCACCATTGTAAATGCGGTTAACTTCCTTTACAACACATTCCACCCGGTCAAGTGATCCTCATTAGGTGCAGTTGCCATGGTTGTAACCTTGTCGTTACTTTTCGTGGCACCCCGTTACTTCGCAGTAACCTTGTACAGGTAACATAGCCAGGACGATGCGGTGAGGTGCATAGATGAGCAAGGGCAGGTTTCGGCTGGTGCGGACCGGCGCCGAATGGTTCGCAAAGAACATCAAGTGCCAGGATCGCTGTCCGGCCCACACGGACGTTCCCCGGTACGTCTCGCTGATCGCCCAGGGGCGCTTCGCCGACGCTTACGAAGTGAACCGCACGGCCAACGTGATTCCCGCCATCCTTGGCCGCGTGTGCGTGCGCCTCTGTGAGGGTGCTTGCCGGCGCCGCGATCTGGATGAGACGGTCTCGATCTGCCACTTGAAGCGCTCCGCGGCCGATTTCGGCCGCTTGGGCACGCGACCCGGGACTCCGATCGAACGCAAGCGTCAGCGGGTTGGCATCGTCGGTGCCGGCCCCACCGGGCTAACCGCCGCAAGCGATCTGGCCCAGTTGGGCTATCGAGTAGCCATCTTCGAGGCCTTGCCGGTCGTTGGCGGCATGTTGCGTGTCGGCATACCACCCTACCGGCTCCCGCGCGACGTGATTCAGAATACCATCATCCAGGACCTGGAGTCTCTGGGTGTAGACATCCATTTGAACAGGCCGGTGGGCAAAGATATCGGGTTGGATCACCTGATCCGCATATTCGATGCTGTGCTCATCGCGGCTGGAGCGCACAAGCCGGAGAAGCTCGGGATTCCTGGCGAGCACCTTGACGGTGTACTGCATGGGGTGACTTTCATGCGCCGGGCGAACCTGGGGGAGCCGACGGGACTGGGCGAGAGAGTGGCCGTGATTGGTCTGGGGCACACCGCCATCGACTGCGCACGCTCCGCCGTGCGCCTTGGTGCCAAGTCCGTCCACGTTATCTACCGGCGCACGGCGGCCGAGGCGGCCGTGGGAGCCGAGGAGATCGAGGAGGCCGAAGAGGAAGGGGTCACTTTCCACTATTTGGTCTCGCCCACCGCCATCAATTCCGACGATCAGAGCCGCATCGTCGGCCTGGCCTGCGTACGCAACGCACTTGGGGAGCCTGATGCCAGCGGACGCAGGCGCCCCGTTCCTGTTCCGGGGTCCGAGTTCATCCTCCCCGTGGATACGGTCATCCCGGCGGTGAGCCAGTCACCCGATATCACGTTCCTGCCTCCGGAAATCGGGCTGGAGATGTCGCGCTGGGATCGCTTGGAGGTGGACAAGCGCACGTTCATGACCAACAAGCCGGGTGTCTTCGCGGCCGGCGACTTCATAACCGGGCCACGCGACGTTATCGGGGTTATCGCCGATGCGCACGCCGTTTCGGCGTCTATTGACGCCTATCTCAACGGAGGACAGCGACTGCAGCGAAGGGCGAAGTTCACGGTGCTGCAGCGCTATCAACGGGATGGGGATTATCTGACCACACAAAGAGCGCCCATGCCCACGCTGCCTACAGCGGAGCGTGCCAGTCTGCAGGAAGAGGTCGAGCTTGGTTTGGCACTTGCGGCGGCCCGGACCGAGGCAACCCGCTGCCTCCAGTGCCAGATCAACGTGATGATCGACTCCACCCGCTGCGTCCTATGCGGTCTCTGCATCGACGCCTGCCCTCAGGGTGTGCTGCGCATGGTGGCGATCGAAGCCCTTTCGACCGATGACCAAACAGCAGTCTCCTTAGGAGGACATCTGCCCACGTCTGGGGCGGCTATGGTGATCGACGAGAAGCTCTGCATTCGCTGTGGACTCTGCGAGAATCGCTGTCCCACCAAGGCGATCAGCATGGTTCAGTTCGAGTGGGAGGCGCCCCCGCCGGCAGAGCCGGTCGAGAGCGCGCCGCAGATGATATCCCAGGCGGCGTCACGCGGTTCCATACAGCCGGCAAGGCAAAAGAGATAACGTCAACCATCCGGACGCAAGGACCCAGTAAAGGAGGCATGCTTTGGTAGTTGGAGAGGCGCTCGAGCTGGCTATCGTGTTCGCGGCGATGACCGTGGTTATCGCCACGATCCTAGTGCTCCAGCGTTGGATCGGTATTCTGTAAAAGAGCATTCAGTTGAGGAACGACGTACTTCGGGGAGGAAGGCGTGTTATACAACGCAGCAAACCAGTTAGGTCGACAGCTACGTCGCAGTCGACCGTGGCGATCGATCTTCCGCCACGGTTGGCCGGAGGACCTGCGGACGCAGTCCATGGCTGTTACCAGCAACGTGTTTCTGCATCTGCATCCTGTGCGGGTGCGCCGCCATGGGCTGCGGGCCAGCTACACCTTCTGCATGGGAGGGTTGTCCTTCCTGCTCTTCCTGGTTCTGTCCATAACAGGCGTTCTCCTCATGTTCTATTACCGTCCGGCTGTGCAGCTTGCCTATACGGACATGAAGGACCTGGAGACGACTGTGAACTTCGGCATGTTGCTGCGCAACATGCATCGCTGGTCCGCCCATGGGATGGTGCTGGCGGTGTTTGTGCACATGGTTCGGGTCTTCGCCACCGGCTCGTACAAGCCGCCGCGGGAGTTCAACTGGGTGGTGGGCGTGATATTGCTAACGCTCACCTTTCTGCTCAGCTTCACCGGATATCTGCTTCCCTGGGATCAACTGTCGTTCTGGGCGATCACAGTGGGAACAAATATGGCCAGCTACGTGCCGGTCGTCGGCAGTGAGGTGAAGCTAATGCTGTTGGGCGCCTACGAGGTCGGACCGAATGCGCTGATTCGCTTCTATACTCTGCACGTAATCGGGTTCCCGATACTGGCCGCGATCTTCATGGCCATCCATTTCTGGCGCATTCGGAAGGACGGTGGCATCTCCGGACCGCTCTAATATTGATGCCAGAAGTTAGACTCAGACACTCTCGCTAGCCCCCGCCCTGAAGGCCGAAGACATCTTGGTTTTGCGGTCGCCTGAGGCGACCGCAAAACCAAGATGTCCCTATCAACCGGGGTGGGGTCCGGGGTGTCCCGCGATCATGCGCCTTGTTCGTAATGCAGACATTAGGGGTAAAGTATCGTGACAACATCAACTCGGCTCGATCGACCACCGCTCAACGGCGACGAGGAACGCCTTCGTCTACTGGCCCTGGTGGAGGTGGAGGGAGTTGTCCCTCAGCTGGCGAAGGATGTCGACGACACCGAGATGACGTGGCCGCACCTGGTGATCTGGGAGTTCATCGCGGCGGCTGTCTTCCTGGTCGTGCTTCTGGCGGTCTCGTGGCTGGTGAACGCTCCACTGGTGGACCACGCCAACCCCAGCCTCACGCCGAACCCGGCCAAGGCGCCCTGGTACTTCCTCAACCTTCAGGAGCTCCTGGTGCACATGCACCCGACGCTGGCTGGCGTGGTCGTCCCGGGCGCCGCGGTCCTTTTGCTGATGGCCATCCCTTTCGTGGACACGAGCCCTCAGGGTGTGGGGCGCTATTTCGACTCGTCCCGGGGCGTGCAGATCGCATTGTTCTCTGGGATATACGCCGCGGCGCTGAATGTCGTGATGGTTCTCTTCAACGAGTTCGTCGGCGTCCGACGTATGCTTGACCCCCTGGGGGTTCCGACGTTCATCATTGAATACGTCATCCCGATGGGGCTCATGGTCGGGCTACCGGCCATCCAGGTGGCGCTTGTGCGCAAGATCTGGAAGGGCGCTAACACGCGCGACATCCTGATCGCGCTGTTCTTCGCCTTCGTTTCCACGTTTCTGACACTGACCATCATCGGGACCGCCTTCCGCGGACCCGGCATGCACCTCGTGTGGCCCTGGCAGTTACACGCGGCGGAGTAAATCATGCTGCGTAGCGCGCATGCCCGCTGAGCTGTCTTGGGGACATGCGCGTCACGATGATCCTGGAGGTAAGCCTTGGCGAATCGGAACAACCATCACACATCGCCGTCTGGCGATCTTTCGAGCATTCGAGTCACGCGGAAACACTTCCTGCGCTTCGCACTTCTGGCCGCGGTTGGGGCCGTCGCGACCGAGGGCGGGGCGGCATTCCTGCTCTTCTTCAAGGCGAAGAAGGTGGGCGCGTTTGGCGGCAAGATCGTGGCTGGGCGCGTAGAGGACTTCCCCGTGGGATCGGTGACCCGCTTCCAGGAAGGACGCTTCTACCTCTCACATACGCCCGATGGCTTTGTCGCTCTCTATCAGAAGTGCACTCACCTGGGCTGCACCGTGCCGTGGAAGCCTGAGGATGCCTCCGAGGATGATCTAGCAAATAAGGGTCGGTTCAACTGTCCGTGCCATGGCTCCATCTTCAATCGGTATGGAGTGCGCAAGGCCGGCCCTGCGCCGCGGCCCCTGGACATCTTCCCGGTCAGCATCGTGGACGGCAAAGTTGTGGTGGACACAGATCCGAACAAGGCTATTCAACGGTCGGCGTGGGATCCCAAACACGCCGTCAAGGCATAAGAGGAGCGTTGACCGTATGAAGATTGACAAGCGCGTCGTCGTAGCCCTGGTACTGACGCTGCTCGCCTTCAACATTCTGGCACTCTACGCCATTCAAGAGCCAGAGCGGCAAGCTCTGGCGGCGCTGAGGCAGGAGTCCGAATCCGCGCATCGCGGGGCGCTCCTCTTCGGGTCACTATGTAGCGCCTGCCATGGCAAGGACGGCAAGGGGCAAGTCGGACCGTCTCTCCTCTTGCCGGATCTCCTCAAGCGCCATGAGTACAAAGAGGGCGACGCCGACGATCTAAAGAAGGCCCAAACTCTCATCACCAAGACCATAGCCCGCGGGCGGTCGAACACGGTCATGCCGGCCTGGAGCGACGAGGAGGGTGGCTCCCTTAACCAGGAGCAGATCTACGAGTTGATGACCTTTCTGGTGCACGGCACGGCAGAGGACTGGAAAGAGGCTATCGAGCACGCTCCCAACACACCTGCCCCCGCGGCCTCCGCAACCGGGGCTGAGGGACCGGAGGCCGGGAAGGCTCTCTTTGCCGCCAAGGGGTGTTCCAGTTGTCATGGCGCGAATGCGGAGGGCGGCGTGGGACCCAAGCTAGCCGGCTACACGGGGCAGCAAGTGACTAAGCAGGTCCGCACTCCGAAGGATAAGATGCCATCCTTCCCGCCCGATCGATTGAGCGACGACGAGCTGAAGCAGATCATCGCCTTCGTTGAGAGATTGAAATAGGACGATCTCGGACCACTCCCGCTTCTCACTCCAGGGGCGGGGGTGGAACGTAGCGGAGCAGCGCGGCCAGACCGTCGTAGCGGCGCAGCGCGTCGGCCGCCTCGTCGCGCACCAGTTCCAGCCTTACGCCGCTGCGTATTGCCTCTCGTGCCATCTGCTCCAGCAACGCCTCGTCTTGCGCCGGCCAAGCGGCCACGATGGTGTCGATCATGCGTCTCTGGAGTGCGTCCAGGACGGGCTCCTTGCCCAGAGCTCCGCGCCCAGCCGATTTGGCCTGGTCCATCACGGTGTCTACCAGGCTGGACTCAGCACGGCGCTCGGCGCTCTCAGCCAGCTTGTTGGCCTGCTCCAGCGCCTCGGCGTCGGGCATCCGCGGAGGCAAGCTCAGAATGCCCACCACGGAGCGCGCCATACGCTCCGGCAGGGCCGCGCGCACGGCGGTGGTGGCCTCCTCCGGGCCGCTGAGGATGAGCTTCCTCAGTTGGTATCGGTTCATCGTCGTTTCGAGATGCGCGCCCACCTGGCGCCAGAAGTGATGCTCGTGTTCGTCCACTCGACGCGCGAAATCGTCCCGGCGGCTGCTGCCCTGGGCGGTCCGACCGGCATGCGCTGCCGCCTGTCTGGCCGTCGTCTGATGCCACTGACTGGTGTCCAGTTTCAGCCTATCTACCTCCTGTCCGATGGGACGACCCAGAGAGGCCGTCAGCAGACGGGCCTCTTCGCGGTCCACGAGCGCGATCAGGTAGGGCTCGTGCTGGTCCAGGGCCCACAACAGCGGCGTGATTAGCGGCGGTCCCAGGGAGCTGCGGTTCTGCAGCGGAACCTGGAGAGGATACTCTCGCAGCAGTTCGGAGCCAAAGAAGACGGCCAGAGAGGTGCTTTGCGGCCGATACGACTGAAAGAACTCCTCCACCCGCGGTCGCATGCGATGCCAGATCGCCATCTGGTCCTTTTGCAGTCCGCTCTCGATGTCGTGCAGAGTGTTCCGTAACCAGATGCGCCATTGGGGCGTTGGCGCCTGGTTGTCTGGCGCAGCCGGATTCACGTCCAGATACAGCGTCAACGTGTTGTCGTCCGCTTCTCTTAGCAGCTCTTTAATGTCGTCCAGGGCGATCATGTCCTCTCCTCGGGGCCTCCCAGTTTCTCAACGCGTCTCGACGTCCGGTCCTTGGGGGGCATCCACATGCCATCTGCCGCAAGATGCGGACCCCGCGGGCGGCGTTTTCTCAGTGACCGGGACGCAAAGTGGGGCGTAAGCCTGAAATCATGCCCCTCGCCAGTCGGTACTCGGTACGTGAGCTTCTGTCAGGTCCAGCGGCAGCAGCATGTGCCAATGGGAAGAGGTCTAGTGTGCTTGGTAGAGTTGAAGATTGGGGATTCGCTTGAAGTGCTCGACGTTATGGGTCAAGAGTGTAAGGTTGTGCTGGAGAGCCGTAGCCCCGAGGAGAATGTCAAAATCCGCGAGGAGTTGTCCCCGGCGGCGGAGATCTGCGCGGATCTCTGCAAAACGCTCCATGATGGAGTCGTCAAGACCGAGAAGGCGGAAAGGCGCGAGGAACTGACGGAATGCGGTAAGGTGTGCCTGAGGATTGGCGTACTTGAAAGCCCCCTCGTAGATCTCGCCCAGAGTGATCACACTCACCGCAAGCCCCTGCGGCGCCAAACGACCTATGACCGCTGTGGCGTGATGCTTGCCCGCGAGGGCGTTGATGATCCAATCGGTGTCGAGGATATAGGGCACTATGGTCTATCGGCCGGCCGCGAACCTTCCTCGCGGGCACGGTGGATGTCAGCGATCAAGGACTCAGTATCGATGTCTGCCCAACTCCCGGCTGCTTTGGCCAAAGCTTCCCGCACCTTCTCCGGATCATAGCCCGCCCAGATATCTTCCTTCCCTCCGCGGTTTAAACGGTAAAGCTCTCCATCCTTTTCCAAGAGCAGATCACCTTCTCTTGCCTCCTCCAGCAATCTTGCCAGTTCGCTGTCCGGAGCCACTCTTATTTTCCTCAGCTCGCGTTTCATCTTTCTCACCACCTTCAGGGACAAGGAAAGTATACCACGTCGTACATAAGCAGTCAAGCATTCAGGCTATCGCGGAGTTTATGGCCAGCAAAGGAGCACCCGCACGCTCCCAGTCGACCTTGGTGTGAACTGCACCAAGTGCGTCGCTCCTCAAACGGGGCATCCACTCGGGCAAGATCGCCGCGGTCCTTCCGCGGAAGGACCGCGGCGGTCTCCGGCGTCGGCCCAATTGCGCTGGCGCCGCAACGCGGAACTGACTCACGGAACGACGTGCTAAGAATACGGGGCGGCCATCCATGGCCGCCCCTGCGTGCACGTGGTTGTCTCGTCCCGCGATTGTGGCTCGCGCCGGGCAGGCTCTACGGGGTGATGGTTACCTCCACGACTCGCGTGTTGTCGAGTTCCTCGGACTCCGGCAATCGGCTGTCGGAGTCCGTCCGCAGGATCAGGTAGTACGTTCCCGGTGCGACTCCTGTCGGTATCCGCCCGCTCAGGCTGACGCTGTAGCTTGCTCCGACGTCCACCGCCGTTCCCCGCGCTCGCGCTGCCACCATGGTGGCGCTGCTGCTCCAAACGCTGCTGGTCGAGAAGTACAGTCGATCGTACCAGGTCGGAGTGGCGCTGCCGTCTCCCTGGTTCTGCACCGTCCAGGACACGCTCACGTACTGCCCCGCCTTCGCCGATGTCGACCCGGGCGTCAGCCCTGTCGGCACCAGGTTCGGAGCCTGGACGACGATCGGCACGGCCGCGCTGGTGTTGTTGCCTTCGTTGGACTCCGCCAGCCGTCCGTCCGCATCCGCTCGCAGGATCAGGTAATGGGTCCCGGTCACGATAGTGCTGGGCAGCTTCACGCTCAGATTGCCCGTGTAGCCGGCGCCGGCCGCCAGGGCGGTGGAGTGGGCCAGACTGCCGTTGGTGAGCAGGGTATCCCCGCTGTCCCAGCTCGCATCCGCGGAGAGGTAGACCCGGTCGGTCCAGGCCGGCAGGGCGTCGCGATCTCCCTGGTTGCGCACCTCCCACGTGACCGGCAGGAACTGCCCCAGCAGGCCGGTGGGTGGTGCGGTGAAGGTGGAGATCGTCAGGTCAGGCGCTCCCACGACAATCGTGCGCATCGCGGTGTTGTTGCCCTCGTCCGCCTCGGCCAGTTTGTCGTCGGCGTCCAGGCGGACAAACAGATAGTAGGTGCCGGTCACGATGGTGGTGGGCGGCTTGACGCTGAGTGAGCTGGTGTAGATGCCTCCGGGCGCCACGCTGTAGGTCTGGGCCAAGCCGCCCAGGTAAGTGTCGTCAACGCTCCAGTTGTTGTCCGTGGAGAGGTAGACTCGATCCGTCCAGTTCGGCCGGGCGTCGCGATCGCCCTGGTTGTGCACGCCCCAACCCAGGGCGATGGGCTGCCCCAGGGTGCCCGCGTCCGGGGCGGAGAATGCGCTCGGTCCGTTCAGCGCCAGATCGGGACCGCTCACCGCGAGGGTGGCGGTGAGGGTGTTGTTGTCCGAGCGGGATTCCGCCAGCCGGTCGTCAGCGTCCACCAGTACGATGAGGGTGTAGGTCCCCACAGTCAGGGTACTGGGCAGCTTCAGGCTGGGCGTGGCGGTGTAGACGTCCCCCATCGCCAGAGCGCTCGGAGAGGCGTAGCTCCCCAGGTAGGTATCGTCGGGGCTCCAGGCGGCATCGCTGGAGAGGTAGACCCGGTCATACCAGACCGGCAGGGCCGCGCCATTGCCCTGGTTGCGGACGGTCCAGGTGAGTGGGATGGTCTGCCCCAGGCTTGCCGAGGCTGGGGCGTCGAAGGCGACGGGCCTCAGATCGGGAGCCAGCAACTGGAGCGGGATGGTTCTGATGTTGTTGGTCTCGTCGACCTCGGGCAGCCGGCTGTCGGCGTCCGTGACGAGGAAGAGGGTGTAGGTCCCAGGAACCACGCTGGGCATGCGCAGTGTATGGGTGATCGCGTAGCTTTCGCCGGACGCCAGAGCAGTGGCATGGGTGAGGCTACCGGCCAGCATATCGCCCGCATCCAGGGTGGAATCCGCTGAGAGGTAGAAACGATGGAATGAGGAACGGTCGTAGCCAGATATGACCATGAGCGCGCATCGCTTGTCCTCCCTGTTCTCGGGTTCAGTCCGACGCACGGCGCCCCAATGCGACTCGGCGCGCATGTGCCGGAAGGCTACCGTATGCATTGTAGGCCGATAGTGCCCCTGGGCGCATCCATGAAAGTATGTATCTTGTGGGAGGAGACGACGATAGGGGAGCGCCCCCAGGTGAGGGTAAATATGTAGATGCTAGGAGGTCGGCTCCACGAGTCCGCGGCGCAGGGCGTGGGCGGTGGCCTCGGCGCGTCCTCGGACGCCGAGCTTGGCGTAGATGTTGGCGACGTGTCGCTCCACGGTGGCCACGCTGAGGACCAGCTCGGCGGCGATCTCCCGGTTGCTCTTGCCGAAGGCCAGCAGTCGCAGGATAGCCACTTGCCGCTCGGTCAGACCATCGGGGTACATCTGCCGCTCGGCGGAACTGGAGGGGAGTGGTGGGGACAGCTTCTCCTGGAGGGACTGCGCTCGCGCTGCCCAACCCTCCATGCCCAGCTCGCGGAACCGGGCCAGGGCGGCGTCCAGAAGGGCCGCGATACGGCCGTGGTCGGGCGAGTCGGCGCGAATCAGAAACAGCGCTTCGTCGTAGTCGACGATGCCCCGCACGTGCCGTTGCCCGATCCGCTCGGTCTCGACGCGCGCGCGGGCGAAGTACTCTTCGGCCTCGGCCGCGTCGCCCAGCAGCGCCGCCATGTGGGCGACGTCGAGCTCGATCGGTCCCGACGGTCCAGGGCCTGGATTGACCGCAATCAGATCCAGGGCCAGGCGGCGACAGGTCGCGGCTAGATCGACGGCCTGGAGATCCCAGACCGCCGTCGCGGCCATGTTCACGAGGGAGTTCTGGTCGAAGGCGGTCGGGCTCTCCCGCTCGGCAAGCGGAGTCAGCTCGCCCAGGAACTGACGGGATTCCTCTCTGTTGCCGGCCCGGGCGCAGATGAAGGCAGTCATCGCGAGCATCCACAGCCCACGCCTGGGTCCCAGCAGGTCGGAGCCAATCACGGTGCGCGCCATGTCGGCTATTGGCTGCCAGTCCCAGTCCAGGTAGTAGGTCAAGGGAATGACCAATGAAGCCTCATACACGGAGAGCAGCGGGTGGGCCGGTCCGACGCGTGCGATCCTCTCCCGTGCGCGCTGTAGGGTCTGCTGCGCAGCAGAGAACTCCCCCGCCTGCACGTGCGTCAGGGCCAGAATGTACAGTGCCTCCGCCTGACCGACGAGTGATCCGTAGCGCTCGCTCAGGGTCAGCAGCTCGTCATAGCAGGCTGCTGACTCTCGGTAGGCCCCGTGCTGGGTATACAGATCCCAGCCTGCCAGCTGCAGGGACCGTAGAATGGCGGCGGGCTGATGCCACGTTCGCGCCAGGGCGAGAATGTCTTCCGTCTCCTGCCGCGACCGCGTGGCGTATGGGTACAAAGTCCGCACATAGTCCTCTTCGTCTCCCTCGGCCCGTGCGATAGCCACCGCCTCCGGGTCCAGCCCCAGCCAGCGCGCCACCCGAATCGGACCGCTGGGTACCAGCTCGATGCGGTCTCGCAACAACTCCAGGCGCGCCCACGGCAGATCGCGCTGCTCCCGAACCAACCTCAGCCCTTCCTCCATCAACGGCTCCCAGACCGCCGGGGGGGCGCCGCTGTCCTTCAGCAGTCGGGCGACGGTTGTCAGGAACTCCACTCGCTGGCGCGGGTAGGCGTCCGCCGTGGAGAGTGCGGCCAGCGCCTCGCCGACCGTGCGCGAGGCCTCCTCCAGGAGCAACGCCTCTGCCTCGGCCAGAGCCAGCCTGCACAAGACATCTGCCTTCACGCCCGGCTCGCTTTGCCCGGCCAGGTCGCGGGCCATCCGCAGGAACCGCACGGTCCCCTCGTGTGCGAACTGGATACTCGCCTGCTCTGCCGCCTCCAGGGCCCAGCGCACGCCCGTGCCAGCTTCCGCCAGGCTGAGCGAGGCATGGTACTGGGCCGCCAGCTCTGCCGCGTGCGCCTCCTCACGCCCGGCGTACACTTCCACCAGAGCCCGCGCGATCTGACGGTGCAGCCGTGTTCGACGGTCGGGGTTCAATTCCTCGTAGATCGTCTGCCGCACGATGGCATGGGCGAATTCGTACTTGGGGGAGATGCCGTCTGCCACCCGCAAGAGCCCGGACTGAAGGGCCTCGTCGATGCAGTCGAGCAGCGCTTCTTCTGGGAGCGCGGTGAGGGCCTGGAGGATCGACAAGCCAAAGGGGCCGGTGAAGCCTGCGGCCACGCGCAGCATAGTCCCGGTCGGGTCGCTGATGTGCGCCAGGCGGTGGGCCAGGACATGGCGCACTCCATCGGGGATGCCCAGCTCGCCCAGGCTTACGTCCGTTGCCCATCGTCCGTCCCGGTAGAGGAGCTTGCCCTCCTCCACCAGATGGCGGAAGACCTCACGTACGTAGAAAGGGTTGCCGTTGGTGGTGTTGTACATGGTCCGGATCAGAGCCTGGGGTAGAGACTGTCCCGCCGATGCGGCAAGATACTCGGCCATCTCCTCGGAGGAAAGCCCGGTCAGCGCCATCTGGTGGTAGTCCGTCTCCCGCCGGAGCATGCCCAGCAGATCCACCAGAGGGTGCCCCGGCTGGAGTCCGGGCTCGGGCTCGCGATAAACGCCCAGGATCAAAAGGCGGGCCCGGTCGGCGAAGCGGGCCACATGGCGCAGGAGTCGCAGGGAGTCGCGGTCGGCCCAGTGCAGGTCGTCCAGCACCAGGAGGACGGGCTGGCGCTGGGATAGGGTCAGAAGCAACTGAATCACGGCGTCGAAGAGGCGCAACCGCTCCTCGTCGGGGCTGAGCAATGCGGGCGGAGGCACGTCTGGCACAGCCGCGCGGAGGGCGGGGACCAACTGGGCCAGCGGTGCGAGCCCGGGGCCGATCTGGCGACGGAGAAGGTCGGGATCGGTGGTGCGGGCGTACTCGCCGAGGGCTTCAACCCAGGGTCCGTAGGGCGGCTGCCAGTCGCCTTCGAGGGAGGAGCCGGAGAGCACCATGACGCCCTGCTGGCGTGCCGATCCCGCGAACTCTCGGGCGGCGCGCGTCTTGCCGATGCCGGCCTCGCCGACCAGCATGGCGAGGCAGCCCTGACCCGAGGAGGCGGACTCCAGGTGGGTCTGGAGCAGGGCCATCTCGCGCTGTCGCCCGACGAAGACGGCGCTTGAGGTCGAGAGCAGACTATGGGGGCTGAGATCGTCTCGCATGGCCTATGGCTCCCTCGGGAAAGATAGGAAGCGGAGCGACCACGTGACCCGAAAACAAAAAATCCCAAGCCCTTCCACCGTCCCGAACACTGCCTCTCATAAGCGTGTCGACCAGAACGGTATCCAGTTGGGATTTGGCTGCTTTGTACCTTGAGTACAAGTATGGTAGCACTTGTACGCTCTGGCGTCAAGAGGAAAGAGGGTTCTGTGGAGGATCGCGTAGGGCTTTCTCGTGGCGAGACCGCCGCGGTTTCCGAAACCGCGGCGGTCTGGGCGCGTCCGGGCCGGTTGCACGACCGCCGCCGTCTCCAAACGTGTGATGCGCATTACCTTGTAATGGCGTACGTGAGCCTCTCCTGAGAACGCGGGCGTCCTTCCCCGGAAGGACGCCCGCGTTCTCAGGAGGAATCTCCCACAATGTGCATCACGCGTTCCAAACGGCGCTGACCTCCTGTGACACCATGACCGAGAGAAATCGGTCGATCATAGCGTTGACTTGCTCAGGTGCCTCCAGTTGGAGAAAGTGCCCGGTGCACACCGTTCGACCGATCACTAGCCGCGGGCAGATCGACTGCAGGAGGGATAGGTCGGCGTTGGGCGTCCCGGCATCGATGTAGAGCAGTGGTAGCTTGCAAGCCGCCACGGCCGCGACGCCGTCCCAGAACGCGACCTGTTGCTGAACGGATTCCTTCACGTATTCAGGCGAAAGCGCCTGTGTGCTTGGTAGTGCCTCTTGCTGGGTCGACTCATTGCATGAGTGACTGGATGGCTCTCCGTCCTGCGCCAGCGCGTCCCAGAAATCCCGCACGCCCCTCTTCTCTTCGGAAAGGGATCGTCGGACGGTGATTGTCCCGCCCGGTGGGAGGATCGGACTGTCAAGCATCACGACGCCGGCCGGCAGGTCGGGATGGCTGGCGGCCGTAGCCAGGGCTACCATGCCGCCCAATCCGTGCCCCACGACTACGGGCCGATAGACTCCCAGCTCGTAGCAGAGCCAGACCAGATCGTCGGCGTAGCCGGCGATGGTGTAATCCTGCCGAGGCTTGTCGCTCTGACCGTGCCCGCGCAGGTCCACGGCCACCACGCGATGGTGGCGGCGGAAATGCTCCAACTGGGGAGCGAGGCAGGTGTGGTCGCCCCCCAGTCCGTGGACCAATAGGAGAGGTGGGGCACCCTTGCCGACGTCCTGATAGAACAGAGTCACGCCATCGCGCGTCAATTGATCCATGTCAGCGTCTCCGCCTGCCGAATTGGTTTCAGCTTCGGAGGTCCGATGGGACCCCCGAATGCCCCCGCTGGGTGCATTGTAGCCCGATGGCGTGGATGGGCGCATCCAGGAAAGTATGTATCCTTGCACGGAAATCAAGGGTGCGGAGTTGCCCCAAGGTGAGGGTAAGTATGTAGATGCCCTGTTCGACGCCTTGTCCGGTTGACAACCTTCTGCTGCGATAGTAGCATGGTTGCCACTTCGAGCTTGGTTCCTCTGGCTTCTATGCCCTGGATGACTGTGACGCAAAGTGGTGCATCCACCAGGTTCACCGCGGTCCGTAGGGGCGCAATTGATTGCGCCCGTTGGGGGAGGGAGCGCTGGGCGTGATGAATCACGCCCCTACGGATTGGCGGATGACTTGCCGGATGCACCGTAAACCTTTTGGGACAGGTGTGATGGCAAAAGAGATCTTGCTGCCCTTGTTGGGCGATATCATGACGGCTGGGACGATCGCACAGTGGCTGAAGGCGGACGACGAGCTTGTCGCCGCGGGCGAGCCGCTGTACGTGGTGGAGACCGAGAAGATCAGCTTCGAGGTGCAGTCCACCGAGTCCGGCCGACTGCGCCGCGTGGTCCCCGAGGGCAGCGCGATTCCGGTAGGCGGAACGGTGGGGTGGCTGCTGGAAGAGGGGGAGGAGATGCCGCCAGCCAGGGTGGTGCGCGCCGTCGACGAGCGCCAGCGTCGCTCCGGCGCGGAGGGCGGGCCGGGGACAACTCGGATCATCCCCCTACGCGGAAAACGCGGCGTCGTGGCCCAGCGCATGCTGGAGAGCCTGTGTAGCATGGCTCAGCTGACAATCACCCTCGAGGTTGAGATGGCGGGGACGGCTCGCCTGCGTGGAGAACTGGCCCAGGCCGGTGTGCGGGTCAGCCACAACGACGTTATCGTGAAAGCCACGGCCATGGCCCTGCGCGAACATCCTGTGCTGAACTCGACGGTGCGGGACCAGGAGATCCACCTTCTGGACCAGATCAACGTGGGTCTGGCCGTGGACACTCCGGATGCGCTGATGGTGCCGGTGGTGCGGAACGCGGACCAGAAGAACCTGGCCGAGATCGCCCGGACCACATCTGATCTCGTGGAGCGTGCACGCGCCGGCCGTCTGACTCTGGACGACGTAGCGTATGGCACTTTCACCATATCGGCCATCGGGATGTACGGAATCGATATCTTCACTCCCATCGTGAACCCTCCTCAGGTTGCCATCCTGGGCATAGGCCGCTTGAACAAGCGATTGGCCCTTGTCGAGCGCGAGGTGCGGGAGGTGACAACCGTATATTTGAGCCTGTCATTCGACCATCGCGTTGTCGACGGTGCCCCGGCCGCGAAGTTCCTCCGGACGATCAAGAGCTACCTGGAAAACCCATCCAAGTTCGGCACGCAAGCGTAGCGGTGCATCCGCCAAATCGTCTTCGGTTTCGTAGGGGTGTGATTTATCACACCCAGCGTCCCTCTTCCCCGCCGGGCGCAATGAATTGCGCCCCTACGGAAGACATAAGGACTTGGTGGATGAACCGGTGGGTCGCGTTATCGAAATCGTCCCGGCCCCTATGCGCTGAGCGGGTTCTGATCGATATGTATTAGTGAGGCAAAAGTCCGCGCTCAGCGGGCTGACCCGAGGTCGGACATCGAGAGGAGGCTGGGATGCAGCAGCAGAGGTGGGAGCATACCGTCTATCCGATTCACATTGGCATGAGTGGTCTAAAGCCGCTGGAGATTGAGAAGGTCATCCGCGAGGTTCTGCGCGATGCCGCCAGCAGCCGATGGGAGTTGATCACGGTCCAAACGCTAGTCGGCGCCCAGGGCGTCACGTCGACTATTTTCCTCTTCTTCAAGCGCGCCGTGGCGGCCTAGAGGACATCTGATGGACAAAAGGAACAGCCCCGAGTGATCCTGCTGCGCATCCTGGCGTCCTGCGTGGCTCCTCGCTCGACGAGGACGGGCGTCCTCGCAACTGGAGCCCTCCCGCGGCGCCGTCAGACGTACGCTGCTCAACCTCTCGGGGCTTATTATCAATATATCACAACGCGTGACGTTTGTCAATAGTCTTCGCAAGCCATGCTACCAGGCGGCTACACTATTCTCGGGGGACCGTCCGCTTCTCAGGACCCGCAACTGTTCTCCGGCACGTCCTTGCTTGGAAAGTAGGTCCGTCCGTCGGCGCCGTGGGTCCAGATGGCGGGATAGGTGGGCACGCCGTCGGCCAGAACGGCGAAGAAGTACTTGCTGTTTGGATTCATAGCCTGGTCGACGGGGACGTCGTTGAAGTCCCACACGGGATAGGTCAGATCGCCCACTGTCACGGTGCGCTTGATGCCCCGGGTGACTAGGACGCCGGCGTCGCTGTTGAGGGATTGATAAAGGTGGACGTTCGGTCCCCAGCCGGGTGGGATGGAGATAAGCGTGCCGTGCTGGAAGAAGCTGGCCGTGATGTTGACGTATTGGGACTGGGTGATGGGGACGCTGTTCCCCAGCCGGTCGTGGGGCCAGACCACCTGGATGCGCGAGTCCAGCGCGCCGGGCGTGGCGCTCGTAGAGGTGGGCCGATCGGCAGTCGGGAAGTAGGTCCGCGCGTCGGCCGCGTGGGCCCAGACGTTGGTGGATGACTGATAAGGGAAGCTCCCGCCGCCCTCCACTGTGGCGAAGAAATAGTACTTGTTGAGCGGATCACGCGTGGCGGACACGTCGACGTCCTGAAACTCCCAGATAGGATATGTCTTATCCCCTTCTGTCACGGTGCGCCGAGTGCCGACTGCCGCTGCGCGCGCGGCGTCCGTGTTTAGTCCCTGCCAGAGCCGCACGGTGGCCGAGAACTCGCAGGAGACCGATAGGCGACTGTTTCCCTGGAAGATCATGGCCGCTACGTTGGCCAGGGGAGCCTGACTAACCGGCTGCGGCTCACCCGCCAGTCCATGCGGCCAGACGACCTCGATCTTGACCGTTAGGTCCTGCCCTTTGGGCTGCAGTCCGAGGTTCGCTACCGTGCCCCCTGTCGTGACCATCACCTGCGACGTGCCGAGGTACTTGGCTCCGCCTGGTAGGCTGGCGCCTGGCTTCTGCGAGGCTCCGGCGGAGAGGGTGTAGGTGCCGGGAGGAAGAGCGAGGGTGAAGGTGCCGCTCCCGTCTGTGACGGCCTGGGTCATGGTCGTGCTCGGCGAAACGTAGGCCGCCGTCACCGTCAGACCGGCCGCACGCAACTCGCCAGGATCGAGGATGCCGTTGGCATTGTCGTCGAACCAGACGGTGCCGCTGACGCTGCTCACGGTCTGGGCCTCGACATCTCGATCGCCCTGCCAGATCAGGGCAAGGCACGCTACGGACAGGGTCGCCAGGAGCGCGTGAAAGCCGCGGAAGGGTGAGGAAGACTTGCCCATGTGTGTCTCCATCTGGGATCCTGGACAGGTGCAGGTCGACTCCGCAGGGCGGGACCTCCTGCACAACGGCCACGGCGCCCGGTCCACGACCGGCGCACCGGCGCCCTTGGTTGTATCACAACATGGGCAGGTCTGTAAAGAAGAGGACTCGCTCGCTCAGACCTCTGACATTCCTCTCCTGGAAACCAGTCCGTAGACAAGGAATGCGATCAGAACGATCAGCAGAACCGGAACCAGAATCACCCAGGCCCAGAACCAGTTGCCCATCACAGCGCGATCCATCATGCCCGAAGCGGCCATCATGGCCCAGACCCACAGGAAGGGCAGCAGGAGCACGCCCAGCGTAGCGATCACCACGATGGAGATCGCGTTCTTGGTTCTCTCACTCACATCTCACCTCCGTAGGGCTAGGGGTTGGGGGATGGTCCCCCAACCCCTAGCCCCCAGCCCCCATTACGCCGCCGCCTCCAGCGTCCTCTTGTGGAAGAACTGCCGCAGGGCGGGATAGACGTCTTTCTTGCCCGTGATGGTAACGCCGATGAACTTGTCGTCGTTGATGGACGAATAGGTGGACATCAGCGTGCTGAGCGGCGCGTATCCGCCACGATGTATCTCACCGTATCCGAAGATGTTGCAGACAGAGATGAGCTTCTTGACCAGCTCGATGGAGCGCTCGTTGTCGTCCTCCCAGTTGTCCCCGTCGGAGAAGTGGAACGGGTAGATGTTCCATTGCTCCGGGTCGTACTTGCGCTGGATGGTATCGAGCGCCAGTTGGTAAGCCGACGACACGCGGGTCCCCCCGCTCTCGCCCAACCGGAAGAACGTCTCCTCATCTACCTCGCGAGCCTCGGTGTGGTGAACGATGAAAACGAGGCGGACGTTCGTGTATTTCTCGCGCAGGAAGCGCACCATCCAGAAGTAGAAGCTTCGGCTGATGTACTTCTCGAACTCGCCCATGCTGGCCGAGACGTCACGCATCGCGATCACCACGGCGTTGCTCTCCCGGGTCACCTCTTGCCTCCAGGTGCGGAAGCGCATATCATCAGGCTGGATGGCGTGAAACCGAGGCCGTCCCGCCATGGCGTTGCGCTTGATGTTCTGCATGACCGTGCGCCGCTTGTCCAGGTTGTTCATGATGCCGGACTTGCGCAGGTCTTCATAACGGATGTCCTTGGCGGTGACCTCCTGGTCCCGCTTGGGTTGCAGATTGGGCAGATCGAGGTCCTCGAAGAGGAGATCGGCCAGGTCGTCGATGGTCACCTCCGCTTCGAAGTAGTCAATGCCGGGCTCATTGCCAGCCTGCTTGCCGCCGGTCGACTTGTCGTGGCCTGTGCCGTTGGCGCTCTTGTCACCGCCACCGGCGTCTCCCTCGCCCTGTCCAACCTTTTGCCGCTTGCGCTCGTCGTAGCGAAAACGTGGAAGCTCCAGTGACCGCAGGGGAACCTTGATGATGCTTTCGCCGTCCGAGGTGACGATAGCCTCCTCGGCAACGATGTCGGCTAGATTCCCCCTGATGGCCTCCTTCACCTTCTCGGCATGACGGGCCTGATCAATGACTCCCTTGCGATGTAACGACCAATCGCTCTTGGAGAGTGATACAGGTGTCTGCATCTCCCTCACCTCTTCTTGCTCAGGGGCTGGGGGTTAGGGGTTGGTCCTTCCGCGGAAGGAAGGGGGCTGGTCCCCCAGCCCTGACCCCTAATCTCCAGACTCCCTCTAGCGATTCAGTAATGTGCCCACGTACGACAGTAACTCGTTTGCGCAATAGGTGCAGTAGCCCTGCTCTTTGACCAGGCGATCTACCACGTCGTTGACGCGCTTGAGTTGCTCGGCATCCGGGGTCTTGGTGGAGGTGGTGATCTTCACCACGTCCTTCAGGTCCGCGAAGAGTTTCTTCTCGATGGCCTCACGGAGCCGCTCGTGTGAGCGGTAATCGAAGGCCAGCCCCTTGCGGGCCATGGACGAGATCTTGATCAGGATCTCCTCCCGGAAGGTCTTCTTGGCGTTCTCGGTGATGCCGATCTGCTCCTCGATGGAGCGCATCAGCCGCTCGTCGGGATCCACCAGCTCCTCGGTGATGGGATCCCTCAGCTTGGTCTTGTTGCAGTA
>SCTZ01000235.1 GCA_004297765.1 Chloroflexota bacterium | reverse complement strand
CGTTCTCCGCGCGCCTCGTATCACGGCCAGCCCACCCGGGGCTGAAGCCGCCGGGCTAATCCAACGAAGCCCCCTCGAAGGGGGCTGGGTGCCGTGCTCAGCCGGCTTCTAGCCGGCTTCGTTGACTCAGCCCGGCGGCTTCAGCCCCGGGCGGTCGCAGTATGGCGTGACGCTCCGGAGAACGCATAAACCCTATGAGGTGAACAGCCTCAGGTGAAGATTGGACACCGGAGCATGTATAATAAGAGGGAGGATTCCTTGGGCTCCAAACAGGTTCAACGCAGTGTCCCTCAACCCGGCCCCGCGGCAAACGACGCGATCGAGCGCACGCAAGCGGCGGGCATGCAGATACGCTCACTGAGCGCCTGGTACGGCACAACGCCCGCCATCAGGGATATCAGTCTGGATATCGTGCCCCGACGCGTGACGGCGATTATCGGTCCTTCCGGCTGTGGCAAGTCGACCCTTATCCGCTGTCTCAATCGCATGCACGAGGTGGCCGGAGGTAGAGTCGAAGGTCGGGTCCTGCTAGACGGGGAAGATATCTACGCGCCCGACGTGGACCCGGTTCAGGTCCGCCGCCTGATCGGCATGGTCTTTCAGAAGCCCAATCCGTTCCCCATGATGTCGGTGTACGACAACGTGGTGGCCGGGATCAAGCTCACAGGCGGACTTGGCAAGCATGCTCTCGACGAGATCGTTGAGCGCAGCCTCATCGCGGCCGCGCTGTGGGACGAGGTCAAGGGCAAGCTCAAGCAATCCGGGGCTCTGCTCTCGGGAGGACAGCAGCAGAGGCTCTGCATCGCCCGGGCTCTGGCAATGGAGCCGCAGGTGCTGCTGATGGACGAGCCATGCTCGGCGCTGGATCCCATCGCCACCTACAAGATCGAGGAACTGATCGAGGAGCTAAAGGAAGACTACACGATCGTCATCGTGACGCATAACATGCAGCAGGCTTCCCGCGTCTCGGACTACACCGCCTTCCTGCTCTCCGGCGAGGACCGCGTCGGCGAGCTGGTGGAGTACGACGAGACCAAGCAGCTCTTCACGAACCCCAAGGACAAGCGAACAGAGGACTACATTACAGGACGGTTTGGCTAGGGGCTGGGACGGCACGGTGGGGCAAAAGGTGACAAGGGAGAGAGGGGAAACGGGGGGGCAAGTTTCTCACCTTTTCCCCTTTTACCCCCCAACTGCTAGCCCCCAACCCCCGCGCGGAGGTGGATCATGTTACGTCCCAGGGGCGCCCTGGACAGGCACATGCAGGAATTGCAGGACGAGGTGCTGGCCTTAGGCAGCATGGTAGACAAGGCCATCGACCGAGCAGTGAACGCGCTCAAGCGACGAGACACTGATGAGGCGCGCCACGTGATCGAAGATGATCTCAAGACCAACCGGAAGAGACTCGAGATCGAGGAGAAGGCGCTGGAATTGATCGCCACCCAACAACCGATGGCGGGCGATCTCCGCTTCGTGGCCACCGTGCTCAGCGCTGTGACCGATCTGGAACGCATGGGCGACCACGCCGAGGGCATCGCGAAGATCGTGCTGATGCTCGGAGATGAGCCCCCCATCAAGAAGCTCATCGACATCCCCCGCATGGCCGACAAAGCGCGCGACATGCTGCGGCGTACACTAGAGGCATTGGTCGCTCGAGACGCCGAGGCCGCCAAACAGATCGCCGATGAAGACGATGAGCTCGATGCCCTGCAGGATCAGATCTACCGCGAGCTGCTGACCATCATGCTCTCCAAGCCAGAGACGATCCAGCGAGCCACCTACCTGCTCTGGGTAGCCCACAACCTGGAGCGCATCGGAGATCGCGTTACCAACATCTGCGAGCGCATCGTCTTCCTGGTGACCGGCAAGATGGAGGAGATGAACGTCTCCACCTACTGATCGCGAGCACCAGATCAGAAGGACTCCCGCCGACATCCTTTCCTTAGGGCGAGGCGTATTCTGGCATCGATGACCTGAGAGCTCATTCCCTCTCCTTTCAGTCCGACGCCTAGTGTTCGACCACACTGGTTTTGTCATTCTGAGGCGCGCACGCCGAAGAATCCGCGCCCTGGGGATACGGATTCTTCGCGCTGCGGCGCTCAGAATGACAGATAGCGTCTTCTCTG
>SCTZ01000234.1 GCA_004297765.1 Chloroflexota bacterium | reverse complement strand
GCCTCGGCGATCGGCACGCACTGCACCACCGACGGTCGCACGGCCACGGCCACGCCGCCGCCCTCGCCCGTCGTCGCTGCGCGCAGTGCCGTCTGTACGGCCGGCACCCGACCGTCGACGAGCACCGAGATTCCGCCCGAGCCGAAGCTCTGGACCAGATCCTCCATGCGCAGCAGACCAAACTCCGTTGGCACCAGCGCATCGCCGGCCACGCACGGGTTGGTGCTCTCGATCTCACCCACCTCGGGCGTCGGGTTGTCACGATTCAATCTATCGAGGAAGACGATGCCCGGCTCTCCGTTTTTCCAGGCGTGCTGCACGATCTGACCGAAAACCTCACGCGCCCGCAGCTTGCTCTCCACGTCACGCGTGCGCGGGTTGATCAGGTCGTACTCTTCGTCACGCTCCACGGCCCGCATGAAGGTCTCGGTGATACCCACGGACAGGTTGAAATTGGTGAGCCGGTGGCCTTCGCTCTTGCAGGAGATGAAAGCCAGGATATCGGGATGATCCACTCGCAGGATCCCCATGTTGGCCCCGCGCCGTGTTCCCCCTTGCTTGATGGTCTCGGTGGCCGCGTTGAACACCTCCATGAAGGAGATGGGGCCACTGGAGACGCCCTTGGTGGTCTGGACACAATCGCCAGCCGGACGCAGCCGCGAGAAGGCGAAGCCCGTCCCACCGCCACTCTTGTGGATGAGGGCCGTGTTCTTGACCGTCTCGAAGATGGCCTCCATGGAGTCCTCGACCGGCAGGACGAAGCAGGCCGAGAGCTGTCCCAACTCGCGCCCGGCGTTCATGAGCGTCGGGCTGTTCGGCAAGAACTCCAGCGACGTCATGACGCGGAAGAAGCTCTCCCGAACATCCTGGAGCATCCTTTCAGGCGTTCCATAGAGCGTCTCTACCTGAGCGACCGCGTCCGCTACGCGGGCGAGCATGTCCTCAGGATGCTCGATGGACTTGCCATTGCTGTCCTTCTTCAGATAGCGCTTCTCGAGCACTGTTGTGGCGTTGGGCGATAGCTTCATCCAGGGGCCTCCAGGCTTTTGTCCTGCACAATGGAAAATGGCGCAGGACGACACTAAATCATTCTCATTCGATAACTACTACTGGGATCCATAGCCAGGGCGATCCATTAAGAAGGCTTCTAAAGTGCGTCCCCACATCCCAGCCCTGTAGGACAGCTTGGGAGGGGTACCTTGCAAACACTGCCGGATTCACGTTTGGCGCGCAGGAATCGTGAGGTGCGGTGTCTGAGCTGTGGATCATCGATTGACAACGGACGAGGTCAGCATTCTGCTATATGCAAAGCGCTGGGCCGTGCGTTATACTTGTCCTGTTCACCTTCACTGCTCGTAGCGCCGAGGAACCAGCCCGGCTTAGAGGAGCTTATGCTCGGCGGTCCACGAACCTTGATTCCGACCGCCCTTCTGCTGTCATTCTAAGGTAGTCCGAAAGGGGTGTCAACGTGTACGAGTCCGTATACTGCCGAGCAGCAAGGGACTACATGGCACTGAAAAATATGCCCCTTAGAGGACGGTTTCGCAGTCCAAACGGGCCCATGGACTGCCATCTGGCACAATACGTGCAAGTATCCTTATCGACGAGGGAGTGACCTCACCCATGGAGTATGAAGTCGTCATCGGTCTGGAGATCCACGCTCAGTTGCTGACTCGCAGCAAGATGTTCTGCGGAGACAGCGCGGAATACGCGGATGCGCCACCCAACACACACGTCTGCCCCGTCTGCTTAGGCATGCCCGGCGTGCTACCAGTCATCAACCGCACGGCCATCGAGTACGCGGTGATGACCGCGCTGGCCCTCAACTGCGAGATAGCCGAGTTCACCCGCTTTGATCGCAAGAACTATTTCTATCCCGACCTGATGAAGGACTATCAGATCTCGCAGTACGACATGCCTCTCTCGCATGACGGCTGGATGTCCGTGGAGATGGCGGACCAGACGCGGGCAATGGACGCTCCGAACGGTGCAAGCCCAGCTGAGTCTACGGAGCGCAAGATCGTCCGCATCAAGCGCGTGCACATGGAGGAAGACACCGCTCGGCTGCTCCACCGCGTCGACGCCCTGGGAGAGACCTACAGCCTGGTCGACATCAATCGCGCGGGCGCGCCGTTGATGGAGATCGTGACCGAGCCGGATCTGCGCTCGCCGGAGGAAGCCCAGCAGTTCCTGATGCAACTGCGCAGCATTCTGCGCTACCTGGGCGTCTCCACGGGCAATATGGAGGAGGGCAGCTTCCGCTGCGACGCCAACATCAGCGTGCGTCCCAGGGGCAGCACGGAGCTCGGCGAAAAGGTCGAAGTCAAGAACATGAACAGCTTCCGGGCTGTCTTCCGCGCCCTGCGCTACGAGGCCGAGCGACAGATCGAGGCCCAACAGACCGGCGGCCGCATCGTGCAGGAGACCCGTGGCTGGGTGGAAGATAAGTCCATCACCGTCTCCCAGCGCAGCAAGGAGTATGCGCACGACTATCGCTATTTCCCGGAGCCAGACCTGCCTCCACTCGTCTTCTCGCGCGAGTGGGTGGAGAAGCTGCGGCGCGGGCTGCCCGAGCTGCCCGATGCTAAGCGCGAGCGCTACATGCGCGAGTTTGGTCTCTCCGTGTACGATGCCACCTTGCTCACCGAGGCGCGCCCTGTGGCAGAGTTCTTCGAGGAGTGCATGCGCCAGGTGACCGGCACGGCCAACGTACCGGCCATGGCCAAGGCCGTGAGCAACTGGATGCTGGGCGATTTCCGCCGCCTGCTCAACGAGACGGGCACAGAGATCACCGCGTCACGCGTGTCACCGGCGCATCTGGTGGGCATGATCGAGATGGTCGACGCGGGGCAGATCAGCGGGAAAATCGCCAAGACCGTCTTCGAGGAGATGTTCGCCTCCGGGAAGCGAGCCGGTGACGTGGTCGCCGAGCGGGGGCTCACGCAGATCAGCGACGTATCAGAATTGGAGCAGGTGCTCTCTCAGATACTGGACGCCAACCCGCAGGCGGTGGAGGACTACTTCCGCGGCAAGACCCAGTCGTTGACCTACCTGGTGGGACAGACGATGAAGGCCACGCGCGGCAAGGCCGATCCCGCGCTCACCAACAGGCTGCTGCGGGAGCTGCTGGAGAAAAGAAGGTCTGCCTAATGCGTCGGCAGACCGGGGGTTCGGGGGTGTCCCCCGAATAATCCCAACTATAGGGGGGCAGGGGTTATCCCCCGAAAGGTCTGCTGGTTGTGAACAGTGCAGACATCAGGCCGATTTATTATAATGCGACGTGACATAGCTCTGGATCGCTCGCGCTCCCGCACCTTTTGCGCGCGCAGAGAGGAGAGGGAGACATGAATGCCCTGAAGTGGTTATACCCGGGCATGCACATCAAGCGCTGGCTGGTGTTGCTGATGCTTGGGATCGTCATAGTCAGCCTGGGGTTCGCGTATGTGCTGCGGGAGGCGTATATCTACTACACCTTCCCGGACTTCGTGTACTATGCCACGCTGCAGTTCCTGCCCCGCCCCTTGAGAGGCGCGCTGTTCGTGGCAGGCGGCGCGGGCATGATCGTGCTGGCCCTGATCCGCTTGAACTGGTCGCTAATCTCGGCCTTCATCCCTCCTGGACACGATAACAACATCGTCGACGTGATCTATCAACATCGGCATCTACGCCGCGGACCCAAGGTGGTGGCGCTGGGCGGCGGGACCGGACTCTCCACCCTGCTGCGTGGCTTGAAGGACTACACCGGCAATCTCACGGCCATCGTTACGGTGGCCGACGATGGCGGAAGCTCCGGCCGCCTGCGGCGTGAGCTGGGCATTCTGCCGCCGGGGGACATTCGCAACTGCATCGCCGCCCTGGCGGACGTGGAGCCGCTGATGACCAAGCTCTTCCAGTATCGTTTCAACGGCGGCACAGGATTGGACGGGCACAGCTTCGGCAACCTGTTCATTGTGGCCATGTCCGGGGTCACCGGCAACATCGAGAGCGCCATCCGCGAGTCGAGCCGCGTCCTGGCCGTCCGCGGGCAGGTGCTGCCCTCTACCTTGGACAACGTCACGCTGGTGGCCATGATGGACGACGAAGCCGTGATCGCGGGCGAGTCGAGCATCACCGAGAGCCACAAGAGTATCCGCAGCATGTACCTGGAGCCGCGGGATGCCCAGGCCTATCCCGAGGCCATCCGGGCGATTCTGGAGGCCGACCTGATCATTCTCGGACCCGGCAGCCTCTTTACCAGTGTGCTGCCCAACCTGCTGGTAGACGGCATCCAGAAAGCCGTGCGCAGCTCCAAGGCCATGAAGATGTACGTCTGTAACGTGGCCACCCAGAAGGGCGAGACCGACGGCTTCAGCGTGGCCGATCATGTGGCCTCCCTGGAGCGCAACGCCGGTCCCGGCCTATACGACTACGTGGTCGTGAACAACAACTTTAGCGCCCTGCTACCCGAGGGCTACGCGAGCCAGGTGGTCTCCGCGGAGGTTCTGCCCGAGCGGGTCAAGATCATCATGGCCGACGTGGTCGACGAGGACAACCGCCTGCGCCACGATCCGAAGAAGCTGGCGCATACGTTGATGCGCGTCTACTATGAGCGGGCCCAGATCCGACAACACGTCGAGCCTGACGTGCTTCCCAACACGGCAACCGCCGCCGAGAACTAGAGCCTGTTCATCCTCTGGGAACAGGCTCGCCGAACTGGAACTCGGCGTTCCCAGAAGTCGCCGTGGGCGCCCCGGAGCCCCGACTCGGCGCGGGCCGTTCCGCGAGGCGGGCCGCCATCAAGGACTAAGCCTACAAGCCCCACCAGGTGCCCCAGTGCCGGTCTGCTTGGCCACCGTGCGCGGACGTGCTATAATGACTTGTCTCATAGAGAAGGACTTAGGAGCGATTCATTTGCAGGCGTACCTCAATATTGTGCAGATAGTTCTGTCCGTCGTGCTGGTCGTCGTGGTCCTGATGCAGACCAAAGGGTCCGGCATCGGTGGCATCTTTGGGGCGGAAACGTCCGTCTTTCGCACCAGGCGCGGAGTACAGAAGACCTTGTTCCAGTTTACCGTTGCCCTCGCGATTCTCTTCGTGGTGGTTTCCCTCCTGAGCGTCTGGTACGCCAAGTCGATAGCCTAGCTCCCCGGCAACCGCTTATAGTCCATCACTGCAACGGGGTCTAAGCTACTCTGCGCTGTCGCCTTGCAATCAGCATTGCGTGTCGCCTGTCGCCCTCGGGCGACCAGGCTAATGTAGGAGCATGGAATCACTAACTGAGCGCCGCTATCGCTTGCGCATTACCGAGCGCCGCAAAGCAAGCTGGCCCGGGGCCGTTCTGCGGGCCGGGCTCGTCCTCCTTATCGTGTTGGTGTTCGGATCCATCGCCTGGGCGCTGGTCCCCGCGGTGGGCGCCCCTCTTCCCGCTCCGGGCGGGGCCTATGTCGAGGGTGTGGTGGGGAATCCGCTCTCCGTGAACCCTCTCTTCGCCGACTTCAACGACGTCGACGGCGACCTGGTGACGCTTATCTTCTCGGGGCTGACACGCCACAACGACACCGGTGCGCTCGTGCCCGACCTGGCCGAGAGCTGGACGATCTCCGAAGATGCCCGCACCTACACTTTTCGCCTGCGCTCCGGTGTGACCTTCCACGACGGACAGCCTCTGACAGCCAAAGACGTGGCCTTCACCGTTCGGGCCATCCAGGACACCAACTTCCAGGGCAACCCGGCCCTCGCTCAGATGTGGCGCAAGGTTCAGGTCGATCAGTTGGACGATTATCTGATTCGTTTTACGCTCAAGGAGCCCTTCGCGCCGTTTCTGAGCTACACCACGATCGGCATCTTGCCCGCCCACATCCTGAGGGGCGTGCAGGCCAAGGATCTCAGGTCCAACGACTTCCGAAACCATCCCATCGGCTCCGGCCCCTACCGGGTCAAAGAGCTGACTGTGCAGCACTTGCTTCTCGAAAGCTACCCGGAGTTCTACGCTGCCCAGTTGCCATACATCCCAAGCGTAGAACTGCGCTTCTACCCCTCCTACGATGCCGCGATGTCCGCGCTGAAACAAGGCGAGGTGCTCGGACTCGGCTCGATCAAGCCCGGCGACGTAGCCTCCCTGCAGCAAGACAGCAAGTCGCTGCGCGTCTACCGCGGGCTGCGCACCAACCAGGTGGAGGTCATTCTGAATCTGCGCTCCTCCATTCTGGCGGACCGCGGAGTTCGTCGAGCCCTGGCGCTGGGACTGGACCGCGAGAAGCTGGTCAAGACAGTGGTCTCCGGCGAGGCTCTGCCGGCGGATAGTGCCCTCGTGCCCGGCAGTTGGCTGAGCCAGCGCGACGCGCATGACTACACGTACGATCCCTCCGCGGCGAGGAAGATGCTCGACGAGAGCGGCTGGCGCGAGAACGGCCAGGGCATCCGCATGAAAGACGGAGCCCCGCTACGCCTGGCCCTGCTCACCAACAACGACGCCGACACCCGCGTCAAGGCTGCCGAGGAGGTGGCCCGGCAGTGGCGGCAGATCGGCGTCGAGGTGGAGGTCTCCAGCAGCGGATTTGCGGGTTTGTTGAAGGATTACCTGATCCCACGGCGTTTTGACGCCGTGGTGTACGGGCTGGATATGGGGCTGGACGCCGACGTGTACAGCTTGTGGCATAGCTCCCAGATCGGGACCAGCGGCTTCAACTTCTCGTCCTTTGCCAATCAGCAGGCCGACCAGATCCTCGACGAGGCCCGGCGCACTTCGGACGCGCAGGGGCGCATGAATCTGTACGCCCGGTTCGGCCGCATCTTCGCCGAGGAAACGCCCAGCATTCCGCTCTACCACCCCACCTACGGCTACGCGGTCAGCACCACGGTCCACGGCGTGCGGTTAGGGCTGATGGAGGATACCGACGACCGGTTCCAGTACCTGACACGCTGGTTCATGAAGACCAAACGCCAGTTGCGGCTTCCGTTCGGCACATTCGACTTTTGATGGGGGCTGAGGTGGAGCCGTGCCTGTCCCCTCTCCCTTGCGCACAAGGGAGAGGGTTAGGGTGAGGGTTCGCCCCGGCTACCCTCACCCTAACCCTCTCCCTCTGCGGAGGGCGAGGGAACAAGCCAAGCCCAATATCTGCCCACTCCTAAGGTCCGATCCCCAACCCCTAACCCCTAGCCCCCAAATCGACCACAGTCTGCTCCCCCAGCATGCGCACGCTGTAGTGTGACGTTTCCGAGAGACGTTGTACCACGTCGGCGACCTGACGTGAAGCGGTCGCTATCCTGTCGCAATAGGTCTCCATCTCTTCCTTCGTCAGCGTCCGGTGCCGGATGATCTCGGCATAGCCAAGCACCTCGGCCAGTGGCTGGTTCACCTCATGCGGTATGGTGGCCGCCATGGTGGCCACCGCTTCGTTGCGCGCCGCCCTCAATTGACTTTCCGTCAGTGCGCCATAGGTCCGACTCAGCTCGCGAGTGAGCTGACGGCTGGCGCGGACGAAGAAGACTGTCAGCATCGTCTGCGTCAGGATCACCAGGGGCGGCATCAGATAGAACTGAACGGGCACGTGCGCCGGCGGCCAGATCCAGGAGCTGACAGCCGCGGCCGCGAAGTAGAGAACGGCGATGACGATCAGAGCGCCCCAGGTGTGCCCCTCCAGGCAGCGCTGCCGCCGGGCCACTAGCTCCGACGTGAGCTGACCCGCGTCCTCCACGCAACTGGTTCCATGTCGCAGCCTGCCGAATCTCAGCACAAGAATACCTCCTGCATCAGGCGGCGCTCGCGGCGGCTCTGGCGCGTGCTTGACGTTGCTCTTCCGCGGGCGGTAGAATTATTGGTGTAGATAAAGGCGACGGACAAAATGGCCAAACAGCTCATCGTGACGGCCGATGATTTCGGGTTGTCTCCGGGCGTCAATACAGGTATCGTCACTGCCCACACAACGGGCATTGTCACTGGTACTAGCCTGATGGTCAACATGCCCTTCGCGCGGGACGCGATGCGGCTGGCCGCGGATGCGCCCGGACTCGCGGTGGGACTGCACCTCAACCTCACATCCGGAGTCCCGCTGACCCGCGCGCGGCATCTGATCGACGGCCAGGGACATTTTCTATCGCTGCCGCGTGTGGCGGCCGCGGTCACCTTCGATGCAAGGGCTGTCCGGGATGCGCGAGTCGAGTGGGAGGCCCAGGCCGAGGCGTTCCTCTCCATGCGCTCGCAGGTAGCGGCTGTCGATAGCCATCACCACCTTCACACACACCCCCGACTCCTGGACGCCGCCCTGACGCTAGCGCGGGAGCTGGGGGCGCCTCTGCGGTGGCCGCTGGACGGCTGTCATCTGGCCGCGAGCGATTGGCTCGACGCCAAGGCCAGCCTGTTGACCGCACTGACGGTCCTGCAGCGCGTGCGGCTTAGGCGGAAAGGTGTCCTCTCGACCGACCATTTCTGTGGATTATACCTTATGGGAGAGCGCTTCACGCCGGCGAATTTGCAGCGAGTGATCGAAGGATTGCGAACGGGCTACACCGAGTTGATGTGTCATCCCGCCCAGGTCGACGACGAGCTGAGGCGAATCACCTCCTACGCCGAGCCGCGCGCCTGGGAGATGGCCGCGCTGACCAGCCCGGCGCTGCGGGCGAGCTTGACCGCGTCCGGCGTAGAGCTGGCGACCTGGAACGACCTGAAGGAGAGGGTGGCATGAAGATCACCGTGCGGTTATTCGCCTCCTATCGCGAGATCGTGGGGCAGACCCGACTGGATGTCGAGGTGCCCGAGGGGGCCACGGCCGGAGATTTGCTCAGAATGTTCGTGGAACGGTATCCGCGCCTGGGCGACCTGGCAGGGGGCACCCTCCTGGCCGTAAACAGGGATTACGCCGGCGCAGAAACCCAACTTCGGGAGAGCGACGAAGTAGCCTTCGTCCCGCCGGTGAGCGGGGGGGCTGGGGGTTGATACCTTAGGAGTGAGCAGGATTCGTCTTGCTTTGGCTGGGGCGGTGCCGTGCTTGTCCCCTCTCCCTTGCACACAAGGGAGAGGGGACAAGCCAAACCCAATGTCTGCCCGCTCCTAAGGGTTGATACCCCCAACCCCCACAAGGAGGAAAGATGTTTGAGATCACAGAGCGCCCCATCGCGGTCGACCAGATGATCAAGGCCGTTGAGCACGAGGGCAACGGAGCCGTGGTCACCTTTCTGGGCGTGGTGCGGGCCCATTCCAAGGGCAAGGCGGTGCGCTATCTGGAGTACGAGGCCTACGCCGAGATGGCCGTGCCCAAGCTGTCCGAGATCGGACAGGAGATCCACCAGCGCTGGGGACTGGAGCGCGTGGCCATCGTTCACCGCGTCGGGCACCTGGAGATCGGCGAGACAGCCGTGGCCATCGCGGTCGGCTCTCCCCATCGCAGCGAGGCCTTCGAGGCCTGTCACTACGCCATCGATCGGATCAAGTCCTTCGTGCCCGTCTGGAAAAAAGAAGTCTGGGAAGACGGCGAGGTGTGGGTCGGGCGCGAGGGCGGATAGCCGCGACAGGGGCGAGAAGGTGAAGAGGGGAAAAGGCGAAAGGTGCAATCGAGGAGGATAAGCCGTGGGTTCGATGATCATCGGTGTGCCGAAGGAGATCAAGGATAACGAGTATCGTGTGGCGCTGACGCCCGGAGGGGTCTCGCTGCTGGTGGCGGACGGACACCGCGTTCTGGTGGAGGCGGGAGCGGGCGCGGGCAGTGGGCTCTCGGACGACGAGTACCGGAAGGCCGGGGCCGAGCTGCTGTCCACGCACGCGGAGGTCTATCGCCGTGCCGACCTGATCTACAAAGTCAAAGAGCCCCTGCCCAGCGAGTACGACCTGCTGGGCGAGGGGCAGATCCTCTTCGCGTACCTGCACCTGGCGGCCAATCCGGAGCTAGCCAGGGCCCTGATCCGCAAGGGCGTGACCGGGCTGGCCTTCGAGACGGTCGAGCTGCCCAACGGATCGTTGCCGCTGCTGGCCCCTATGAGCGAGATCGCCGGACGGATGTCCGTCCAGGCGGCCATGCACTATCTGGAGCGGCAGCAGGGCGGCAGCGGCAAGCTACTGGCCGGCGTGCCGGGCGTGCCCCCTGCCCACGTAGTGGTGATCGGAGCTGGCAACGTGGGGGCTAACGCGGCCCGCATCGCCCTGGGGCTCGGCGCCCGCGTTACGCTCATGGACCGCAACGTGGATCGGCTGCGCTATCTGGGCGAGGTGCTGCACGGGAACCTGGTCACCCTCTTCTCCACCCCCCACGACGTGGCAGAGGCCGTGGCCTTGGCCGATGTGGTGGTCGGCGCGGTCCTGGTGGCCGGCGCGCGGGCCCCCATCGTGGTGACCCGCCCGATGATCGCCTCCATGCATCCCGGCAGCGTAGTGGTCGACGTGGCCGTTGATCAGGGGGGCTGCATCGAGACCAGCCATCCCACCACGCACAGCCAACCCACCTATGTGGTCGATAGCATCATCCACTACTGCGTGGCCAACATCCCGGGAGCGGTGCCCAGAACCTCCACCTTCGCCCTCTCCAACGTCACCGAGCCCTACGTCCAGCGCCTAGCCCGCCTGGGTCTCCGCGAGGCCCTGGCCCAGGACCCAACCATGGCCAAAGGTCTGAACGTCATGGCCGGCCGCGTCACCCACCCCGCGGTAGCCGCGGCGCTTGGGATGGAGTATCAGCCGGTGAGGCCGTCGTAGGCCTGCTGCGGAAAAACTGATCGGACAATAGCAACGGCTTGGGTGGAGGAGAGGCCTGGTTGCGGCATTGAAATGGCCGCGTCAAACCAGCAACTGGCGTCATAGCACCCACGCGATCGGTCACGGAGTCGCGCGCTTGCGGATGGTGGATGGGCTGAGGGGGCGCTGCCGACCGTGGCGGATGGTGATGATCGCGATGCGGGTCACCGGGTCCCCCTCGGTTCGGTAGAAGATCTTGTAGCCAAAGGTACGCTCGCGATACCAGCGGTATGACTGGGGCAGGTCGTTCATTGGCGAGCCAAGCTCGGCATGGCCGTCCGTAAGCCAGGCCACCCGCTGACGGATCGCCTCGATCACCGCCCGGACTTTCGTGCGATCCTTGTCCCGCCAAAACTCCGCGATCTTGCGGATATCGGCTCGGGTTTGGCTTGACCACCGAACCTCAAGCACCGCTCTCGGCCTCGGTCACCACCTCGTGCATGAATCTGGACATCTCCTCGTTGGAGAGCCACTCGATCTCCCCATGGGATTCGGCCAGCAGGACTTCGAGTACGGCGTTCCGATCCCTCAGCTCCTCGAGGGCCTCACGCTCCTCGTACATCTCCTGCAACTCATCGATATCCACTATCGCCGCGACCGGGCGGCTATGTTTCGTGATGATCATTGGTCGCTTGGTCTCGGCAGCCTTGTCTACCACCTGCGGCAGCGAGTCGCGCAGATCCGTCACGCCGTATACGTCTTCACTCATCTTGATGGGCCAGACCATGCGGGCACCTCCATTAGTTCTGCCAGCTTTACTGTACACTTTTCTCCCCCCGCCATGCAAGCCCCCTAGACGCCGACAGGACTGGCAGACGAGCCGCGTCCCCACGCCCTCCCTGGCGGACACGGCGGTCCGCCGTTACGTTTGGATTGGCAGCTCGGCCGTTGACTCGCTGAAGACCTGGACTGCTTGACGCCATTGTTCTGTCCGGGCTATTATGTCACTATATAGTGGGACATTATCGCGCTAGGAGCGGACAGATGGGCAGAGTTAAATCTAGGTTGACAATCGTTCGGGCGCAGCGGCATCTATCGCAGCGACGGTTGGCGGCCCTCGCGGGGCTACGCCCGGATACAGTGTCAGCGCTCGAACGCGGCAAGAGCGCGGGCATCCAGTTCGATACGTTGGCTCGCATCTGCGAGGCGTTGGAGTGCGAGCCGGGAGAGTTGTTCGAGTTTGAGCCTGATAGTCACCGGGTGCCGCTTCTCGGTGGTCTGGACGAGGATGAAATTGTGCGGCAACGCTTGCGGGAGCCGGGGCGTATCGTGGATGGTCCCTCGTTCATGGAGGAGTTGTCGCGGCAGACCGAAAAGCCTCGGGCAAAAGCGGACCGGCCCAAGTAGATGGCACACCGCTACGTGTTCCTGGAAGCGGCGGCCAAAGACCTGTTCAAGCTGATGCGCCATAATCAGCCTCTTTTGCACGCAATCGTGGCGACGCATATCCCAACCATTCTGCAAGCCCCCTACAAGGCCGGCGAGCCGAAGAAAGGGGACCTCGCCCACGTGCGTGCCTATGATCTGAGAGTGAAGGGAGTAGCGTATCGTCTGATTTACGAGGTCGAAGGAGGCGTGGTCAGCTTTATCGCCATTGGTCCTCACGATACGGCCTACGAACGCGCTCGTCGGCGCTGACAAAGGATCGCATCACCGCATCGGCGAATCGTACCTCTCTACTCCACCGGCTCCACGTCCACCTGATAATGGGCCACCTCGGTCGTTACCGGTGTGGCGCCCGCGATGATAAGAATGGCACGTGTGGGCATATCGCTCACGTTTTCGAGGGTGAGGGAGGCTTGTCCGTCAGCGTCGACAGGGACCTGCGTCACGGCGGTCTGGGGATCGAAGGTGAGGAGTTGCAGGATATATTTCTGGGGCAGGACGCCATCCGTGCGCAGAAAGCCATCGGCTTGCCACGTCAGGGCGCCCTCTGCGTCGTCGAAGAAGTCGATCTCCGGCACGGCGATGTCGTCCAGGAAAAGGCTGGGACCGTTGGTACCCTCATCGGTGACGTACTCGAAGCGCAGCAGGATGCGCTGTCCGGCGTAGGGCGTCAGATCGACCTCCTCCTGCTGCCACTCCGGCTGAGATTCACCACTAGTGCTGGTGTAGCCGGGACCGAAAGAAAGCCCCAGCGGGTTCTCCGGCGAGCTGTGCGTGCCGCTCAGGATGCTCCAGGTGGCGCCCCCGTCCGTGGAGGCCTCCACGTAGGCGTAATCCCAGTTTCGCTCGATGTCATACCAGACCGCATATTGCAGGGTAGCCTGGTCAACGCCGCTCAGGTCCAGCTCGCGCGTCAGGGTCGCGTCGATGCCGTCGCCCCGGTTGCTCCACCACATGCGGCTGCCGCTGTAAGGCTGGACCTGCGCCAGAGGCGCGCTCGTGTCGCCGACAAAGGAGATCCGCGCTCCGCCCGGGGGCAGATTCAGCTCCACGTAGTCGGCTCCGTACTGATGAACGGTCTCCGACCAGTCGCCGTAATCCTCTATCTTCCGTTCTACCTTGGCCTTGATGTCCAGATCCTGGTAGTGATAGTGCTCCTGCGCGGGATCGTTCAGGTAGTTGGCCACGAGCCAGTCGCGAAAGACGTCGTCGAAGCGAGCCGCATAGTCATGCTTCGTCAAGTAGGCGTCAATGCCGTCCATGCCATCGCTCGCCTGAGAGATTATGTCGGGCAAGGCTTCATAGCCACCGTACTGCTGGGTCAGATACATCATGAAGAGGTAGCCGGCTCCATAGTGAACGCCGTTCCCGCTGGTGCCCATGGACCAGGCGTTGAGCTGCGTGTCCGGGTTGGCGGCGTAAGTGGCCGCGAAGTTGGACTTATAGCCGGCGATAGTCGCGGCCAGTTCGGCCAGCCCCTCGCTCACCCAGGACTCCTCGTTGCGATGCAGGTTCCAGTGGATGGCATGGGCAAACTCATGGGCCAGCACGGCGTTGTAGGCACTGGTGCCGGGCCGCGTGCTGGACAGGTTCATGTAGATGATCTCACGCTCGTTGCTGTAAGGATTGATGTCGCGCGGGTACTCGTCGATCATGCTGAAATAGCCGGCGACGCCGGGAATGCCGGCGTTTAGGACCGTGAGGTGCTCGTCGCCATCAATGCCGGGCAGCCATTCGGTGCCCAGGTAGCGATGCTCCAGCGGGTAGATCTGTTGGTCGAACTCGTCGGCCGAGCGCTGCAAATCGCTCTGGGAGACGTCCAGACCGTCCTGAACGTAGAAATGGGCGTGCGGGGTAACGTACCGCAGGGTAGCGGTGACGGTGAAGGGCACCAGGGCCTCGATATCGACTATCCAGAAGACCTGCTGCTCTCCGGCCCGGGCATTTGAGCGCTGCGGGCCAGCCGACGCCGGGACGTAGCCACCCGGCTTGAGCCGGCGAGCTAGCTCGTACAGATCCCGCGCCGGCGCGGGGCGGTAGACGTCGGGCGATGGCTGCGGAGGCGGAGATGGGAACTGCTCATCTTCGCAGGTCAAGAACTCGGGGTATTGCGCGACGCCAGCGGTCACGGACAAAGGCAACGCGCCCACAGACAGCGACACGCTGAGGATCAGCAGCAGGACCAAAAGCTTGGTCCTCACGGCAGGCGCTCCAGAACCCCCAGCACGATCTTGGCAAAGCGTGGGAGGGCCGCGGCGGCGGACGACAGAACCTCCTCATGGCTGACGCGGGCCTCTTCCTCAAGGGTAGCTTGTGGCACATTGGTGATGCAGGATATCCCGAGCACACGCATTCCCATCTGACAGGCCACGATCACCTCTGGCGCCGTGCTCATGCCCACCGCGTCCGCCCCGATCGAGCGCAGGAAGTGGATCTCGGCCGGCGTTTCATAGCTCGGGCCGGCCACCATGGCGTAGACCCCCTGCATCAGGCGCAAGCCCGCGGCGTTGGCGACTGACATGGCCAGCCGGCGCAACTCCAGATCATAGGCCTCGCCCAGCTCGACGAAGAGCGGCCCCAACTGTTCGATCTGCAGTCCCGCCAGCGGGTTCTGTCCCGCCATCCCCGGCAGGTTCAAGTGATCGCGGATCAACATGAGATCGCCGGGGCGCAGCTGCGGGTTCAGACCTCCGGCGGCATTGGTGACGATCAGCGTGGTCACGCCCAGGGCGGCCATGGTCCACACGGGCAGGCCCAACGCCGATGGATGGTGTCCCTCGTACAGGTGGCTGCGCCCCTGGAGCGCCATGACGGGAACCGACCCGGCCCGGCCGACTACGATACGGCCCGGATGTCCCGCCACGGTCGGCACGGTCCAGTGCGGAACCTGATCGAAGGGGATGACGTCCGGCTCCTCCAGGCTGGAGGCGAAGTCCGCCAGCCCACTGCCCAGAATGACGCCGACGCGCGGCTGGTACTCGGTCCTCCCACGTATGAAGGCCGCGGCCCGCTCGATCTGCTCCCTCGTCACGAGCCCCCCTTTTCGCCCCTCGTTACTTGGCGGGCGTCTCGACGAGCTTGGCGCGCGGGTGCGCGCTATCGTAGACCTGGTGCAGTCGATCATTGCTCAGGTGGGTGTAGATCTGGGTGGTGGAGATGTTGGCGTGCCCGAGCAACTCCTGCACGGAGCGCAGGTCGGCCCCGTTGGTGAGCATATGGGTGGCGAAGCTATGCCGCAGCGTGTGCGGCGTGAGCGACGTGTTGATCTTGGCCGACTTGCCGTAGCCTTTCAAGATCAGCCAGAAGCCCTGACGCGTCAGTCGCTGGCCCCAGTGATTGAGGAAGAGGGCTTTCTCCAGGCTGTTGCGCACTAGTTGTGAGCGCGACTCAAGAAGGTATTTCTCCATGGAGGCCACCGCTTCTTCGCCTAGAGGGATGATGCGCTCTTTGGAGCCTTTGCCCAGGCAGCGCACGTACCCGGCTACCAGATCCATGTCGTCCACGTTCAGCGAGACCAACTCGGTCACACGCATGCCAGTCGCGTACAGCAGCTCCAGCATGGCCTTG
>SCTZ01000233.1 GCA_004297765.1 Chloroflexota bacterium | reverse complement strand
CGGAGCTTATGGCGCCCAGCAGCAGGTACTTCAGGCTGGCCTCGCTGGACTTGGAGTCCTTTAGGAAGCCTGCCAGCACGTACAGCGAGATGCTAGCGAGCTCGAGACCGATGTAGATCGAGATGAACTCGCCGGCGGAGGCCATCAGCATCATGCCCATGGTTGCCAGTAGTACGAGCGCGTAGAACTCGCCGTGGTACTTGGTCCTGTTCTTGAGGTAGTCCAGCGACGAGAGAATGATGAGCGCCGCGACGATCAGGAACAGGAACTTGAAGATGATACTGAACGAGTCGACCATCAACGTGCCGTAGAAGGCCGTGTCGTTCTGACCGATCAGGGTGAGGGTCAGGAAGGCCGGCACGATCAGACCGGCCACAGCCACTATGGCGACTAAGCCCTTGTCTTCCATCAGGAGGTCGAGCACAATGACCAGCAGCGCGAGCACTGCGAGAGAAAGCTCCGGTGCGAAAAGATACAGGTTCAAGGATGTACTGTCACCTCCAATAGCCGTCCAGGTCGAGAGATGTTCGTAGGCTCCCGATAAGGCAGCATGCTAGGCCCCGAGCCGAGCGAGTAGAGTCATAACGCCGGAATTGATCGAGTCCATGATGATGGTCGGGTAGACGCCGACCGCGACGATGGTGATCATCAGGATTACCAGGGGCACGGCTTCCAGGAATGACGCGTCGGTCAGGTGATCCCACTTGGCCAGGCGCGGACCGAAGAAGACGCGCTGAAGCATCCACAGCAGGTAGCCCGCGGTGATCACGATGCCGCCGGCTGCCAGGATCGTCTGGATCTGCCAGACGGGGAAGGTGCCCACGAAGACCAGGAATTCGGCCACGAAACCGCTCAGGAGCGGCAGTCCCAGGGAGGCCAGTCCCGCGAAGACGAACACCACTGCCACCAGCGGCATCTGGCGCGCCAATCCGCCCAGATCCGGGATCATGCGGGTGTGGGCCTTGTCGTAGACCAACCCGACCAGGAGGAAGAGCAGGGCCGTGATAGTTCCGTGTGTGAACATCTGCAGCGCCGCGCCGCCCAATCCTATCGCGTTGAGCGCCGACAAGCCGAGCAGCACGTAACCCATGTGGCTGACGCTACTGTAAGCGATCATGCTCTTCATGTCCTTCTGAACCATACAGCACGCCGCGCCGTAAAGGATGTTCACGACCGCGATGGACGCTATGAACGGTGCGAGGTTTGTCGTGATATCCGGGAAGATGGTCACGTTGATGCGCAGGAGTCCGTAGGCACCCATCTTCAGCAAGACGCCCGCCAGGATTACGCTTATCGCGGTGGGCGCTTGAACGTGCGCGTCAGGAAGCCAGGTATGGAACGGGAACATGGGCAGCTTAATGGCGAAGCCGAAGAAGAGCATCAGGAAGATCAAGGTGCGCATCCACTCAGCGATGCCGCCGAGGTCCGACTGACCGAGGACGACCATGTCGAAGGTGCCTAGCCCGGAGGTCAGGTACAGGGTCAGGATGCCGACCATCATGAAGGCACTGCCGAGGATCGTGTAGATCAGGAACTTGATGGCCGCGTACTCGCGGTTGACGCCGCCCCACATGCCGATCAGGAGGTACATCGGTAGCAACTCGACTTCCCAGAACAGGAAGAAGAGGAAGAAGTCCAGCGCGGTGAAGACTCCTAGGACGCCCATCTGCAGGAGCAGGAGGAGGGCGAAGTACTCTTTCGTGCGATTGGATATCTTCCAGGAGCCCAGGACCGCCACGAAGCCGATGAGAGTGGTCAGGATGACCATGGGGAGGCTCAAGCCGTCGACGCCGAGGTAGTACTGAATGCCGAGCTGAGGAATCCAGCTTAGGCGCTCGACGAACTGGATCTCCTGATTACCGGTTACGAAGCCGGCGAAGAGAACCAATGATAGGACCAGGTCGATCACCGTGAAGATCAGGGCGGTGACCTTGATCTTGGTGAGGTCCTCCTTGGGCATAAGGAGAACGGCCAGAGCGCCCAGCACGGGCAGGAATACGATAATGCTCAGCAACGGTAGACTCAACAGATTACCTCCCGAAAAGGGGTTGGGGACTGGGGGGCGGGGTCGTCCTTCCGCGAAAGGTCAACCCCTACCCCCAACCCCTCCCCATCAATGCCCGAAGAAAAGGAATGAAGCCGCGATGACGACAATGCCGACTGCGATAGCCAGACCGTAGGATTGCACCTGGCCTGTTTGCACGCGCCGCAGAGAAGCGCCGCTGCCGCGTACGGCGCTGGCTGCACCGTTGACGACCGCGTCGATGACCTTGCGATCGAAGGCGGCCATGACGCTGCTGATGCTTAGAATAATCGAGTTCACGATGGCCGCCAGGATGTGGTCTACCCACCACTTGTTGTAGACGGTGACGTAGAGCGGCTCGATGGCCCTGACCACCGCATCGGTGGAGATGGCTTTCTTGTGGTAGACGAGCCAGGCGAAGAAGATGCCCGCCGCCGCCACGGCGATCGAGGAGCCCATGAGAGCGTAGTTGTAGTGGATCTCTTCCTCGTGACCCTCCAGGAAGCTGAAGAAGGCACCATCCAGACTCAGGAAACCGGTCAGCGCGGCGGCCACGGCCAGGATCATGAGCGGTCCCGTCATGACCAGCGGCGATTCCTTGGGCAGCTTGTGCTCGCCATGGCCATGGCCGCCGCCGTGCGCGCCGTGGCTTGGGGCGAGGTGACCGCGGTACTCACCGAAGAAGGTCATGAAGATCATGCGGAAGACGTAGAAGGCCGTCATGAAGGCGCCGGCCAGCGCCATGCCGAAGAGCACGTAGTGACCGCTGTCAAAGGCTTTGACCAGGATCTCGTCCTTGCTGAAGAAGCCAGAGAAAGGCGGGATACCGGACAGAGCCAGGGACGCGATCAGGATCGTGGTGAAGGTAATGGGCATGTACTTGCGCAGTCCGCCCATGTACCGCATGTCCTGGTTGTGGTGGCAGCCGAAGATCACGCTACCGGAACCCAGGAAGAGCAAGGCCTTGAAGAATGCGTGGGTGAACAGGTGGAACATTCCGGCTGCCATGCTTCCCACGCCGAGCCCCAGCATCATATAGCCCAGTTGCGAGATGGTGGAGTAGGCCATGACCTTCTTGATGTCGTGCATGACCAAACCCATGGTGGCGGCGAAGATGGCCGTGAAGCCGCCGATGATCGCCACGGTCTCCAGGGCCACCGGTGCGTGCTCGAAGAGCGGGAAGGTGCGAGCTACCAGATAGACGCCGGCAGCCACCATAGTGGCGGCGTGGATCAGGGCGCTCACCGGGGTGGGACCTTCCATGGCGTCAGGAAGCCACATGTGCAACGGGAACTGAGCGGACTTGCCAACGGCACCGGCGAAGATGCCAAGCGCAGCGATGGTCAGTCCGAGCTCACCCAGGGCGCCCAGGCGAGCCAGTTCCTCCAGGTGGACGAAGTCAGTCGTGCCAGCGATGAAGAAGAGGACCAGGATGCCGATCAGGAAGCCCAGGTCACCGAGCCGTGTCACCAGGAAGGCTTTCTTGGCGGCTGACGCGGCCTCAGGCTTCTCGAAGTAGTAGCCGATCAACAGGTAGGAGCAGAGACCGACCAACTCCCAGGACATGTACAGCATGACCAGATTGTCAGCCAGCACCAGACCGAGCATGGAGGTGGTGAAGAGAGCCATCCAGGCATAGTAGCGTGAATAGCCGGGATCGGGGATCAGCCGGTGCGGATCCGAGGGATGCTCCACGACCATGTAGCCCTGGGAGAAGATCTGGACCAGGAAGCTAACCGAGGTCACCACAACCAGCATGATGGCGGTGAGTGGGTCGAGCTGGAGTCCGAACCTCAGCTCGATGTTCCCGATCTGGAACCAGGTGAAGCTGCTGCGCAGGACCTCATGCTCGCCGTCGACCACCGTCTTCAAGACGAGATACGACAGCACCATGGCGATGCCGACGCCCAGGATTGTGACGTAACCGCTCAGCCTCTTGTACGGCCTGGTTACGAACGCTATGACTAGAAAGGACAGAAACGGGACAATGAGGATGAGCCAAGCGAGTTCAGGCGTCATCTACGGCAACCTCAAATCTGTCTAATGATCTCCTCGGCTACGTGCTCCTTGCCCAAAGGCACCAGCACGCGACACGGAGCTGCGACACCCCTGCTCTTACTCTGCGGGTCGGCCAGCACACGGCAGGGAATGGACTGGCTTTCGATCAGCTCTCGCCACATCGTGGCGATGGCTAGGTTCGGGGTGGTCTTCACGAGAACCCACATACGTGCCTCCTGACGATTGGTCCGTCACAGCGAATCCGATGGCCTTCGACCAGACTCGTAAGGATCTGCTCGGCGAAGGAGATTCTTCGCTGCGGCTCAGAGTGACAGTGACGGGCCACTACCATCGCATCATGTCGATCTCTTGCACCTCCACCGTCTGGCGGTTTCGGTAGATCGAGATGACGATGGACAGACCAACCGCCACCTCGGCCGCGGCGACGGTCATAACGAAGATCGCGAACACCTGCCCCGTCAGCGCCTGGGGCGTGATGTAACGGGAGAAGGCGACCATCACCACGTTGACGGCGTTGAGCATCAGCTCGATGCTCATAAGGATCGTCACCGCGTTGCGTCGCGAGAGAGCCCCGTACAGCCCGATGGAAAAGAGGATGGCCGAAACGACGATGTAGTGATTGAGTCCGACGGACACTTCAGTCCCCCCTTGCTAGGACGATCGCGCCGACCATCGCGGCGAGCAGGAGTATCGACGCTACCTCGAAAGGCATCACGAACTTAGTGAACAGGGCATTGGCCAACTCGACCGTGGTGTTGAAGACGGGCTGCTGGGCGCTCACCGGCCAGTTGGTGGAGAGCGCGTACCCCACGATCATCGCGCCCACCAGAGCTGACATTAACAGGGCCGGCCAGCGCAGAATGCTGGACGAAACCGACTGGTCGAGGTTGTGCGTCAGCATGATGGCAAAGACGAGCAGGATGGCCACCGCGCCAGCGTAGACCAGGATCTGGACCGCAGCGATGAAGTCGGCCTGCAGTGTAATGTACAGTCCGGCCACGCCAACGAAGGTCAGCACCAGCAGCAAAGCCGCGTGGAAGATGTTCCGAACGGTGACGACGCCGATGGCCGCGCCGACCGTAATGATCGTGAGAACGTAGAAGACGATGCTCAGCGCAACTCCGTTGTCGTTCATGCGCCTTTCCTCATGGCCACCTCGAGCTCTTTCGCCGCTGCAGGCTCGGCGGGTCGATCAGCACGCGGGGCGGGTATCTCGGCCGGAAGACCGGTTGCATCGGGGACGAAATAGGCCGACGGTTCCTTGCGGACCGTGTTGAAGTACTGCTTGTCCAGATAAAGATCGGAGCGCCGATAGGCGGCCAGCTCGAAGCGCTGACCGATGTACAGCGCCTGGAACGGACAGGCCTCCACGCACAGCGCGCAGAACATACAGATGGCGGTGTCGATCTCGTAGCGGTCCACGTTCCGGGAGCCGTTGTCGCCTTCGGAGGTCGCAACGGTGATGACGCCGTGCGGACAGGCCTTCGCGCAGATGGCGCAGCCCGTGCAGCGCTCCTCGTACCAGACGAAGTGCTGCCCCCGAAAGCGCGGGAACACCTGCAGCCTCTCGTCCGGGTACTGAACCGTTATCGGTCCCCGCAGGAAGTTCCGGAGCGTTACGATCATGCCTTTTACTATACCCAGGCCGTACATACTTGCCGTCCCTCGTGTAGTCATATCCCCTTGGTGACTATCTCAGAATCGCGTATGGGTGCTGGCGGGTCATGCTGTCAACGGATTCGGGAACGGATTGAACGGACTAGCCCTCCAATCTGTTCAATCCGCTCTCCGAATCCGCTGATAGTTCCTCCCGTAGCCATCTCCCAGACCGTTTCGAGATAGTCACTAGGTCCTTTGCGCTTTCGTAGTGGCGGACCGCCGTGTCCGCCAGGGGTGGGGTAGGGCGCGCCCCGCCCCGCCCCTGGCGGACAGTCTCCGAAGGCGACTCGCCTCTCGCCACAGGCGAGTCGCCTTCGGAGACTGGCGAGAGCCGTCCGCCACTACGGTTGTCGATTAGAGTTGGCTGATGCACCACCTAAGCGGACAGCCATCCGCCGAAGATCCAGGCCTCGGCCGCCGCGATGATGATGTTGAGCAGAGCCAATGGAAGGAGTCCCTTCCATGCGAAGTTCATGAGCTGGTCCACCCGCAGTCGTGGGAGAGTGCCGCGTATCCAGACTATGCCGCAGAAGACCACCAGAATCTTGAGAACGAGCCATAGGTAGGGCGGTAGGATAGGTCCCTTCCATCCTCCCAGGAAGACGGTGGCAATGATGGCGGATGAGATGATGGCGTTGGTGTACTCCGCCAGATAGAAGGCGCCAAACTTGATGCCGCTGTACTCCGTGTGATAGCCGGCGATGATCTCCGACTCGGCCTCGACGATGTCGAAGGGAGTGCGGTTCAGCTCGGCCAGGGATGCGCAGACGAAGATGAAGAAACCGATCGGCTGCAGGATGATGAACGGAATCTTCTGCGCCGCCACGATGTCGCTCAAAGACAGCGAGCCGACAATCATCACAACGCCGATGACCGAGAGGACCAGCGGTATCTCGTAGCTCACCATCTGCGCCACGGCCCGCATGGCGCCCAGCAGGGCATACTTGTTGGCCGATCCCCAGCCCGCCATGAGCATACCCATGAGACCGAGCGTGGTGATCGAGATGATGAAGAGGATGCCGATGTTCAGATCCGCGAAGATGGCTCCGGGCGCGAAAGGCAGAACCGCCAGCGCTAGGATGGGTGGCGCGAAGCAGACGACGGGTGCCAGATAGAACGGCCACCGATCGGCCTTGGCAGGTCGGATGTCCTCTTTCATCATGATCTTGACCGCGTCGGCGACTGGCTGCAAGGTGCCATGTGGTCCGGTCCGCATCGGACCGCGGCGGACCTGGAAGTGACCGATCACCTTTCGTTCGAGGTACATCACCACAAGCATGGTGGGCACCAGGAACAACAACAGCATCACGGAGCTCAGTAGCGCCATGATGATGTAGACGACCCACCCTGGCAGCAACGTGGCCAGGAAATCCGATATGGCTACACTAAGCTTGGGCAAGATATTTTGAATAAAATCCCAGACCTGCACTATCTATCTACCTCACCCATGACGATGTCGATGCTGCCGAGAGTGATCACCGCGTCCGCCACCTTCTGTCCGACGATCATATCCTTCAGAGCCGTCAGATTAATGAAGGATGGCGAGCGCACTTTGTAGCGCCACGGGCTCGGCATGCCATCGCTGACCAGGTAGTATCCTAGCTCCCCTTTGGGGCTTTCCACGTATCCGTAGGCCTCCCCGACGGGAGGATAGAAGACGGTCGGCATCGGCGTGCGGAACGGACCGCCCGGAACATCCTTCACAGCCTGTTCCAGGATGCGGACGCTCTGGCGCATCTCTTCGACCCGCACGCGGTACCGATCATAGCAATCGCCCTGTTGTCCAGTGGGTATATCGAAGTCGAAGCGATCATAGATCGAGTAGGGGGCGTTCTTGCGGAGATCCCATTTGACACCGCTGCCCCGCAATGTCGGTCCGCTGATGCCCGCGTCAATGGCGAGCTCGGCTGAGAGGGTACCCGTGCCCCTGGTGCGTGCCACCAGGATCTCGTTTTCGGCCAGGAGCTCGTCGTACTCATCGATGCGGGCGGGCATCTCGTCCAGGAGCCTGCGTAGGGCTGGCATGAACTCGTCCGGCAGGTCCTGGCTCACTCCGCCGATCCGCATGTAGTTGCAGGTCAGGCGCGCGCCGCAGGTCATGTCGAACATATCCAGGATCTTCTCGCGCTCACGGAACATGTAGAGAAGCGGCGTGCCCGAGCAGCCGCAGTCACTGGTGAAGGTTCCGACGGCGAGCAGGTGATTGGATAACCTGGTCAGCTCAGCCATGATGACGCGGATGTATTCGGCGCGCTCCGGGACTGGAATTCCCGCTAGCTTCTCGACTGCAAGGACGTAGCCGAGGTTATTCGACATGGAGGCGACGTAGTCCATGCGGTCGGTGTACGGAATGATCTGGGCATAGGTGCAGCTTTCGCCGAGCTTCTCGAAAGCTCGGTGCAGGTAACCGAAGACGGGCACGAGGTCGACGACCTTCTCGCCGTCGAGGGTGAGCACCATCCGGAAGACCCCGTGGGTGCTCGGATGCTGCGGGCCCATATTGATTACAAAAGGTTCTGTTCTCAGCATCTTTACCTCTCGTGTTGGGGGCTGGGGGTTAGGGGTTGGGGGTTGTCCTTCCGTGGAAAGACCAGCTCCTAACCCCCAGCCCCCAACTCCCTGGTCGCTAGCCCTCCGTGGGAAAGCCGGGCGGCCATTGGTCGACCTGGTCGAAGTCCTTGCGGAGCGGATGCCCCTCGTACTCGTCCCACAGCAAAATGCGGCGTAGGTTCGGATGTCCCTCGAAGTGAACGCCCATCAGGTCGTACACCTCGCGTTCCTGCAAATCGGCGCTGCGCCAGATACTCGTTACAGATGGCACCGTCGGCTTCTCGCGGCCCGGGGCCTGTGTCTTGATAACCAGACCATGGCTGTGCTGGATAGAAGCCAGGTGGTACACTACTTCGAAGTAGTCGGTGCGATCCACCCCGGTCACAGCGGATAGGTAATTCAAGGCTAGACTGGGATCTTCTTTAAGGAAGCGGGCCACGCTCAGCAGCGCGTCACGCTTCACCACTACGCCGTCGCCCGAGGCGGCCTGCACGGCGCCGGGGAACTTGGACTGGATCGTTTTCGCGACGTCCTCGGGTCGCAACTCTGTCCTCATCGCGCTTCAGCCTCTGCCTTCGCCGTCCATGGCAAGTAGTTGCGGATGTAGCTCTCGTTGTAGACTTTCTCCTGGAGTTGCATCCATCCGTACAGCAAGGCCTCCGGTCTAGGAGGACAGCCAGGCACATAGACGTCCACGGGGACGATCTTGTCCACTCCCTGGACTACGCTGTAGGCGTGCACAAAGGGCCCACCGGCGATGGCGCAACTGCCCATGGCAAGCACGTACTTGGGGGCTGGCATCTGGTCGTAGATGCGGCGCACGGCGGGAGCCATCTTTCGGCACACTGTGCCGGCCACGATCATCACGTCCGCCTGGCGCGGCGAGGCGCGGAAAAGCTCGGACCCGAAGCGCGCCATATCGAAGCGAGCCGCGGCGGTGGCGATCATCTCGATAGCACAACAGGCCAGACCGAAGCTGACAGGCCACAGCGAGGATTTTCGTCCCCAGCCCAGCAGCTTGTCGGCGCCGATGATGAAGACGTTGCGTCCCATCTCCTCTTCTTGATCGCGGGTCAGACCGGCTTTTCTCGCGTATTCCGGTAGTCGGTTCTCGATCTCTTCACTCATGATCTAGGTCCACTCCAGGGCTTTCTTCTTCCACGCGTAGAAGTATCCCACGAGCAGGATGGCGATAAAGATCACCATCTCAACGAAGGCAAAGAAGCCCAACTGCTTGAAGGCCACGGCCCAGGGGTACAGAAAGACGGTCTCAATGTCGAAGACGACGAAGACCAGCGCATACAAGTAGAACCGCACGTTGAACTGAACGTGCGTTGGTCCGATAGTCTCCAGCCCGCACTCATAGGTATCGTACTTCTGTGGGTTAGACCTCTTCGGCCTTGGTCGGAGCAGGTAGGCTGGGAAAAGGACCAGGAAGGGGAAGGCGAGGGCAATCAGCGCGAAGATCCCGACGAACCCGTAGGACTCAAGCAACTCCGCTCTCCAAAAGATGTAGTCGCACAGCGGCGCCCAGTGTATCTAGACTGCTCCCCAGGGAGCAATGCGCAGGGCCGAGCGACCACACCGAACTGCTCACCATCGAGCCGACCCCAATAGTACTACTAACTAGGGGGCGAAGTCAAGGGGATGGAAGAGGGGGACATCGCAGTAATTCCCCGGCGCGGCCCGGCGCCAGGTTCGCCAACAGGGCGTGCAGGCCTCAACCCCGGTGCACCGACTGCTCAGCCCTGATTGGCGAGCTCGGCCGGTTTGATTT
>SCTZ01000022.1 GCA_004297765.1 Chloroflexota bacterium | reverse complement strand
GCGTTGCCTCCCCCATCCAGGCAGACGGCGAACAAGGCATACATGCCCTCACCCAGGACAGTGCCGCCCGAGTTCTTGCCGTCCCACGGCACGCTCTGCGTGCCAGCCGCTCGTGCGCCCAGAGCCCAGTACTTCAGGACGCCCGCCCCATTCATATCGAAGATTGCGGCCAGGGTGTTGCCGCAGGAGGCGGTGAGATCGAAGCCCAGGGTCGTCCCGCCCTGCGCCGGGTTGAAGGGGTTGGGCGAGGCGTGCACGTTGCGGATGACGACATCTGCTGGTGGGGTTGGAGTAGGCGTCGCCACCGGCGAGATGATGGGGGGAGACAACTGTACCGTGCCAGCGCCGTCCACTCCCGGTATCCTGCTTACCATCAACACCGCAAGTACGATAGACAGAAGGAAGAGAGCCGAAAGCTCTGCTGCCCTCCGCCTGCGAGATGTCTTCGCGGGACGATCTCGTCCCATGGTCTCCGAGTGTTCAGTTTTCTCCATGCTCTCCTCCTGTCACAAATCCGGACTATCAATCCTAGCGTGCGACATCCCGGTCGATTCGTAGTGATACAGAATCACCCGGGCGAAGCTCGCCGATTCCACCAGCCGATAGTTTTGATCGAGCCAGGCTCTGACGAGCCCGTTCGCATCATAGAGCTCGGCTTCGGATTCCAGCAGCCAAATGCCTCGGTCTCCGCTCAGCTCATTCACCATCTGGTTAGCCACATGCTCGGACGTGAGGCCCCAGTTGGTGTAGGGAACCGGGAGCGCAACCAGAGGCGAACGGTAATAGTACGAGAAGGTCTGTTGGACATATGGCATGAGAAACAAGATGGGCTCACTGCCGTCAGAGTGCGCGGCGAAGTACTGGGCCGCCGACTTGAAGTCGGACTTGATCTTGGTGTGCGACTGAGACCAGATAGAACTGGCGCAGGCCACTAGCACGAAGACCAGACTCACTCCCCAAAATGATCTCGACCGTTGCTTCACCGCAACCAGTCCGCAGGCTAGCAACAGATAGAACGCCGGAGAGACGATTATCAAATAGCGATCGGTGAACAGAGGCAGCCTCAGCGATACAAGATAGAAGCCGATCACCGGGATTGCGAGATAGGCAACCAGGATTGCGACATTGTCGCGGACCGAGAGGGCGCTCCGCACGGAGTCGAGAATCCCCCCTGTGGAGCCTGCGCGGACAACACCGCCCGACGCCTCCACGCCGGGGTAAAGAACCAGCCCGGCCAGTAGCAAGAACACGAAGACGACCAGAGGAAACAGTACGGGGATCGGACCGGAGTTGGTGCTCCACGCGAAGATCAGCACACTCATGATGCCCCCCAGGTCGAGGAATGGGTAGGCTGTCACGGGAGGATGCATCAAGGTCGGCCACTGCCAGATGGCTAATGGAAGGTACGGTAGGGTCAGGATTGCGTAGGCGACAGCCCAGGATCGACGCGCGGTCTTCCAGCGCCCGTATCCCATCACGAATAGGACTCCCTCGAAAACGACCACGAGCGCAAAGAAGAAGTGCACGTATAGCGAGAGGCTGGTAACCACCACGTAGACTACCCATCGCCATAGACGACCGCGCTCCAGCGCCAGAAGATACAGATAGACGGACAGCAGGCTCAGAAGCGTCAGGAGGGCATACATCTTGGCCTCCTGCGAGTACCACACGAAGTAGGGCGAGACAGCGGCCAGCAGCGCGGCAAAGATGCCCACCTCACGGCGCAACAGCCACCGTCCGACAGTGTACATTAGCGGGACGATCAGGGTCCCGAAGAAGAGAGAGAAGAACCGCAGGGAGAACTCGCTGTCTCCCGTCCATCCGATCCAGAAGCGCAGAAGGAGGAAGTACAGCGGTCCGTTCTCTCCCGTCTTAGTGAAATTGCCGAGCAACTTGTGCAGATCCGTGGTGGCAAAGAGCAGGGCATCGACCTCGTCTCGCCAGAGACTCTGGTAGCTCAGGTGATACGCTCGGAGGCCAAAGGCCACAAGCACAGCCACCAAAACCAGCCAGTTGGCGGGCAATCGTCGGAAAGCGGCCAGTCGCTCCGAACGGATCGGCCGTCTATCCCATGAGTCGAGGTGTCTCTTCAAGCGAGTTGGATCCTCTCAGCGATTCGTTTCCTTATGCCAGTACTCGTCTATATGCCAAGTCGATTGCGGCCGGCGAACCTGCGTCGACGTTCTCCGCGTAAGCAGTGACAACGCCACACGGCCCGCAATCCCGCGTTGCTTCTCCGGATCGTCTGAACCGCAGAATACGCTGATTCAGGGATTACGCAGATGGAGTGTCTGCTACGGCGAAATCCCCATCTGCGAAATCCGGCAATCCACGCAATCTGCGATTCATACGGCCCCGACTCGCTACACCCGGCACCTACGGATGACAGACCGACGTTTCAAGAGCCACAGAGCAGCCCCGGAACTCAGTCCCAATCTACGGAGCAACTCCGCCCATCCTGCGCAGTTGCCCCAGCGCCTCCTGAGCCCACGGTTCTGCCTGCGCGGCCGCGGCGTTGAGCGGCGCGCCCACGTCGAAGAGCAGTACTCCGGTGTGCATCTGATTCATTTTGCCCACATCCACCGCCGCCACCACGTACAAGTACCGCCCATTCGGCACCACGTTCCCCGAGCTGTCCTTGCCATCCCAGCTGTAGGTGGCCAACCCCGTGGCCGTTGATTGCCATGGGAACATCTTGACTGCGGTCCCCTGCTCATCGAGAATCACCGCCGTGGTGAACCCACCACTGGCCAGGGACAGGTTGAAGCCTAGAGTGGCATTCCCCGCCTGTGGGTAGTATGGACGCGGAGTGACCGTCATGCTAGAGATGACCGGGCTGATGTTGATGAGATCGGAGCCAACGGCAATCGCGTTGCCTCCCCCATCCAGGCAGACGGCGAACAAGGCATACATGCCCTCACCC
>SCTZ01000232.1 GCA_004297765.1 Chloroflexota bacterium | reverse complement strand
GACCTAATAGTAGCCCATCGCGAACAAAGCTGTCCAGCACTCGATCACCGGGTATCTGCCTCGGTAGCTACGCCCCTTTGCTGGCAGCACGCTAGCAAATCAATTGGGCTAAACAGTTACAGGAATCTATCTCCAGCAACTCCAACTGTGCAATAATGGGGGTGGACTGCCCGGTCCTGACTTTGGAAGGAAAGGACGTGAAGAATCCACCCCGCGTCTGGAGCGATCCCTCCTACGCCCAGGAAAGCCTGGAGACGATTCGTTCCTACTACATCGACCATCTTAAAGGGCGTAGCACCTCCTGCTCGCCTCACACCATCCAGAAGTACTCGAACACATTTCTAAGCTTCGAGCGCTTCCTCAGTCGGCAGGGAGAACCGTTGACCCTGGAGTCTTTCACCCCGCACAACGTGAACAAGTGGGTCTCGGAGCAGCGCCGGAAGGGTAAATCCGAGGACGGCATCGCCTCGCGATTGTCTGCCCTCAAGGCCTTCTCCCACGGCTACCTGTTCATGACAGCGGAGATAACGACCTGCGATGTGCTCGACAAGGTGGCGCGGATCAACCCCCCGGCCAAGCCGTTCGATCGGTTGACGGATACCGAGATGGAGAAGGTGCTGGAGGTCTACTCCAAACCGAACTTCACCGACATCCGCAACAAGGCCCTGATGGCTTGCTACCTGGCTACGGGCAGGCGGTTCGCCGAGATACTGGGATCGACCCTGGACGATGTCAACCTGGTCACCGGGGAACTGGTGGTCAAAGCAAAGGGGGGAGACATCCAGGTCGCGTACCTGTCAGTGAAGGCTGTCAAGATCCTCAAACGCTATCTGCGAGAGCGACCAGAAGGTGGCCCTTACAACAACCTCTGGCTCATCGAGGAAGGTGCGCCGCTGACCTACTGGGGAGCGCAGATGGTCTTCCGGCGGCTCAAAGTACGATCGGGAATCCAGAGACTCCATCCCCACCTCTTCCGACATACCTACGCGCAAGTCTGTCTGGAGAACGGGATGGAGCGGGCGGCTTTGCAGGATGCCATGGGGCACAAGACCGAGGTGATGACCCGCCGCTACTCGGGGTCGAAACGACAGCAAACGGCGGCCAAGTTGGGTCCCAAGTACTCACCGCTAGCCTAGACCAAAGGCGTGATAGTCCTTAGTACCCAGTTTCAAAAGTTTCTTGGTCTGCAGACTTTGCTCGTAACCCTTGGAAAAGAAAAAGCCCCGTGTAGACGGGGCTGGTAGCAGGGGGGAGATTTGAACTCCCGACCAAGGGCTTATGAGGCATGTGGTTCATAGACCAAGGAACAAGCGGGAAAACCGAGAGTTTCTTGGTCAAGATCGGGCAGATCCTCCCGCTAGTTTCTAGGTCACAGTTTCTTGGTCTTCGGCAGCTTCCTCTTTCGCTTGTCTGCGACCCGCAGCATCAGGACGCGCCAGACTTTCTCCAAGATCTTGTGAGCGTTCGTGCTGGGCTATTATATCAGATTGGCGCGGACTCTTGACCCCTACATCTTGCCGGCGTACCTCGGTCGACATTTCGAATATTCACATGCTCAAGTGGCCCCTTGACATTCAACCAACCGCTTGGTAGAATTGCAGTAGACATAAAGAAAGGGGGGATATGTACCAACTAACGAAGAACGCAATTAAGGATAAGCTCGAAGAACTGTTTGCTGAAACAGCTGTTCGCAACCACTTGGAAGACGGCGGCATCAGCCCAGAACAGAATAACGAACTTGAGGAGATAGTTCGCAGAATCGAGCGCATGCTTTTTGATTACGTGGATATGAACACTTCGATAGAGGCATAGACAACAATGGACAACGAAAGGGAAATCGCTCGACTTCTCGGTCGGCGAGGAGGCGAGAAGACAAAACGGACAAAGGGAGTGGAGCACTTCAAGAAGATTTCCAGGCTAGGGGTGGCGGCGCGAAGAAAGAAAAGAGATCAGGGTACCCAAACCCAGCTTGGCGCAGCGGCAAGTCTTGTTGCAGATGTTCCTGCAGATCGAGACTAAACGTGACATAGTCTGATCGTCGGCGGTAGACAACGCCAGGTGGCTCCCGAACACTGGCTACTTCATGACGATGTTATTACCAACGCCTACTTCCCTCGCGATGGGTCATGGTTCGCGAGCGGCAACTGTGCTATTCTCACCTACTGACTCAACAACCGCGATCCAAAAGTCCACATAGTGCCGTCTACTTTCAGCATCGGGCAATCCTTCCTGCGAGTTTCTGGTAGACAGTTTCCTGGTCGCCGCCAAATTCTGTCTCTTAGAGTCTCGCGGACCAACCAGACGAGTTTCCATCACCACCCTTCATCAGATTCTACACGGTCCCCTGGAAATTGCTTGGCCTGGCTGTTCAATACGTCTATAATCGCGATTAGCGGTCAGGCGCTTCTACCATTGTTGTTCAATGCGGAAGCGCTCTTTCTTCACCTCGCTCGTCATGTAATGTCATTGGCGTTGGGAGACACCGACGTTTTCGTTTCTTTGTTCACGACGCTTGCCTCATCCCTGCTGATTCGCTCTATGGTCGCCATAGAGAGACGTGTGGTGATAATGCCGGGATTGCCGTTGCACTGGCGAATAATGCAATGCACGGGTTGGGTTTCTGTCTCCAGCGGCCTGTGATCAAGGGGGATATTGTCCGATGAGGATCTCACGCATTATCGTCAAGAACTTTCGGAACTTCGCTGATCTCGACATTGTGCTAGGCGAGCATGCGGTAATCGTTGGCGAGAACAAGATCGGTAAGTCCAACCTTCTGTTTGCATTACGCCTGGTTCTAGATCCGTCGCTACCGGACTCGGCTCGCAGGCTGCGCGACGTGGATTTCTGGGACGGACTTCAGCGTCCTTTGAGTCTCAACGATCAGATCGCCATTTCCGTAGACCTGGCTGCCTTTGAGGATGACGAGAACCAACTCGCGGTTTTGGCAGAGCACCTCATTCAGCCACACCCGATGGTGGCTAGGTTGACCTATGTGTGGCGTCCGATGCCCGGATTGAGCGGAGCGCCCACGAAGAACGCTGATTACGAGTTCATATTATATGGAGGGGATCGGCCTGAGAACCGCATTAATTACGAAGTCCGACGACGCCTACCGCTTGAACTGATACCAGCATTAAGAGATTGCGAGGGAGATCTGGCGAGGTGGACTCAATCACCTTTGCGGCCGCTTTTGGAAAAAGCCGCAGGCGAGATCGACCGCTGCAAGTTAGAGAACCTCGCCAAGGGCGTCGACATTGCGACAGAGGAATTAACGAAGGTCGACGAGGTCAAGAGCGTAGCCGAGGCTATCGTTGACAAGTTGAAGGACATGGTTGGTTCTACCCAGATGCTACAGACAGTTCTCCGTTTCTCACCAACCGATCCTGAAAAGCTGGTCCGTGCACTTCGCATCTTTATCGATGGCGGCAAACGTGACATTGGGGATGCAAGCCTTGGCTCTGCCAATCTGCTCTATTTCGCCCTAAAGAGTCTGGAATACGACCAACTTGTGGCTGACGGCGATCGTGACCACACCTTCCTCGCCATTGAGGAACCAGAAGCTCATTTGCACCCGAACCTACAGCGTTTGATCTTTCGCAATTACCTCCGGCCCCGCGACGCCGATGGCGAAGACGACAAGATCAAGACATCTACCATCTTGATGACAACACATTCACCGCACGTTGCAAGCGTAACCCCGGTCAAGAATTTTGTGGTACTTCGCCAAAATGTAGACCGCAATGCCACCGAGGGGGTCTCGACGGCATCACTGGATCTTACCGCAAAAGACATTGCCGACCTGGAAAGGTATATCGATGTCAACCGCGGCGAGTTGTTCTTCGCGCGAGGCGTAGTTCTGGTCGAAGGGGATGCCGAGCGATTTCTGGTTCCTGTTCTGGCACGCCAACAAGGATGCGATTTGGACGAATACGGCATTTCAGTATGTTCTGTATCCGGCACCAATTTCGCACCTTACCTGATCCTTCTCGGACCCAAGGGGCTGTCCATTCCTTTGGCCGCCTTTACTGACTTCGACCCTCGTTCTGACAAAGGCGATGGTACGCCTCGCGGTCCGTTAGGACCAAGTCGGGTAGTGCATCAAATGCTTATGCCTCTAATGGACAGTAAGACACGGGAAACGAATGAGTTCGACGACATTCTGAAGCTTGCGCCCGATTATGGCGTCTTCATAAACAAGCACACGTTTGAGGTGGATCTTTTCCGGGCGGGACTCCATGGTGCCTTTTCACAGGCGATGATGGAGATTGGCGAGAATAGCAAGATTCGAGAGCGAATGAAGGGATGGTCCTCGGCCCCAGAAACTCTCGACGTAGACGCTTTCCTCAACGACATAGAGTCAGTGGGGAAGGGGCGATTCGCCCAGCGCCTTGCATCGATCATCGCGAAGTCCGATCTGACGGCGTGCCCCGAGTACATCTCTATGGGGGTAAAGTATGTCGCTGGCAAGTGCAAACACAGTTAAGCCTGCCTATGCGATTGCGGCAGTGGCGCTGAGGACGAACCAGGGGCAGTGGAAAGCCTACGAATCGCAAGGCAACTGCGTTGTCTTAGCCGGCCCGGGCAGTGGCAAGACGAAGACGCTTACTATCAAAATGGCACGCATGCTTGCAGAAGACGTGAAGGCACCGAGGGGTATCGCCTGTATCACTTATAACAATCAGTGCGCCAGAGAATTGAAGCGACGCCTCGCTTTTCTTGGCGTGGAGAACGGCAGGCGCGTGTCGATAGGCACTCTCCATTCGTTCTGCCTCCAGCACATTATCCTTCCCTACGCGCGGCTAGCGGGCATTGCTGTTCCAGAACCGCTAAAGGTGGCGATGAAAGCCGAGCTTGATAGATGCTGGACACGCGCTGTGGAAAGGGTCAAAGGCACGGATGAGCCACCTGTTGATTGGATATTTCGGTGCGAAGTATATCGCCGAACGCATTTGGATCGTGACAAATCCGAATGGTATGGTGACCATGAGGATGTGGCGAAGATTGTTGAGGAATATGAGGAGGCACTGCAGGATAACGGTCTTGTGGACTTCGATACGATTATCCTGATCGCGCTTCAGTTGATTGAGCGGCACGAGTGGGTGCGTCGGGCACTCCGCTCGCGCTTCCCAATTCTGGTTGTAGACGAGTACCAAGACCTTGGACTCGCCTTGCACCGAATTGTGCTCTCCTTGTGCTTCAAAGCGAACATGCGACTTTTGGCGGTTGGCGACCCGGATCAATCGATCTACGGGTTTGCAGGGGCAGATCCGACGCTCCTTCAAGATCTGGCAAAGCGAGACGGGGTCGAGCCGGTGCGACTTCAACTGAACTACCGGTGTGGTCCGACGATCATCAGAGCCTCAGAAGTTGCACTCGGCGAAGCTCGGGGGTTCAAGTCTGGAACCGAGGAGGCTGGAACTCTTGATATATACGAACGACCACTAGGACTTGAGGATCAGGCGTCGTTCGTCTGTGATTCGATCATAAGAGACGCCCTGGGGCGTCGTGATGGGCGACAATTGGGAGATATAGCAATCCTCTACCGGGATCGGTACGACGGCGATGTAGTTGCCAAGGCCGTCGAAGACCGTGGATGGGATTTCATCCGAATCGACCAAGGAAACCCCTATCCACGATCTCCGATTGTATTCTGGCTAGAGGACTGCGCGGCTTGGTGTGCCGAAGGTTGGAAGACGGGATCGCCGCGCCTGTCTGAGTTGATTTGGGCGTGGTCTCGTTTCAATGAATCGGTTGTTTCTGATGCGGAACGGCTTCGGCTTAAACGCGGTCTAGTCAATTTCCTTCATTCAAATCGGGACGCGAACCGACCTTTAAGGGATTGGCTTTCCGACTTTCGCTCCGTTTGTCTGGACGAATCACTCCGGCGTGAACCCAGGCTGCGAGATGACAATGCAGCGGTCAAGAAGCTGTCCGAGGTGTGTGCTGCCGATACAAGGCTCGCTGGGTTTACTGTCTGTGCGTTTGGAGGACAATGCGGATCTGGAACACACCTAAACCTAATGACTTTGCACTCGGCCAAAGGGCTTGAGTTTGACATTGTTGTGATGATGGGCCTCGAAGAGGGCAGGCTTCCCAATTATCGCGCGACCACGGAGCCTAAGCTGCAGGAGGAGAGAAGACTGTTCTACGTTGGTTTGACACGGGCCAGGCACGAAGTCCATCTGGTCTATTCAGGTTGGTATCGGACACGCTACGGGGTCAAACGGAAAGGCGCGTCGCGATTTGTGGACTCTGTGGCTCTGGCACTGACTACAACAGCGGATGAGATGGACAATGCGTCGCCATGAAAGCATGAACCTTCAATGAGCGTTGAGCGTTGTGGGCAGACCAGGGGCGAATAGTCTTCAGGTCGGGCCACCAGGGGGTAACTCGGACAGTCATGCCCTGAGTCAAGATTGGGCAAACCTTCCCGTGAGTTTCCAGTACACAGTTTCCTGGTCGCTTTCAGCTTCCACCCGTTCTCTGCTACAGATCCTACCGCAATTCCTCGTTCCCTTTCTCGGCGATCCGCTGCTGTTGCACGGTGAAGACCGCGCAGCGCTTTTTTCAGACCCCGCTTCAAGCCGCGGTGACCTATGCCAAATATCAGCCGATGCGGCCCTTGACATCAGCCATTATTGGCCTATAATGTTATCAGGCGTACGTTTGACCATATGAGGGTTGGCATGAATCCGGATGATGTCGATCAAGCCCTAGTGCTTCTTAGGCGATCAATAGCTGCTGCGGACGAGGCGTTGAGCGCCATGGCGTCTCTCGATCAGCTTGATGATCGCTTTGATGTGGTCGCTCTTCGTCTGATCGATGAGCCGGAGATCTGGAGCGCGGCGAATAACAGCCTGGACCAAGCGAAGCAGGCGCTGTTCCATGCTCGCGGGTGTTTGGATGAAATACTCAGCCAGGTGACCCGGGGGCAGGCGCAGGAGACCCAAGCCCGAGCCTGGGCCGATCAGTTGGTCGATCTAAACGAGCGTCTGCAGTCCACTTTGGCGCACGCGAGTCAGCAAGCGAGCCAATTCTATGAAACCCTACGCCCTACTCTTATTTCGCATTATCTCGAGCACTCAACAAAGGTGCCACGGTGGGCGGATACATGGCCGCGCGACGTTGAGGCTGCGTCGAAGGCGCTCCTAACAATCGCACACAATCCCGAGAAGCTTGGAGTCGACCAACTGGACATCCAACTTGCGCGCTTTCGCTGGGAGGTCGGTTGGTCTCAGCAGCGAATCGCCTCAATCGCCGGGCTCTCCCAGCCTTCGGTGGCAGCAAGGCTATCGAAGATGGATAGCTTGATCAGCTCTCAGGTGGGCACTGATCTGGCTTTGGCACAGATAGAGCGGGAAGGCGCACAGATCGTCCGGTGGCATGTACTGGGCGGCCGTGGTGCCCGCGGCTCCGACAGCGAGATTGTCGTTGAGCTCGAAGGCTGTACAGTCCATCTCGAGTTGCTCGTGGCTACCGGAGAAAGCGGGGCAGGAAGGCGTGCAGCCGCCAGCGCTCGCGGCACGTCGCTCGATTACTTACGCCTAGAGTTCGCTGATCAACGCCAGCGTTCGGCGGGACGATCAGCATACGGGATTGCCATCTACTACCGGGATCGCGGCGTCGTAGGCTACTACACCGCTGCCGAGGTGGTCGATGCGCTTCGGCGCTTCGGAAACCAATCGGCTGAGGCGATCCTTCAACGGCTCCGGGACATACTGGAGCCGTCCCGCACGATCAGGGAATTCTTGCAGCGGGCCGAGCGCTCTACTCAGGACCAAGAGCCCTAGCCTACTGACATCGGAGGTTGAAAAGGATGGCGGCAGATGTTGAGGTCGTCGACTCTCTTCTGGAAGGCGCTAGTGCCGAGGAGAGTGAGGTTGCGGAGGCGGCCGAAGAGGAATTAGTTTACAACTTTTTGCACAATGGCAAGGCTGATCGAATGGTTAAGCGCACGCCCAAGGAGGAAATCCTTCAGGCCGCCGCTCGTTCCATGGCCACCGAGTACGGCTTCGACCTTAGCCACCTGGCCCGTGCCTTCCCTATCAAGTTGACCGTGGTATCCCAGGTGGACGGCAAGTCCAAGACGCGCCGAGTGCGTCTTGATATTGCCGCCTTCGAAGGTCAACGCCATAGCCAGGAATACATTGTTCGTGCAGGCGTTGTTGCGCCCCCCGGCACCAAGCCCGACGACGAGAAGCGCGGAATTAGCGCCTTGGACGAGATTCTTGGTGCACTTCCGGCTTGCGAGTTCGGCTTCTGGACAAATGGTACCGAGCTTTCTTTCCGTCGCAAAGTAATGGTCGGCAGTTTCCCCGAGTACGAGGACATCGGCGATATGCCCGCTGCCGGCGAGTCGCTGCAATCACTCCTCAACCAGAAGTCACGGCGCCGTCTCGTTGTGGTCACCTCAGAGACTCTCGCCCAGACCTTCCGGCGTTGCCATGACTACATCCATGGCAACCAGGGGCTCAAGAAGAGCGAGGCGTTCTGGGTGTTCCTCCGCCTCATTTTCTGCAAAATGTACGACGAGCAACGCGAGGCAATCGGCCGAGAACGCAAGTTCTGGGTCGGTTTGACCGAGCGGTTTACCACCGACGGTCAGAAGGCGATCAAGGCGCGACTCGACAAGCTCTTCGATGAAGTCAAGGGCAATGCCAGCGTGCCCTCGCCCTACACCCAGTACTTCCGCCCAAACGAGGAAATCGGTTTGGAAGAGCCGGTCCTTGCATACGTTGCTGGTGAGCTGTCGCGCTACGATCTCCTGAATTCGAAAGAGGATGCGAAGGGCGCGGCCTATGAGGAGTTGATCGACCGCAAGAGTAAAGGTGAACGGGGGCAGTTCTTTACACCGCGCAACGTCATCCGCCTCGTGGTCGAAATGCTAGATCCGGAGGAGGACGATTACATTCTGGACCCTGCTTGTGGTACTGGCGGCTTCCTCGTGATGGCGTTCCGGCACGTGCGGGCGAAGATCGAATCGAGGCTACGCGAGAAATGGACCAATCCCGATCGTCCGACTGCTAGCGAATTGGAGGTCCTTCGTGCGGAAGCCCAAAGCTGGGCGGCACAGCACATCTACGGCTTTGAATTCGACCCTGATTTAGCCAAAGCGACTCGAATGAATCTAGCCTTGAACGGTGGAAACGGCCAGATCTACTGCCTCGACAGTCTGAAGTTCCCGGAAGGGCAAACCGTCGACGTTGAGCGTCTAGTTCGTGAGAGCCGGGCCAGATACGCCGAATCGGGACAGAGTATCGGAGCGCTCGGAACGTTCACGCTCTGCCTGACCAATCCTCCGTTCGGATCGAGGATTCCGTTCACCGATCGAGCAGCACTCCAGCAGTTCCAACTCTCGCGTAACGAGGTTGCGGACCCTGGATTTGTCTACGGAAGCCAGCGCAGTATGCTCAAGAAGAGCCTGCCACCAGAGGTACTCTTCATCGAGCGTTGCGTCCAATGGGTGCGAGAGGGAGGACGTGTGGGCATCGTCCTGCCCGACGGTATCCTCGGCAATCCCAAGGATGCTTATATCCGGCGGTGGGTGCTGGATCATTGCGACGTGCTCGCCAGTGTCGACCTCCCAGTCGAGACCTTCTTACCGCAGGTGGGCGTTCAGCCAAGCCTGTTGTTCCTGCGAAAGAAGACGAAGCTCGAACTCGACGCCGAGGCGATGGGTGCTAGACCTGACGGTCAGGTCTTCATGGCAATAGTAGATCGGGTTGGAAAGGATCGGCGCGGTAATGTGATATACAAGCGCAATCCCGATGGCACGGAAGCCCCGCCGAAAACTCGAGTCGAAATGCATGTGGCTGTAAGAGACGGTCGGGAAGTACCGGTCGAGATTCGGATCGAGGAGCCGGAAGTGGACGACGAGTTGCCGGAGGTCCTCGCCGCATGGCGCCGGTTAAAAGACGGCGAGAGAGTGTAATAATGGCCCGGACTGAAAAGATCAACGCTTGCGAGCTTCGGATGGGTACCGCCCGTCTTGACGGTTCATTCTACTGCTCCGATGGCGAACGTACACGGCGACTGCTGGAAACGTACGGGCTACATACAGACACGCTTGAGAAGATTACTGCGTCCATCACTAACGAGGGTCGCGGCCGAAGGATCTATGTAAAGGATCGCAGCTCTGGTGTTCAGTTTCTCAGTAGCTCGCACATCCTGTTGGCAGAGTTCGATGCAGCTCCATACGTCTCACGGCGCACCCCCAACCTTTCACAAATGATCCTGCAGGAAGGTTGGACCCTCGTCTCATGCTCCGGTACTGTTGGAAATGTCGCCTTTGCCCACGCAGACTTCGAAGGGAAAGCCGCATCGCAACATGTGATGCGCGTAGCGCCGAACGAACGCATCCGCTCAGGTTACCTGTTCGCGTGGCTATCGAGCAAAGCAGGGGTCGCTCTGCTCAAACGAGGTACATATGGATCAGTGATACCGACGATAGAGCCTCCGACGGTACTGGACATTCCTGTTGCCCGCTTTGCTGATTCCATTGAAGAGACAATTCACCAACGGATCAAATTGGCGGCAGTCAAACGCGTCAAAGCTAATCAAAAATTGCGGGAGGCCCGTGACCAGGTCTATCAGGAGACTTCTCTGCCCCGGATCGAGGCGCCTGTAGGGCGAAACCTCGCTGGTCTGCGCACCTACACGGTGAGCCAGTCCAGCCTTGGCACACGCTTCGAGGGTAGATATCACGACTTGGTTGTCAGAAACATGGAGCGCGCTATTTCGAATAACAGCCACTGTGGTTCTCTGCCTCTCTTTCGGTGTGCTTCGACCATGTTTCTGCCCAGTCGGGGCAAGTGGGCCGATGTGTCGGTGGGAGGACTTCCGCTTGTAGGCAGTGGCGAGATGTTTTCGGCTCGTCCGATCGCCAGCCGACACGTCTCTACCACGCTGAGTCCTGGTGCACGTGAACTTGTGGTTCATCAAAACGATATCTTGGTAGCTCGTTCCGGTCAAATCTACAGTATTCTCGGGGATGCCATTCTTGTCGGGAGATCGCTCGCAGGCAAAGCCGTTACTGAGCACGCGATCCGGATCAGACCTGATCCTTTCATCCTGCATCCGGGCTTCCTCTACGCATTCTTGTCATTGCCGGATTATGGTTACGGACAAATCGTTAGAACGGCTTATGGTACGTCCATTCCATCTCTTTCCGTGGACGAGATGAAAGGGATAGTGGTGCCCTTACCAGAGGAAGGTCCCCGTAATGCCATTGGTGAGGAAGTGCTCCAGGCCATCGATCTGCGTGACCAGGCCAATGATCTCGAGGACGAGGCCCAGGAGTTACTAGAACGCGCGCTCGATGAGGCGACCGGCGGCGCCTGGTCCAAGCTGGCGCTCCAGAATTGAGGCAGGAGAGGAGGCATCGCCATGCCAAGCACCCGTATCACCGCCTTTGCCGAGCCCGATAACGATGGTGAGCGCCGCGTCATCCGCTTTCTTGACGACGGGCTGCCAGCGGACTACCAGATCTACCATTCGCTGGAGCGCTACGATCGAGGCCAGACCTACGAGTGGGACGTGCTGGTCTTGACCCCGCACGCCCTCTTTTGTCTCGAAGTCAAAGACTGGCGCGGTCAGATCGTTGGCAACGATAGAGAATGGGTGCTGGGCGACGGTGTAGTGCGGCGGAATCCCTACTGGCTTGCCAACAGGAAGGCGCAGATCCTGAAGCACCGCCTTACGCGAAGCGATGTCTTTCTCGACCGTGTATGGACGCAAGCGCTCGTGGTTATGGCGTATGATCGCGTTGAGCTCAGGCTGAAGGGTGACTCCGCCCGGTTCGTCGTCACCTTGCGTGATGTTATCGCAAAAATTTCCGATGCGGGGAATCAGCAGTGGGCTGGCCATGATATTCGGGCCAGCTTTGGCAAGGTGCACGACGTGCTGACCAGGGATTTCAAGCCTGTGACCTCGGCGCGTGAAGTTGCGCAGTTTCGATTGCTTGAGCAGATTGGCGTCAGCGACCTTTATAGCGAGTGGCGTGCGAAGAATCGCTACTCGGCCAATCCAACACCGGTGCGGCTGAAGATCTACGCGCCTGACCCCTACCTGCCGGCCGAGAAACAGGCGGAACAGCTTAGACTCATCAGCCGAGACTTCGAAGCGGCCCAGCGTCTCGGAAGCCATCCGAACCTGCGCGCGGCGCGGGATTTCTTTCCTACCGGCGACGGGGGGAAGTACGTGCTCGTCCTCGACGACCTTGTGGGTGCTTCCCTGGCGGGCGAGTTGATCGCCGGACACAGCCTTACCTATGAGCACAAGCTTAGAATCGTCGAAGACATAGCGGCAGGTCTTGCTCACGCGCACGCTTGTAAAGTAGTTCATCGAGACGTTAGGCCGGCTAACATTTGGCTTGCCCCAACCGGCGCCATTCTGGTCAACTTCGACTGTGCGAGACTGGGCAACGGAGGGACAGCTACTATAAGAAGTGCCGTCAGCGACAGCCTGGACGACCGGTACCTCGCGCCGGAGGTCACCATCAGCGCCTCCAACGCGACATCTGCTTCCGACGTTTACTCTCTCGGAGTTGTGCTCTATGAATTACTAACCGGCCAACTTCAAGCGCAGACTGGTCCGACGCCGGCGCCATCCGCCTTCGATGCGCTTGTAGACGCCGAGCTGGACAAGCTGGCTCTTAAAATGCTCTCGCCCGATCAATCTGATCGCCCGGGCGCTGAGGAAGTGCGTGATTCACTGGCAAGGCTTCGGGACCAGCGGCGCGGGCCCACCCGGACTCCGGCTGACAGCGCTCGACAAGGCGGCGAATCCGGACTAGATTACCAGCCGGGTGACACCATCGATGGACAATACCTGGTTCGTGCTTGCCTCGGTCAAGGCACTTTTGGCAAGGTCTACAAAGTGTTTTCTGGACCTATGGATCGCGAGTACTCACTGAAGCTTTTCCTTGATCGAGGGATGGGTCTCAGCGATGCCAGACAGGAGTTCAAGGCTCTTGCAGAGCTTTCCCACCCCCGACTCGCCCGAGTTTGGTTCGCGGGTCTGATCCGCCAAGGTATCTACTACCTCTTGACCGACTACGTAGATGGTCAATCACTCGACAAGTTAATCGCCGCCAAGCGCGTAACACCTCTTGAGTCTATCCAGATCACTCGGGACCTACTCGCAGCGCTAAGTTATTTGCACTGCCAGGGCATCGTCCACCGCGATGTGAAACCCAGTAACGTCGTCGTCTCCCCGACCGGCGCATGGCTAATCGACTTCAGCGTCGCAACTTTGGCAGTAAATGGAATAGATCCCGCTACAAATCTAACTGGCACACCGCTGTACTCCCCTCCCGATGTTGCTGGCTGCAGTGTCGCAACAAGTCGTGACCTGTTCGGCGCTGGCGCGATTCTCTACGAAATGCTAACGAGACGGCACCCATACGATCGGGCGCCTCAACCTGGCGACACTCCGCGCGATCCTCTCGTGGATCGGTCGGATTTGAGCGACCAGATGGCAGCTCTGCTCCGGCGCGCCGTGGCTTCCAACATGGGTGGGCGGTTCACATCGGCCGAGGAGTTCCTATCCGCTCTTGATGCTATCGATGACGTGCTTCGGCCGCAAAGAACGAGTTATCGTCCAGCTGATGGAATTACTCTTACGGAAGAGGAGCGCCAACGCAGCGACTATAATCCTTATCTCGCACGCTTCCTGACGCTCTTCAGTCAGAACCGCACAGACAATAGTGGTACTCGTGGATACGACGAGGTCAGTCGGGTCACATATGTCCAAACCAGGCTCGACACGCACTTGGTCCCGGACCTGAAGGCCGGAAAATATCGTCTCGTGATCATCACCGGGAACGCAGGTGACGGCAAGACGGCCTTCATCCAGAGCCTCGAAGCTGCGGTCGCTACCGACCCGGAGGAGCCAGTCCAGATAACGCGCCTTCCGTCCGGCAATGGATCCACTTTTGTCCTTGGCAGGCGGGCCGTCCAGACCAACTACGATGGGAGCCAGAACGAGGGCGAGCGGCAGAACGATGCAGTCCTCGCGGACTTTCTCGCGCCGTTCTCCGGCACCGCTGCGGAAATTGCTGGCCGGACTGATCAACACACTAGGCTCATAGCCATCAATGAAGGTAAGCTTCGGGATTTCCTCGCACGGCGGCACTCTGAGTTCACTTGGCTTGCGGAAGCGGTTGAAATGCATCTCGAGTCAAGCAGGCCGCTTCCCGATGGCTACCTGATCGTCAACTTGAACGATCGTTCGGTGGTCGCAGGTGACCCGAGCATCCTCGACCGCCAGATAAATGCGCTATGTAGTCCAGAGTTCTGGGAACCGTGTCTACACTGCCAGCACGGCAATCGGTGCCCGGTAAAATTCAACGTGGACACCCTTAACCATCCGGACCTAGGGTCTCGGGTCCGACAGCGCCTTGCGCGACTTTTCGAAATAGCCCACCTCCGCGGCCGAATGCACCTGACGATGCGTAGTGTTCGTTCAGCTTTGGCCTATCTGTTGTTTGGTGAAGACGATTGTGAAGGCATCGCCACGATCCTAGCTGGCGCTGGACCTATTGCTGAGGAGCGCTTGCTCGGGCGATACTACTACAACACCCTCGCCGCTGATCGCCCGATGGCTGGAGAGAACGGCCACTTCGAGTCGGACCGATTGCTGCGGTTGTTGGCTGAAGCCGATGTCGGGCTCGGTGCCAACCCCGAGAACGACCGTGCTCTTTATTTCAGCCTCACAGGTGAGGACGACGCGACGAATAGTCCTCTTCTGCCTAACTTGGGCGGGCGTTCTGATTACGATCGGGAACTTCTCCGGGCTCTGGCAGATCGACTGGCGGCTATGTCTTCATCACCGAGCGGGCAGGATGAGCCAGTTCTCATTGAGCAACGACGATTGCAGGCGATGCTTCGCCGGAAGGCGTTTTTTGAGCGTCCGGATGATGGCTGGGAGCGAATGCTGCCTTATGCGGTGCTACCACTCGCCCTCCCGGCTTGCCAGGGTAAACCGGAAGCGCTAGATGCTCTCGAGACGTTAATCGTTCAGGGGATCAACCATGGCGAGGGACTAAGCGACCGAAGGGACTCCCTTGTTCTCCGGCTGGCGCGAGGGGTACCTGGACGGGTACAGTCCTTCCGAGAGTGGCCCGTGTCCGAATTCTCGCTGCGGCCGGCACTGCAAAGTGCCCGCAACCCATATGTGGAGTTTTCTCCGGCCTATCTCGAACTTATTCACCGGCCGGGGGGGAACGGCAACGAGCAGACCCGACCGACGCTGCGGCTTGGACTAGATCTCATCGAGCTACTGGCAAGAATGGCCAGCGGGTACGCGCCGACGGCCGCCGAGTGGCGAGGCTCATTGGTGAACGTACTTGTCTTTAGGACGCTCCTTGCCCACGAACAGTACGATCGCCTGGTCCTAGTCGACCGGTCGAAGTCGCAACAGTACCACGTCGAGCAGCACGGCGGGCAGATCATCCTGACACAGGAGGATGGGCGCGATGGGCGTATCTAAAGAAGACCGTACTGTTCGGCTGGATCGGGTGATGGTCATAGACACGAAGACCATGGACCTGGATCGGGTGCTGATAAACCTGTTCATGCTTCTGAAACATTCCGGCTCTTACCCGGTATCTCGGACCGGAATCGTCGATCGCACGCCCAAGATGTTGGCAGACCGGATGTGCAGCGCCCCCAACTTCGTGGGGTTTGCCGAGCACCCAGATGTGGTCCAGTCCTGGCTGGAGGCGGACTTCCTCGATCTCGTCAATCGGGGACGGGAGAATGAAGCTCTCGCTGCACCGCGCCCCGTGCACCTCAATGCGTACAAGGTACGCAACGCCAGGCATTGTAAGGACTACGGGGCAGCGCCCCAGCTCTACCGACTGCTCAGCGACGAGAACGATAAGCTTCCCGAGCGGTTGCGAGGGTTCCTCATCGAGGGGTGTGACCCGACCACCGATACCTTCCAGGGCGGAGCAGTCGATCTGGAGACACTGGTTGTCCTACGGCTGGCCGATCGCGAGGGACGGGACCAACCTGGACCAGAAAGAGCAATGCCCCACGCGCCGCTCTGCCCTGGACAAGGACGCCTGCTCCGAAACGATATTCGGCGCCTGCTGAGGTACTCAATGGTGATCCCCAGACCAGTCTGGGTAGAGTACTTCAAGACGCTTTGCGGCTTGCATCTCGCTCTTTACGTTCGGCGCCTGGCCAGCCAAATTCACGCATGGATGGGCGATCGCTCTGTGACACTGGCTTGTCGACAGTGCCCAGTAGACCCGACCGCCGATGAGCCTCTTGCCGACTGCCCTTTTGATCTGGAGTTCGCGGTCGACATGGGCGATCGCCTAGGGACCCACATGGCAATGATTAGTCAGGCCAGCGCGGAGCGGCACTTCGCCGCAATGGCCGAGTTCGTCCGCGATATGATGGGGCTGACCAAACTGATCCAGTTTCTGGACAGCACCGGTTACCGTGCCCCGAACACTCTCAGCCTTATTGATCAAGCACTCCACGTCTATGCAACCGACGATCGCGACCTGCGGGGCTACTGTTGGGCCAAGCTGAACACAATAATCGGCTCTCCGCCGGACTCCCGCATGGAGCGCGTCCGCGACGACTTTCGAGATGATCCGTTTCGCGCATATGTCGAGGCCATTCTTCTCGAATGCTACAGCTTCCACCGCGGTCGCTTTCGAGAACTGTTCAGCTCGCTTCTCTCGCCAAAGCATGACACAGGGATGCTGGTATCAGGGCGTACTTGGCGCTCGCCAATACGCTTCCATGTAAAGACCCGCCTTCTTGAGACTCTGGTCCAGATCGCGGTCCTGAGACCGGCCGGTCAGGATGCCGCCGGACAACCACTCTTCAAGAGCGAACCAATGCTCGTGAGTGATCTCCTGAACTGGCTGCGCCGGCGCTACGGAATTGGCGTGGGGGCTGCTCAGCTTTCGGATGGAATCGTCCGATCCCCAGCGGATTTGCGGGCTCTCCGCGAGAATGAAGAAAGCTTTAAGGAACGCCTACGGGAGATCGGTTTCTACACCGATCTCTCCGACGCGTACAACGCTCAGCGCGTATCACCGCGCTACCGGGTAGGTGAGCAATGAACGTCGACACGACCGGGCGGACCCTTTCTCTGCCAACAGATGCGCAACTCGAATCAGCGATCGTCGAATCGGTCGTAAAAGCTCTCCGCGATTGGGTTGGGCAGGCCCAGCCTGGGCTCTGCGGGCGCCTGGATGATTTGCCAGTAGCGATGATGTCCCGCGTGGCCGAGAATCTCTACTTGGAGTTTGATGGGCCCGAAAGCAAAGCGAACGTGCGCCTACTCACTGCGGATACCCCCACCGCGGCCTGGGAGTGCCAATGGACTGAAGCAGTGCGCTTGCGGAACCCCGACGAGAACGGCAGGAAGCGCCTGCCACTCCTTCTCCTAGTACCTCCCGGCACGGAATTGCTAGGGTCCCTCGATGCCGACACGTTTCAGGCAATCCCGTGCGGTGACATGGTGCGCCGGCTTGTCGACGAGCAGATCTCCCAGTTGCCAGAGGAGATGTCGGCTGTTGCCGAATTGCTTCGCCGCCGCGACCTGGTGAGAGACACTCGCGATACGCAACGCGCAAAATACCTCCTTATGCTGGCCGACAACGGTCACTCGACGGAAGCCGCCGGCCTTGGGCTCTGCCTGCTAGGGCTATGGCCGCATAGGACATGGCTGGTAGACGAGTCGAATCGCGAGTACTGGCTTACTCGCAATCAGAAGCTCGTCTCTGATTTGCGGCATGGCAATAGCTCATTACTTAGCCGGGTCTATGCCCAAAACCTTGAGACGCCTGAGCAAGCCCACAGCCTTTACGAATTGATCGCCTCATCGCCCGATGTATCGGCAGCCGCCGAACGTGTCGTGACCGATCCCGCATGGACTGACCTTGAGTTCGGGCAACTCAGATTCGTTGAGCAGTTGGAGACAGTTGTCATCAACGTCGAGCCTCTGGGACTACCAAAACAGGAGGACGGCTACCAAGTATTGAAGGTCAAAGACCAACCACATCTGCCGTTGGTCTGGACAACGTCACCCGGGCCGGCTCATGTGCCACGTTTAACCCATTATCTTGTTGAGTTTGTCTCGACAAACGGGGACGTGGTCGACGTGGTTTGCGCTACTTCCGCAATTCCACCTACCAAGTCCGCCCGCCGCAGCTACACGGTGAAGAACGTGAGAGCACTGGTGCAGTCGGATCCAGCTCAGTTGCCCGAAGGACTATACCGCGTGCGAGTGACGGCCTGGGTTGGAGCAACGAATATTACACGCCAGCCGGCGGCACAGCAGGAACCAAGCAATCTGAGTGAATATTTCTGGGTCTTGAACGAGGGAGAGGATTTGCCGGCGCCCCCCGTGCGCAAGGAGACCTACGTACCAAGCTATATGCACGCCCGGCGTGAGCTCCAGTGGGAGGCACTTGCTACCAATCGAGACCCATGGTCCATTCCAGAGGCGGCTATAGCTTGGGATGGTCCAGCTGACGGTCGGACTGTCCAAGGGGCATGCTCCATCCAACTCGGTCGTCGCAAGTTCCGAATCAGGTTGTCGAACCTGTTACGGCGGCTCGAAATGCGTATACTTGCCAAGCCGGGATCCCTCGGCGCCTTGCAAGTAGAGCTGAGCTCCGGGATCGCTCCACGCGAGGTACACCCTTCAGAGCGTACGGCTGATGTTCCTAGGCTAGCAGACGATGATCCGTTTCTGTCTGCCCGTGCTCGTCTATTCGCGAAAATGAGAGGCAACGATAACTCTGGAACCATAGAGACCCAAGACCTCATCGGGTTACGCGAAGATATCCTAGAGTACGTTCGCCAATACGTTAATCTGCTCCGTCATGCTGAGAGCGATGTGACCAGGGAGCCCAAGAAATGGCCAGAGCGTGTTGGGTTGGTCACGATCGACACGATTCGCGTGACATTGCCCGGGCTGTCCGAAAACACGTCGATCGCTCTTCTCCTCGCACCAACACATCCGCTGCGGATGCTTTGGACACTACAGCTCGCGTTGATCGGTGACGCTTGGCTTCGAAAACTCCAGAGTCAGACTGGAACCCGTGGATTAGGCACTGACGCGATGGCAGCGCTGCGAAGCGAGCTTCAACCAGTCAATGTGCCGCCGGTTATGTACGATCGCAAGAGGGTAGGCTATCTCCAGTCTGGAGCAGTCGCTGCCGGCTGGGACGCTTACTTGCCGGCGGACATTGCTGACAAGAGGTCGGCCATGTCTCGGCTAGCGCATGCCCTGTCAACGGGTAGCGGCGACACGATCAGCGAGGCGCGATCGGGGGAGTTAACCGACCGAATCGTACGCTACATATGGCAGCACCCCTACGTGAGCCAGCTTCAGCTCAATGTGTTCAACCCAGGGGATGGCGCGATCATTGTTGATCTGCTTTCACGCCTAGACAAGATTTATCCGAAGATGCGCTATGACGTGAGATTGTTCACGCATGATGACGTGCGTGATGATCTCGGATCGGCGCTGGACGAACTGGTCAACCCAGATGGACCGGTTGAATCCTCAGCCGAGAAGTACGTGCAATCTGGACGCTTTCCATTGCACCCGAACCTCCGGTACTCGAAGAACCGCGTCGAGGAGTTCCTCGCTGAGCCCTCGCGTTTCGAAGCGCACCTGTCAATCCTCCTAGACATCTTCCGTCCGCGAATCGACGTGCATGAACCTTTCTCCTCACGCTCGGGTAGCAAGCTGTATGGGCTCGTGCACGAGTCTGTGGAACGTAGCCTGGGCGAGCAGGGTAAGTTTGCCTGGGAACGTCAGGTTCTGCCGGGATCTGTAGCCGAAGTGGAAGCAGGTGCTGGTGAAGCTGCACTTCTTTGTGAGGCGTTGACTGCCGCGCAGAGCTTTGTTGCAGCCCTCGGGACGAGCCCGATCAGTCGGGAGGGGCGCGTGCCAACCGTGCGGTTGGACCTGTCGGTAGACGGACAGAACCTGCTCTATGAGATCCATCAAGTTAGCGACTGGGTTCTCACCATCGATCGGCATCTCGGCATTGACTATTTCGATTCTTCGGCTGAACAATCGGCAGCCGGAGCAATCCTGTTGGACTTTGCGCCAGAGTTCCCCGCTACTGATCGAGCGGTCCTTATGCTGACCACTCGCGTAAACGAAGAGATCGACCGTCTGGTTACGCCTGTTATGCAACGGCTCGGGCTAGATGAGCCTGGCAGCAGCCGTCGAGTAGTCAATTGGTTGCGATCGCTATCCGGCAGACTAGCAATGCGCTTGATCTCTGCGCCCCTCGATTCGCAGGGCGTGGTTGGGATGGCCCTGGCACGCGCATTCTTAGACCAGAATCAGATCTTGACCGACAGTGTCATCATACCCGTGGACGCACACATCCGACTCTTGAACATGGGCCTGCCGGAAGATGCCACCAAGAGTCGGACGGACCTTATCATCGCCCGGCGGGTTGGTGCGAGCCGGCAAATCGAGTTCTCGCTCGTCGAAGTGAAGTGCCGGAGTGGTGCCATGCCCCTCTCTGCTTATCATGCGCTTCGCGAGGAGATGGTCGGTCAGGTCAACCAGACCCAGACCGCTCTCGCCACACTCTTCGACCAGTCCACCCAACCAGACGATATAGTTGATCGTCCCCTGCGGAACCAGACGTTGGCGCGCTGGCTAAGATTCTACGTCGGTCGGGCCAGACGTTACGAACTACTCTCCGAAGAAGGGCAGGCGGGTTTCCTCGGTTTAATCGAGGACTTGGATGACGGCTATACCGTATCCTTCCGCCAATCAGGGCTAGTGTTTGAGCTCGGGCGAGAGGACGATGTTGAGGACACCAGCGGCGACATGCCTATCTATCGAGTGGGCCGAGAATCTTGCCGGCGGCTCATACGCGGCGGTGTCGACTCCACGCCTGTCCCGCCAACGTGGGATCGAGCACGCCGCACAATTCGCGGCGGGGAGGTATGGACGCGACCAGCATCACCGAGCGACATCGCAGGTGCGGATGAGCCGAGCGCAACGTCGGTCCAGGAGGTTAAAACCTCCTCTCATGACTCCGACGGAATCTCATCCACCGGAACAGAGTCCCGGATTTCGACCGAGCAGGAGAAGGAAAGCACTAATCAGGCTGATGCTGTCACGGCCCGCGAAGGGGACCTGGACGAGGAGGATCTGCAGGACGGCACCGAAGATCGCATCCCAAACTGCCATTATCTTGTCGGAGACACGAAGCTAACACCCCAGTGGGGCATCCTCGGCAAGTACGGTGGCGACAGCGTCGCACTTGATCTGAATGGGTGCAATACGCTCAGCCTATTCGGGGTACAGGGTGGAGGCAAAAGCTACACTATGGGCGCGATTCTCGAGATGGCGCTCCGCAAGCTACCCGGACTCAACATACTGCCGCACCCACTCGCTGCAGTCGTATTCCATTACAACGAGTCACAGGACTACGCCCCCGAATTCGTTTCGATGAACCACCCGAACCGGGTGGTTAGTGAGGTCGCCAGACTGAGAGGCGAGTATGGCGGTGAACCTAGCTCCGTTGAGGACGTGCTGGTTCTGGCGCCATCGGACAAGGTGGCGGCTCGACAGCGTGACTTCCCTGGTCTTTCCGTGCAGCCGATCGCGTTTCATCCAGCAGAACTGACCATTCAGGATTGGCGCTTTCTCATGGGGGCCATAGGCAACGATAGTTTGTACATCCGTGAACTGAACCTGGTAATGCGCTCGCTGCGCGAGAACATCACCATCGATGGGCTCAGGCAGGCCATCGACGCCAGCACCCTATCCGATACCCAGAAGCGTCTTGCCGGACTACGCCTACGGTTCGCTGAGCAATTTGTCAGGGAGGGTGATCGACTACGAGATAAGCTTTATCCTGGTCGGCTTGTTGTCGTAGATCTAAGGGACGAGCTCATCGAGACAGACGAAGCACTCGGGCTGTTCGTGGTGATGCTGCGAGTCTTCGCGGGCGCGACTTACAACGGCAAGCCCTTCAGCAAATGGATCGCCTTCGATGAGGCCCACAAGTACATCCGCAACTCCGATCTGGTTGACAGCGTCGTCGAGGTCATACGCCAAATGCGCCATCAGGCAACCTCGGTCCTGATCGCTTCGCAAGATCCGCCATCGCTCCCAATCAAAATCGTCGAACTGTCCTCGATGGTGATGTTGCATCGCATGGATAGCCCTGGCTGGCTCAAACACATTCAGCGGGCCATCACGGCTCTCGGAGAGCTCACTCCGCCTTCGCTGGCCCGCTTGAGTCCAGGCGAGGCCTATGTTTGGGCGCGAATGGCGACAGACCCGGTTTTCACACGTCGAGCAGTGAAGATCGAGTGCCGCCCGCGGGCGACCCAGCACGGAGGTGCAACATTACAAGCCACAGAACACTGAGACCATCCAACGGCTACTCAATAACGGGGGCACGACCTTATGACAGGCCACCAATATCTGGAGCAAGTACTAAGTAGCCAAGTAGTTCCCACTGTGAATATTACCGCAATGCAGCAGGCGCGCGCCCAGATCGAGGACGTGCTCAGGAACGCCTTCGGTTGGGGACCAAGAGTCTACTATGCCGGCTCGTACGGGAAGGATACGATGATCGCCGCGTATCACGACCTTGACATCGTTTTCTACTTTCCGTTTGGCACGAACGCCTCTCTAAAGACGATCTACTGGGACGTATATCATGCTCTCACGGCAGCCGGCTATATCCTTCAGCAGAAGGATGTCGCGATCCGTATCCCTTACAGTGCGGGTTTCTCGATTGATGTCGTACCTGGACGTGCCATCGATGCGACGTTTGATTACGCCAACCTCTATCGCAGTGAGACAGACAGTTGGTTGCAGACGAGCATCAAGCAGCACATTGAGACCATTCGGAACAGCAATTTGCGAGAAACGATGAAGCTCGTGAAACTGTGGAACGTGCGCCATGGTCTGGGGGTGCGCAGCTTCGCTCTGGAGCTACTGACCATCCGTGCGCTCCAAGGTAGCCAGGTTTACGGCCACGATAGCAAGCTGATGGCCATGTTCGCCTTCCTGCGAGACCACATGGCGACCATAAGGCTAGTCGATCCGGCCAACACCAACAACATCATCACCGATGCCATACCACATGCAACGAAGAAAACTGTGGTCTTCCAAGCGGAGAAAGCTCTAACCGCTCAGTATTGGAGCGACATAGTCTGGTAGGGGCGACAGTAGGACCACTGGCAAGGGGGTATCAGTATGAGCGAGCAGCGCTCTCGCCCGCGAATTCCAGATCAAATCCAGCGCGAGTTATGGGCGCGAGCGGCCGGGCGCTGTGAATTCAGAGGGTGCAACGAGCTTCTATATAAAGACGAACTAACGCAGCAGCGATCAAATCTCGCCGTCATTTCTCATATTGTAGCGTTCAGCGAGGACGGTCCGCGAGGTGATCCGGTTCGCTCCAAAGAACTGGAGAAGGACATCAGAAACCTCATGCTTACGTGCCGGGTACACGGCAAGATCGTTGATGACAAAGAGAAAGTGTCGGATTACCCTGAAAAACTCTTACTTGAATTTAAGCGAGAGCATGAGCAACGGATTCGAATGCTAACAGAGGCTAAGGAGAATGCCCAAACCCATGTGCTCCTCCTACAGGTATCCATCGATGCTAGGGATTTCCAGATTGACCAGACTGCCGCATTCCGAGCAATCTTGCCGTACTACCCGGCTGAAGAGGACGCGTGGGTCATTGATCTGAGCGGCCTCAATATCTCAGCGGAGAGCGATGGGTTCTTCCAGGTCACCGCGGAGAGCATCGCGATCCAAACGCGAGAATTCCTCCGGCGGCATCCTTGCGGACAGAGCATGAAAAACATCTCGGTATTTGCTCTTGCGCCTGTCCCATTGCTCGTCCACTTCGGACACCTGCTGGGCGATCTCCATCACATCGATCTATATCAACGACACCGCGACTCGCAAGAGTGGACATGGAAAACGGAAGAGGAAGCCGAGCAGTTCTACGAGGTGGTCGAGCCTGACGTGGATGACGATGGCCGAGCGAACATTGCCCTCATATTGGCGGTGAGTACATCGATAGGTCGAGAAAAGGTGGACGCATACGTGGGCGAAGATGCGATCGTTTATGAAATCCGCGCCTCCAACCCAAGCGTCGACTTTCTTCGCTCCCGAAAGCGCCTTGAGATGTTTGGGTACGAGGTCCGAAGACTGCTAGCCCTCATCCGCGAGGCACATGGTCACGACCGTACCGTGCACCTATTTGCGTCGGTGCCGGCCCCTGTGGCGATTGAGTTCGGTCGGGCCGTGAAGGCTTTCGATCCACCTTTCGTAATCTATGAGTATCAGAAGGCGAACCACAGGTATATCCCAGCTCTCATAATCAACACTCACCAGACGTGACACGATGCCTGACCCACCAGTATTCGCGCTAATTCGGCGCGAATAGCATTTGGAGGTTGAACAGAACGTGCAGACTGTAATCTGGCTGTATGGAAGACATAGTGCAGGAGGATATTAGGCAATGGCAAACGTGCAGCGGTACTTGGAGCAGTTCCACGGCACGATCAAGGTCGGCCGATTTGACGAGAACGCTACTCTTCGAGAGAAGCGCGACCGCGTACTCAAGCGCCTTGACGAAGGGTTGAAGGAACTGTTTGACAGCAGCGATGAGGCAGCCCCAAAGTACAGGGTGTTCAACCAGGGCGGCTATGCGATGGGTACAGGAACCAAGCCCGTTAACGACGACTTCGACATCGATGTGGGCGTATCCTTTAGGATAGCCAAGGCCGATTATGCCGATCCGGTCGAACCCAAGGAGTGGGTTTATAACGCAGTGGAAGGTCACACGAAGAAGGTCGAGATCCGGCGTAACTGCGTGACCGTCTGGTATCAAAAAGGAGACGAGGCGATCTACCACGTAGATCTGGCGGTCTACTCCGACGAATCCAGCAATCCCGACGGCAGAAACTACCTTGCCAAGGGGAAATGCAACTCGACCGCTGCAAACCGCATCTGGGAGGAGTCTGACCCTCAGGGGCTGATTGACTTGATTCAACAGTGTCAGCAGGATAGCAACGACGCCAAACAGTTTCGCCGAACTGTCCGCTACCTGAAACGCTGGCGAGATGTCAAGTTCCCAAGCACCGGCAACGCTGCACCGGTAGGGATTGGAATCACAGTCGCCGCCTACTACTGGTTTATGCCCGTTAAGACTGTCGATCCCTTCAGTAAGGCCGCCAGCTACGACGACCTTGAAGCACTCCGGCGGTTCATCCAGACAATGGTCGACCACTTTCAGTTCGTGTACAGTAGCGGTGATTACGTCGAGCGCCTGATCGTTTCATTACCTGTTGTCCCACGTAGTGATATCTTCACCAAGATGACCGACGCGCAGATGGGCGATCTCAAGACCAAGCTGCAGACGCTTCTGGATGCCATCGAGGCTGCCCAGGAAGAAGCGGATCCTGTAGAGGCATGCAAACTGCTCCAGGCGCAGTTTGGTAGCGACTTTCCTGTGCCACCCAAGAAGGATACTGGTCAGAAGCGTGGTCCTGCAATTATCTCCTCCAGTGCCTCGGCGCAATGCTCGACGTAGCGGGACAAGAAAAAGCACTCCTAGCCCTCGCAAACGATGACTTCCTGGCCGATGTGCGGCTGCTGAGCCAGAGTCAGCTTAGCGAGCTTAGGCACCGGAGTATCACGTGCGCCATCGAAGCCGATACAACATTCGCCGGCAAGCCAGTCCGACTGCGTGTGGGTGTCGATGGCCGCTTCCCCCTGTCGTTGCCCGCCATCTTCCTCGTGCCGGCCGATGCGATGGGTTTCATTCCACATGTCGAGGTCGATGGCGACGGCTACGTCTGCTTTGCACAGACTGAAGGGCTTCTCCTCGACGCGGCGAATCCTGTCGGCATCTTGCGCGAGTCCCTGGCACGCGCGATTGCAGTGCTGTCCGGAGGTGTGAGCGGTGAAAACCGAGCGGACTTCACGGATGAACTCGCCGCCTACTGGCACCGAGTAGCGCTCAAGGTCCCCATATCGTCATTTCTACACGTCGATAGCGTGCCGCGCGAGGTGGTTGCCTATCGTGCTGGGCAGAACTTCGTCTTGGTGGCCGATAGAGATGACGACGTGCGATCGTACTACAACGGCGAGAACTGGAAGCACAAGCCGACAGCCCGGCACTCCGCACTGTACGTACCTCTAATCACTAGCCCTCAAGTTCCACCCCCAAGGCGGGGCAGATTGTGGACTATTGAGCAAATCCGTGGGATCGTGCGCACAAGCCTTCCTGAGCAAGCCTACGGAGAGGTCGAACGGCTCTGCAAGAGACATAGGAGTGAGGAGTTGGTGATTCTGGGTGTGCCTCGCCCTAGTGGCGGTGTTATCTTGGTCGGTCTCCTTTTCCGCGATGTGAATGGCGGGCATCCCCTATTGGCGGGCAGGGCACAAGACCCGCCTGTGCCCTTGGAGATTCACCGCTATGACATTGCCTACCTCCTTCCGCGCGGCGGTGGGCGGATCGATTTGCACAAGAGACGCGTCTTGGTCGCCGGTTGTGGCGCGGTCGGCGGCCACATAGTGCTAGCGCTGGCTCGCACAGGGATAGGACACCTGACGCTCGTTGACCCTGATGTGATGACGCCGGAGATTACGTTTCGACATGTTCTCGGGAACAGTGCCATCGATCGCCCGAAGGTGGAAGCGTTACGGAAGGAAATCGCTGCCAAATACCCTTACGTAACGGTCGCCGTGCACCAGCAACGGATTGAGGAGTCCTTCGCCGCAGGGCGGGTCAAACCCAACGACTTTGATTTGATCATCCTCGCAACAGGTAACTCTACCGTCGAGCTCTACCTAAATGAACTACTGTACAAAAGCGACGGTGCCCCGCCAATGGTGTTTGCATGGCTTGAGCCATATGGGATTGGTGGCCATGTCCTCCTTGCTCTGCCTGGACGCCCGGGCTGCCTTCGCTGTCTGTATACCCCGTATTGGAAAGGGGAAAGCTCGCTAGCCAACCGTGCCGCCTTCGCTGCGCCCGGCCAGGTCTTCGGCAAAGACGATCTTGGTTGCGGTAGCTTGTACACGCCCTACGGCGCGCTTGATGCAGAGCGGACAGCAGATCAAGCGGTCTCGCTCTCTCTGGAGGCCTTGTTGGGGCAAGAGCCGTCCAGCCCTCTGCTCTCATGGAAAGGGCTGCCTATGCATTTCTTGGCTGCCGGTTTCCAACTCTCGCCCCGTTACCAGATGGGAGTGCAGGAACTGCATGACACAAGGTTTGAATACATCAATCCCCTTTGCCCAGTCTGCGCAGAACGATAGTTGATGAGACCGCCGATCTTTACGAAGGCCGATGGAGGGAAACTCGAGATAGGAACATACGCCCTGACGCGGCTGTTCTATTTTGTGCAGGACACACCCAACAAGAATGAGGCAGGTGGCCTGTTGCTCGGGCGCCATATCGTGGATAGTACTGACATTGTCGTGGATGAGGTCACCGTCCCAGAGCCAGGTGATATCAGACGTCGATATGGTTTTTACCGGGCACGTCGCCGGCACCAAGCGATAATCGACCGAAGATGGCGCGAAAGCGGAGGAACCTGCGTCTATCTCGGGGAATGGCACACGCATCCGGAGGATCACCCAACCCCATCCGATGTTGATCAGCGTGACTGGAAACGGAAGCTCAGGGATGATATCTTTGACGGCGACTATCTGTACTTCGTCATAGTCGGCAAGCGAAGCCTGCGCATATGGGAGGCTGCGAAGCGCGGTTCTCATTGCATGCTCATTGGTGAACACTGCCACTTTGGAGCTGACGGTGTCGAGAACGACAATCCCACCTAGGGTCGTGATACGATTGTGGGTGCGTGCCGGTGGCCGTTGCGAGTTTCCTGGTTGTCCCAAGGTCCTATGGCGGGACGATCTCACGCGCCAGGATATCAATGCGGCTTATATTGCGCACATCGTCGCGGATAGTCCAGACGGACCCAGAGGCCATCCAATACTGTCGCTGCAGCTGGCAAAAGAATTCAGCAACCTTATGCTCATGTGCGATGAGCACCACACTCTGATAGACGACTTCCCGATCGATTATCCGGTAGATATGCTTCAAGAGTTCAAACGCAAGCACGAGCAGCGCATTGAATTCCTGACCGGTATTGATGAGGACAAGAAGACCCATCTTCTGTTCTTTGCGGACAACATTGGAAACCGCGTTCCGCCAATTGCATTCGAGCAGGCACGTGCAGCGGTTCTTCCACGTTACCCTGCCGGAGTCCCAATCCAGGTCGATCTAACATATAGCCCCTACAGAGATGGCGAACCTGACTATTTCCAACGCAGGCGGGATGAGGTCAGCCGCCTCATCGAGACGCGCGTCCGGCAGCGTTGCCGCACCGATGGTATCGACCACCTATCGATTTTTGCCCTGGCAGGTATCCCGCTTCTAATGCATTTCGGATGCGAAATCGGCGACACGATCCCGTCTGACGTGTACCAGTATCACCGGGATCTGTGCTCGTGGAGTTGGTGTGCTCCTTCGGAGCAGGAGACGAAGTACATTGTCAGCGTCCCTGAATTGGAAGAGGCTGGTGGGTATAGAGACGTTGCCTTGAATCTCTCTCTTAGTGGCGTTGTCCACGATCAAGTGATTGCCGCTGCTATGACCGGGCGTTACTGCACGTACAAGGTGACTGTGCCCGAGCCCAGCCGCGTCTACCTCAGATCAAAGCAGCAACTGGACTCCTTTGCTCAGACAATGCGGAGCTTGTTTGCGCGTATCAGGGCCGCACACGGGGCCGACTGCCGCATCCACGTCTTCCCTGCGATTCCTGCACCTATTGCCGTGCGGTTTGGACAGGTGATGTTACCGAAGAGTGACCCCAGCATGTTGGTCTATGAGAACCACGAGAACAATGGCGGCTTTCTTTACGCACTGACAATCCCGAGGAGAGAATTGTGAACGAACCTCGGCTGTTTACTGTGTTCCGCAACTTCGACGCCTCCGGTGTCAGCGGCCCAGGTCGAGTAATGGACGGCGTTGTCTTTCATACTGGTCAAGTGGTTGTATGCTGGCGTTCGGATATCAACCCCGCAGGGGGCGGATACAGCAGTATCTGCATCTACCCTTCCTGGGATGCTTTCAAACATGTTCACGTCGATCCACATCCGGAGAACCAAACGGAAATCGTCTTTCACGACTGCGACAACACGTCGGGTTGAATCTGCCAAGCTCTGCCGCAAATGCTGGCACATCGGTTCGTGTGGTAGCCTGTTCTGTCGCTTCTCTACACAGTATGCCCGCCAAGCTAGACGGCCCTAATCTGACCGTACGTCGGTTAGCTCAACCCCATCGACGATCCGCGCACTTACCTTCTGCACGGTACCCAGCACGTGTCTCAGAACCGCCGTGTCCTGGCTCCAGAGCGCGATGTAGGGAAAGGACCGCACGCCAGAATCCAATCCAAAAGTGTGCGTAGACCACATAAGCCACGGATTCAGCGATGCTTTCCTTTTCGCCTCTTGTCGAGGCCACGTTATTGTCGTCGGGGAAGGTGTAAGCGAGTTCATGATGTGCCACCTCGTGGGCCAGGGTCTTGACCATTCGAAGGGGCTCGGCAGGACGAAGCACAATCGCCTTCCGATGAGGCAAGTAGTGGCCCATGGTCATGGATCGCCCTACGTCGTGCGGCTATAGACAATTGACGGAAGGCGCGTGACTACCGCCAGGCGGTGGACTGCCAGCATTGTTACCGCCTTTCGCCTTCTCATACCTCTTGATCTTCTCGGCCGAATATACTAAAATACGTATCGATGAGCAGACCACCAGAGTGGACAACTGAAGTCTATGTTGAGGATAATGGCACCAGTCCGGTTGAGGAGTTCTTGGATAGCCTCGACATTAAGACTCGGGCCCGCTTTCGTTGGTCCATGGAACAGCTTAGAATCCGGAATCTCCAGGCGAGAGCGCCTCTGGCGCGGCATCTGGAAGGAGATCTCTGGGAGCTCAGGGAAGAGAGCAGCACCAACATCTACCGGATCGTCTACTTCTTCTTCTCCGGTAGGCGGATTATCTTCCTGCATGGTTTCCAGAAGAAGACACAAAAGACACCGCGAAGAGAACTCGAAATCGCTCGAAACCGTTATCTCCGGTTTCTAGCACGCGAGGAAGGGAGGCGATAAAAGTATGAACACTGAAAACGCAAAGCGCGAGGGACAAAGCCGCTACGAGGAATATTGGGCCAAGCAGATGGCTGATCCCGAGTTTCGGAGAGTCTACGAGGAGGAGTCCAGCAAGAAGGATCTCTGGCTGCAACTCGTGGAGGCTCGGCAGGAGGCTGGGTTGACCCAGATTGAGGTAGCCAGACGGCTGGGGGTCTCTCAAGCTCAAGTAGCCCGGATCGAAAAGCGCGGCTATGAATCCTATACACTCACGACCTTGCGCCGATATGTCCAGGCTCTGGGTGGGTGTTTCAGACTCGACGTGGCTGTGCACCACTTACCCCACGAAGACGCTGATCATTTCCACCAGTCCATACCACATTCCTAAGCCGCTACAGCAAGCTTAGTTACAAAGACCGCCAGTGTCATTGGCCGCGTCGGTTCAACTCCTGACGGCGTTATTTCTGCACTCTTATCACATATCTACGGACGATTCTCGGCGGTACCCTTTATTATCGGTACTTTGTTAACCGTGGAATAGATATTGCTATCCGGGAGGCTGGTGGAGGTGTCACGATGACGCAACGAGCCCCCTGTCCACCGGCCCCCGGTCCCCTGGAAGAGTACGCCGTGCGG